>DATMJE010000282.1:0-2419 GCA_035553995.1 Usitatibacter sp. | reverse complement strand
ACACAGATGAACACAGATGAACACAGATGAAGACGATAGCTCTTTACCTCATCGCATCGACACTCAGGATCTGCTCGGCCGGATTCGAAATATCCGTATTCATCTGCGTTCATCTGTGTTCATCTGTGTCAAAAGTCTTTTGCCACTAATGTGAAAGTCCTGATTCTCGGAGCCGGTGTCGCCGGCGTCGCGAGCGCGTACTACTTCTGGCGCGACGGACACGAGGTCACGGTGCTCGAGCGCAACGAGGCGGTCGCGCTCGAGACCAGCTTCGCCAACGGCGGCCAGCTTTCGTACAGCTACGTGGCGCCGCTCGCGAGCCCATCGGTCATTCCGAAGATCCCGCCGTGGCTGCTGCGGCGTGATGCGCCGCTGCGCTTTCGTCCCGAGCTCGACATCGAGCAGTGGCGCTGGTGCCTGGAGTTCCTCGCGGCGTGCAACGCGAAGACGGCCGGCATCACCACCGAGCGCCTGCTGCGGCTTTCGTTCTACAGCCGCGACCTCATGCACGACCTGGTCGCGACGGAAGCGATCGAGTTCGAGTACGTGCGCAATGGCAAGCTCGTGGTGCACACCGAGCGTGAATCGTTCGAGTCGGCACGCCGGCTGATGGCATTCCAGGCGAGCCTCGGCTGCGAGCAGTCGGCGCTCGATGCGCGCGAGACGGTCGCATTGGAGCCGGCGCTGGAGGCGATGGCCGCGAGGATCGCGGGCGCCATCTACACGCCCAGCGAGGACGCGGGCGACTGCTGGAAGTTCTGCAACGAGCTGAAGCGCCTCATGACCACGCGGTCGAGCCCGGTCGCCTACCGCTTCGGCATCGAGGTGCAGCGCCTCCTCGCCGCGCAGGGCCGCCTCATCGGCGTGGAGACCAGCGCCGGCGTCTTCGAGGCGGATGCGTACGTGCTCGCCCTCGGCACCAACGCACCGGCGCTCATGTCGCCGCTGGGCGTGCGCCTCCCGATCTACCCGCTGAAGGGCTACAGCCTCTCGCTGCCCATCGCGGACGAGCGCGGTGCGCCCCGCATCAGCGTGACCGACTACAAGCGCAAGGTCGTCTATGCGCGTATCGGCGGCGAGCTGCGCGTGGCCGGCATGGCGGACCTGTCGGGACGCCAGTGCCGCATCGACGTGGAGCGCGTGGAACAGCTCGTGGACGAGGTGAAGGCCGCATTCCCGCACGCGAGCGACTTTCGCGAGCTGCATCCGTGGTGCGGCATGCGCCCCGCCACGCCGCGCGGCACCCCGATCCTGGGGCGCACGCGGTACGCGAACTTGTGGCTCAATGTCGGCCACGGCGCGCTCGGCTTCACGCTCGCGCTCGCCACGGGCCGCATCGTCGCGGATATCGCCGCGGGGCGCGCGCCGCGTGTTCCCCTCGAAGGCTTCACCCTCCACTGACAGGAGAAACGATGGCTGTCGATTTCTACCACGGGCACGGCTCGCCCTTTTCGTGGCGCGTCTGGCTCGCGCTCGAATACAAGAAGATCCCGTACAACCTGAAGGTGCTGTCGTTCCAGGCGGGCGATACGCGCAAGCCCGAGTTCATTGCCATCAACCCGCGCCACCAGGTCCCCACGATCGTCGACGACGGCTTCGTGCTGTGGGAGTCGATGGCGATCCTCGAATACCTCGACGAGCGTTTTGCCGCGGCGCCGAAGCTCTATCCCGGCGATGTGCGCGAGCGGGCCCGCATCCGGCGCCTCGCGCGCGAGATCGAGCAGTACGCGTATGCGCAGGGCATCGACCGCATCGTCGACGAGCTTTTCTGGAAGGGCGATGCGCCGCCCGATGCGAAGGTGATGGAGGAGTCGAAGCAGAAGCTCGCGGAGGAGCTCGGGTTGCTGGAGAAGGAGATGAACGGCGACTGGCTGGGTGGAAATGCGATGACCGCTGCCGACATCACGCTCTACACGGTCGTGGCCTACATGAAGCGCGTGACGGTGCGCAAGCCCGAGACGGCGCTCACGCAGCTCCTGCCGCCGAAGATCGAGGCCTGGGCGAAGCGCATCGAGGCGCTGCCGTACTTCGACAAGACTTTCCCGCCGCATTGGAAATGAGATCGGGCCCCGGCCCGTTGCCGCAAAAGCCGCGGCCGGGGGGACGCCCACTGCCGCAAAAGCCGCGGCCGGGGCGACGCCCGTTGCCGCAGAAGCCGCGGCCGGGACCGCCATGAAGTTCGAGCTGCTGGAAACAGACGGCGCCGCACGCCGCGGGCGCCTCACGCTCGCGCACGGGGTCATCGAGACACCGGTCTTCATGCCGGTGGGCACATACGGCACGGTGAAGGCGATGAGCCCGCGCGAGCTGGAGGAGATCGGCGCGCAGATCGTGCTCGGCAACACGTTCCACCTGTGGTTGCGGCCCGGCCTCGCGGTGATCGAGGCGCACGGCGGCCTGCATCGCTTCATGGGCTGGG
>DATMJE010000281.1:0-3286 GCA_035553995.1 Usitatibacter sp. | reverse complement strand
TCCTGCATGGCGATGCCCGCCACGCCGGAATAGGTCTCACCGCGCTTCTGCGCCTCGCGGTCGATCAGATAGTCGTTGTCCATGTTGGCCATGGGCCGGTACGTGCCGGGGATGTTCTTGCTGTGGACGCCATGGCCGTCCATCATCGCCTGGCGCTCGTATTCGGTGAGCGCGCGCACGGGGTGGTAGTCGAAGCTCCACGCCATGCAGCTCTCGTCGTCCATCGGCACCCAGAAGTGGCCGTGCATGGGATGGTCGCCGCGCGGCGGGACCATCGTGAAGCACGGCATCACCCACGGCGTGATGCGCCAGTAGTACTGGTTGTCCTCGGCGTTGCGCCGCGCGCCGATGTAGAGGCCGCCATCGCTTTCGACCACCTCGAACACCGGTTTCTTGTCGCCCAGGTTGTACTGGTTGCCCTTGGCGCCCTTGAAGAGCGGATCGTGGTTGAGCTGGCCGCTGTGCAGGAACGACACGTGCGAGGAATCGATGCCGCCTTCCATCGCCTGCATCCAGTTGCACTCCTGCACGCGCTTGGACATGTACGTCTGGTCCTCGGGCACCGTCGCGAACTCGAACTCCGGCAACGGTGGTTGCTGCTCCGCGGGCCCCATGTACACCCAGATCACCCCGCCGCGCTCGACCAGCGGATAGCTCTTCAGCTTGATCTTCCTGCAGAAGCCGCTTTCCTCGGGCTCCGACGGCACCTCGATGCACTGGCCGTTCACGTCGTATTTCCAGCCGTGGTACGGGCAGCGGATGCCCGACTCCTCGTTGCGGCCGAACCAGAGCGAGACGCCGCGATGCGCGCAGAACTCGTCCACGAGGCCGAGGCGGCCCTGCGAATCGCGGAACGCCACCATGCGCTCGCCGAGGCACTTCACGCGTACGGGCGGGCAATCGGGCTCCGGCAACTCCCAGGACAGGAGCACGGGCATCCAGTAGCGCCGAAAGAGCTCGCCCATCGGCGTGCCCGGACCGGTGCGCGTGAGAAGTTCGTTTTGCTCGGCTTTCATGGCGGTTTCCTCGGGTGAAGGAGCGCATTCCTCTATACGGAACGGCGTTCCTCTTTATGCATTCACTTTAGCAAACGCGGTAAAATGCGGTCAAACGCGACACCCTCCAATCATGACCGAATCCGCATCCATGCTTTCCCTTTGTCCCGCGAGCGAGGTGCCGGAGGGCACCGCGCTCAAGGTCGAGCGCGACGGGCTCATCCTCGCGGTATTCAATCTCGGCGGCCGCTTCTTCGTCACGGACGATACCTGCACGCACGGCCCGGGCTCGCTCTCCGAGGGCGAGATCGATGGCGAGATCGTCGAGTGCAATTTCCACAACGGCGCGTTCCACATCCCCACCGGTCGCGTCGAGGCCCCGCCGTGCATGGTGCCGCTGCGCACGTATAAGGTGAGCGTGGTCGAAGGGCAGGTCTGCATCGAGGCGCCCACGGCCTAGGCTATCCGGCCTCCCGGGCCTTGGCCTCCGCGAGCTCACGCACGCGCTGCGCAAGCGCTCCCAGCTCCTTCAGCTTGTCGAAATAATCGTCCGCCCCCAGCCCCAGGCATCCGGCCTTGAGCTCGGGCGAGGCGTGATTGGTGGTGACGATGAGGCGGGTGCGCGCGAGCTGCGGATTGGCGCGCACGGCGCGGATGACGTCGGTGCCGCTGCCGGTCTTGAGCTGCAAATCCAGCACCACCACGTCCGGGCGCATCCGCTCGATCGACTCGATCGCCGCCGTTTCGGTCTCGCCCACGCCGATCACTTCCACGCGTCCGGGATCGGTAAGAAGCTCCTTCATCATCTCCGCCACCGGGGGCGAATCGTCGGCAATGAATACCCTCAGTGGCGGTGCGGAGCGTGAAGCCATGGTCTTGTTCGAGTCGTGGCGAGCGTCATTTTACGTGTGTAAAACAACGGGGTAAAACGAGCTACAGTGTGTAGGCCCCCTCCTACATTTTGTCCGAAACCGCCGTCCTATACTCGATAGGACTCAATTACCGATGGGTTCCATCGGATGGGGGCGCGTGGGTGTGTCCGCGCCCCGGGAACGGACGATGATATCGACCATCCTCAAGGTATCCGCGGGCTCGGAACGCGGAGCCACCGGTCGCGCCCTGCAATCGGCGGGCGTGAGCATTGTTGAGATCAAGGAGGGCCGCGAGGCCGCCGCGGCCATCGATGGCTGCAGCGCGGCGCTCGTGCTTCGCGATGGAGAACTGCTGCTGGCCGCGGAGGCCGAAGCGCTGACCAAGGCCATCGCTGCCGTGTCGCAGCAGGCGCGGCAATCCCTGCCGCGCGAGGTTGCGCGGACCCTCTCCCACGAATTACGTACCCCGCTTTCCGCAATGGCGGGCTGGATCCACCTCATGGAGACCGGCTCCCTCGACGATGCGGGCCTCAAAAGAGCGATCACCAAGCTGCGCGGCAACATCGACGACCAAGTTCGCACCATTGACCGATACCTGGGGGCAGGCCATGACGGGCGCTGAAATGAAGGAAAAATCCATCAACGAATCGGGCTCCGCGGTAGCCACGCGCAAGCGCGCGGGCACCAAGGCGAACGGCAAGGCGGAAAAGGGCGCTCCGCCACCGCCCGATCGCAGGGTCTTCTCCGGGGAGGAAACCCGTGCGCTGCTGGATGCGCTCACGCGCTTGAAGCAGGGTGACAGCTCCGTGCGCCTGCCCGTGGAATGGGAAGGCGTCCAGGGCAAGGTGTCCGAGACCTTCAACGAGGTGGTGGAGCTCAACGAGCGCATGGCCGAGGAGCTCTCGCGCCTGCGCCAGAAGGTCGGCAAGGAAGGCAAGTTGAAGCAGCGCGCGGAGATGAGCGACGTGCGCGGCTTCTGGCGCGATTCCGTCGCGTGCGTGAACGCGCTGATCGACGACCTCGTGTACCCCACGAGCGAAACCGCGCGCGTGATCGGCGCGGTCGCCCAGGGCGATCTGTCGCAGACGATGGCGCTGGAAGTCGACGATCGTCCGCTGCAGGGCGAATTCCTGCGCACCGCGAAGACGATCAACAAGATGGTGGACCAGCTCGGCTCCTTCGCCTCGGAGGTGACGCGCGTGGCGCGCGAGGTGGGTACGGAAGGCAAGCTGGGCGGCCAGGCGAAGGTGAAGGGTGTCGCGGGCACGTGGAAGGACCTGACCGACTCGGTGAACTCCATGGCCGGCAACCTCACGGGCCAGGTGCGCAACATCGCGGAGGTGACCACGGCCGTTGCGAACGGCGACCTCTCGAAGAAGATCACGGTGGACGTGAAGGGCGAGGTGCTGGAGCTCAAGA
>DATMJE010000280.1:0-31532 GCA_035553995.1 Usitatibacter sp. | reverse complement strand
GGCTGCTCCGGGCACCTGCACCAGAGCCTCACCGATGGCAAGAAGAACCTCTTCCACGACGCGAAGGGCCGGCACAACGGGATGTCGAAGCTCTTCGAGAGCTACCTCGCGGGACAGGTCGCATTCCTGATGGAATTCGGGCCGATGTTCTGGCCCACCGTGAATTCGTACAAGCGGCTCGTGGACGGCTTCTGGGCGCCGGTGAAGCCCACGTGGGGCATCGACAACCGCACCGCTTCCTTCCGCGTGCTGCCGGGCTCCCCCAAGTCCACGCGCCTGGAAACGCGCTGCCCGGGCGCGGACATGAACGCCTACCTCGCCATCGCCGCGGTCGTCGCGGCGGGGCTGGAAGGCGTCGAGCAGGGACTCGCGCTCACCACGGACCCCATCCATGGCGACAACGTCGGCGGCGAGAGCGTCGTGCGCGCGCCGCGCACGCTGATCGAGACCACGCGCATCTTCCACGCCTCGAAGCTCGCGCGCGAATGGTTCGGAAGCGACTTCGTCGACCACTTCGCCGCGACGCGCGAATGGGAATGGCGCCAATGGCTCGACACCGTCACCGATTGGGAGCTCAAGCGTTACTTCGAGATCATCTGAGCAACGCGGACGCGGCGGGCCGCGCCGGTCCCCGGTAGCGGGAGCCTCATTTCTCCATGGCTGACATCCATCGCTTTTCCTTCCCCACCGAAATCCATTTCGGGCCCGGCGCGCGCCACCGCGTGGCGGATCACCTGCGGCAGCATGGCGTGCACCGGCCGCTCGTCGTCACCGACAAGGGACTCGCCGCGCTCCCCGTGCTCGGGGATTTCGTGGCGGAGCTGAAGGGCCTCGAGCCCGCCGTGTACAGCGGTGTGTCCGGCAACCCGGACCGCGCGCAGGTCCGCGCCGGGGTGGATGCGTATCGCGCCCATCGCGCCGACGGCGTGATCGGCTTCGGCGGCGGCGCGGCGCTCGACGTGGCGAAGGCCGTGGCGCTCATGGCCGTGCACGAAGGCGACATCCTCGAATACGCGTGGGATCACCCGCGCGTGCGGCCGATCGCCAACGCGCTGCCGTATTTCGTGGCGCTGCCCACCACCGCCGGCACCGGCAGCGAGGTCGGGCGCTCCTCCGTGATCTCGGAGGAATCCACGCACGTGAAGAAGATCGTGTTCAATCCGGCGCTGCTGGCGAGGGCCGTGTTCGCGGATCCGGAGCTCACGCTGGGATTGCCCGCGCCGGTGACCGCCGCCACCGGCATGGATGCGCTCACGCACAACGTCGAAAGCTACCTCTCCCCCGAATACCATCCGTTGTGCGACGGCATCGCGCTCGAAGGCGCGCGCATCGCGGCACATGCGCTCGAGCGCGCGGTGCGCTCGCCGAGCGACATCCAGGCGCGTGCGGACATGATGATGAGCTCGATGATGGGCGCCATCGCGTTCCAGAAGGACCTGGGCGCCGTGCACTCGTGCGCGCATGCGCTGGGCACCGTGGTGGACATGCACCACGGCCTTGCCAACGGCATCATGATCGACCATGTCATGCGCTTCAACGCCGCGGCGGCCGAGGCGAAGATGGCGGAGCTCGCGCGCGTCTGCGGCGCGGGAAGCAGCGCGGAATCGTTCGTCGACTGGCTGGTGAAGCTCAAGTCGCGCATCGGCATCCCGGCACGGCTGGGCGGCAAGGGTGTCGCTGCGTCGCACATCCCGCGGCTGGTCGAGGTCGCCGTCGCCGATACCTGCCATCGCACCAATCCGCGCCCCTGCACCGCGGAGGATTTCACGCGGCTCTTCGAAGCCGCGCTTTGAGGCCATAATCGTCTTATGGAACCGTTGAGAATCGGAGTCTCCGCGAGGCTCCTCTATCCCGATTCGAGCCGCGCCTTCCTGCCCACGAAGTCGATCCAGTACCTGGAGCAGTCCGTGGCCAACTGGATCATGTCGGGCGAGGTCCTCGCCTTCATGATCCCGGAGATGAGCCTCGCCTCGCCGCACTTCCCCAAGGCGCTCAAGATCAAGCACTACGTGAACACCCTGGATGGGCTGCTGCTCCAGGGCGGCGCGGACATGTCGCCGAAAAGCTACGGCGAGTCGCCGTTGAACCCGCTCTGGTCCGGCGACGAGGTGCGCGACCAGTACGAGATCGAGCTCTTCAACGAGTTCGTGACCCAGGGCAAGCCCGTGTTCGGCATCTGCCGCGGGCACCAGGTGATCAACGTGGCCCTCGGCGGCACGCTCTACCAGGACATCGCCACGCAATGCCCCGAGAAGGGCGTGCACCGGCACGAGACGCTCTACGACCAGTGCTACCACGAGATGCGCATCCATCCCGGGAGCTGGCTCTCGCGCATCTACCCCAAGGTGCACGTCACCCGCATCAACACCATCCATCACCAGGCGGTGAAGCATCTCGGCGAAGGCCTGGTGGTCGAGGCCACGAGCGAGCCCGACGGCATCGTGGAAGCGATCCGCTGGGAAGGCCACAGCTTCGTGGTCGGCGTGCAATGGCACCCGGAATTCATGGACCCGCGGGATCCGGACGTGATCGACAGCCGGCCGCTGCTGCGCGCCTTCCTGCACGCGTGCGAGCTGCGCAAGCGCACGGGCAAGGCCTCGCCCGTGATGTCCGTCGCCGCCTGACCGTGGCGTCGCTGCGCATCTGCAACCCCGCCAATGGCGAGGTCGTCGGCACGCTGCCGGCGGACGATGCCGCGAGCGTGCGCGGCAAGTACGAACGCGCGCGTGCCGCGCAGCCCGAATGGGCGCGTGTGCGGCTCAAGTCGCGCCTGGAAATGATCGCGCGCTTCCGCGAGCACGTCGTCGCCGAGACCGAGCGGCTGGCGCAGGTGCTGACACTCGAGGTCGGCAAGCCGATCGCACAGTCCCGCAACGAGCTGAAGGGACTCCTGCCGCGCCTCGATTTCTTCCTCGAGCAGGCCGCCGCAACGCTCGCCGCGCGGCGCGTGCACGAAGATGCGGAGGCGAAGCTCGAGGAGCGGGTGTCGCACGAGCCCCTCGGGGTGGTCGCCAACATCTCGGCGTGGAACTACCCGTGGTTCGTCGGGGCGAACGTCTTCGTGCCCGCGCTCCTCGCCGGCAACACCGTGCTCTACAAGCCTTCGGAGTTCGCGTCTCTCACGGGCACGGAGATCGCGCGCCTGCTCTATGCGAGCGGCGTGCCGCAGGAGGTGTTCATCCCCGTGATCGGCGCGGGCGAGGTCGGGGCTGCGCTCACCGCCCTGCCCGTGGATGGCGTGTTCTTCACCGGCTCGGTCGCCACCGGCAAGCGCATCGCCGAGAGCGTCGGGCGCCGCATGGTGAAGCTGCAGCTCGAGCTCGGCGGCAAGGACCCCATCTATGCCTGCGATGACGTCGACGTGAAGGCCACCGCCGCGAGCCTCGCCGACGGCGCCTTCTACAACACCGGGCAGAGCTGCTGCTCGGTCGAGCGCATCTACGTGCACGAGAGCATCCACGACGCGTTCGTCGAAGCCTTCGTGGGCGAGGTGCGCAGCTTCCGCCGCGGCGATCCCACCGACGACACGACGTACATCGGGCCGCTCACGCGCGCGGCGCAGCTGGACGTGCTCGAGGCCCAGGTGCGCGATGCGGTGTCGAAGGGGGCGAAGCTGCTCACGGGCGGCACGCGCGTCAACGCCGCGGGCAACTGGTTCGAGCCCGCGGTGCTCACCGAGGTGCGCCACGACATGGCGCTCATGCGCGAGGAGAGCTTCGGCCCGGTCATCGGCATCATGCGCGTGCGCGACGATGCCGAGGCGGTGAGGCTCATGAACGACACGCGCTACGGGCTCACCGCCGGGGTCTACACGCGCGATCGCCATCGCGCCGAGAACATCCTCGCGCAGCTGAATGCCGGCTCCGTGTACTGGAACTGTTGCGACCGCGTGAGCCCGCGGCTGCCGTGGTCCGGCGTGGGCGATTCCGGCATCGGCCTCACGCTGTCCACCTCGGGCATCGAGACCTTCACGCGCCCGAAGGCGTGGCACCTGCGCGGCGCCTGATTCAGGGCGAGCCGATACCGAGTCCCGGCAGCGCGAGCTCGCCCTGCGCCTGGAAGCGCACCGCGCCGAATCCCGGCCCGTTGAGCTTGCCCTCGAGCCGATAGTTGATGCGCTCGGGCACCTTGCCGCCCTGGAAGAGGCTGAACGCGTAGCGGCCGACATTCACGATCGAGACGGTCACCGGCACCGCGACGACGCCCTCGCCGAAGCGCGGGACGGTGCCGCGTGCCGAGCTCACGCCGGTGGCGAACGTGCGGTCGAGGACATCCAGCCGGAGATAGACGCCGTCGAAGTCGATCGGCACGTCGTTCGGGTTCTGGACGCGCAGCTTCACCAGCATGCGCAGCTCCATGCCTTCGCCCTCGAGCGATTCGACGCCGGCCACGCTCACCTGCGGCGGATCGTGAAACGGCAGCATCGCGCAGGCGGCCAGCATCGAAAGGATCGCCGGCGCGAAGGCGGCACGCAGGGTCGTGGGCCGGCGGGAGGTCATCGATCGAGTATCGGCGCGGGTTCCATGCCGGTCAATCGTGCGATTGGCGTGCGAGCGCCCGCTGCAACACGGCACGCATGCGGTCGTAGTGGCTCCCCTGCCAGTAGACGCGGCCGCAGGCAGGGCAATGGCGGAAGGTGTCGTACATCTCGCGAATGCGCCCGGGCACCCGCTCGGCCACCTCGGCCGCGCTCGCTTCCTCGAGCAGGACGTTGCACTCGCGGCAGCGGATGAAGGGCTGCACGCGCGCCTCGAGCTGCAGTGCATGCAGCACCTCGGCGAGCTGCGCCTCGCTCGCCACGGCACGCACGAAGTAGCCGCGCTCGACCTCGGCGCGGCGCAGCATGCCCTTGTCGCGGGTGAGGATGGTGCGGCGCCCGGCGAGCGATGCGGCGACGATGCGATCGTCGTCCCAGCCGTTGTCCCACAGCGTGTCGAAGCCCGCCATGCGCAGGTGCCGCGCCAGCTTGGCGAGGTGGCCGTCGGCGACGAAGCGCGGCTCGCGCAGCGGCACCTCGCGCAGGCGTTGCACCGGCGCGATCTCGAGACGCTCGAACATGGGATAGACGGCGACGCGCTCGCCGCCGCGCAGCACGTGGCCGAAATCCACCGACACGCCATCGACGAGGATCAGGTCCACCTCGGGATGCGGCACGCCCGCGGACTCGATCGCATCCTTCACCGAGCGGGCGCGATCGATCGGCAGCGTGAACTCCACCTTGCGCCGTTCGTCCGGGAGGAAGTCGTTCAGCTCCTCGTAGAAGCGGAAGGTGGCGCTGGTGCGTTCGGACATGCGGACGGGCCCGGATCGAGTCTTCCCGACTATAGGCCCCGCCCCGGGAGAAGAAATCCGTGGCACCGCGGCCGGACCCGGCGCAGCGCGCAGTCCCGCTGCGGGGAAAGCCTTGTTCCTACACGGGAATCGGACACCTCCAGATGACCGCCACGGGCGTCTTGGACATGATGGCTGCACGTACTCATCGGAGAATCGTCCATGAAATTGCCCGACTTCCGCAGCCTGCCCGCCGACCAGCAGGGACGCGTGGGCTACATCCTGCTGTGGGCCCTGGGGGTGCCGATCCCCATCCTGTTCCTGATCTACCTGCTGCGCGGCTGCACCTGAGCGCGGTATCGCTGTAAGACGATTCCGACGCGCGTATCAGCCGCGTCGGAAACGCCCTATTTCAGCATTTCCTACAGACCCTCCGGGCCTCGCTGACGATCATGGCGAGGGCGTAGCGGTGCGCATTGGATCGCGCCCCGAAACGGCGAAACCTGGAGGGAGCCATGACACGAGCAATCCTGGTCGCGCTGGGTACCGGAGCGATCATCACCGGCGCTGCCGCGATCGGCATCGGCGCCGCGCTCACCCCGCCACCGAGTTCGATGAGTCCCGACGAGTACCGGTCTGCGACGCTCCACGCCGAATGGCTGCGGAGCATCGCCGAGAGCCGCTGCGACGACCTCGATGACGCCGGTGCCGGCATCTGCCGCGTGCGCGCCGCGGCCGACCGCATCGTTCGCCTGGCGCAGATCGAAGCCGACTATCGCCATACCGAGCAGGCCGCGCGTGCCGCGCAGCGCGCCCGCATCGATGCGCGCTATCTCGTGGACCGCGCGCGCTGCGACCCGCTCACGGGCTTTCGCCGCGACCAGTGCCTGATCGAGGCCCACGCCGCGAAGGGCCGCGCGCTGCTCGAAGTCAACGCGCCCTACGCCGCGCCCCGCACCCCCAGGGACGACACGTGACGCTCTTCCAGCGCTACGCCGTCATGCTGGTCGCAGCCCTCCTCGCCGCCCTCTTCGGCAACTGACCCCAAAATGGGGACGTACCCCATTTCCCGCATGGCGGAACACTGGTCCTCCATACGGGAAATGGGGTACGTCCCGGTTTTCGTGGCGTCGTCCGGCGCGGCGTAGAAGCAGAAGCGGTTGCGGCCCTGCTCCTTGGCGCGATACATGGCGATGTCGGCGTTCGAGAGCAGCGTCTGCGCATCGAGGCCGCCCTGCGGATAGGTGCACACGCCGATGCTGGCGGAGAGCGCCAGCTCCTGGCCGCCGACCACGAACGCAGGCTCGAGGTTCGCGAGCACCTTGTTCGCGATCTCGGCGAGCTCCGAGGCATCGCCGAATCCCTCCAGCAGCAGGACGAACTCGTCGCCGCCCAGCCGCGCCACGAGGTCGCTCGACCGCACCGCCGCGGTGAGGCGCAACGCCGCTTCCTGCAGCACGCGGTCGCCGACGCCGTGGCCGCGGCTGTCGTTGATGAACTTGAAGCGGTCGAGGTCGACGAAGAACACCGCGAGCGAGCGCTTGTGGCGCTCCGCCTGGCCGATCGCGTGGTTGAGCGTCTCGTGGAAGAGCGCGCGGTTGGGCAGCGCCGTGAGCGCGTCGTGCGTCGCCATCTCCTGGATCATGGCGAGCGCCGAGGTGAGCTCGCTGTTGGCGCGGCGCAGGCGCTGGCGCAGGTCCGAAAGCCGCCCGCCCACTACCGCGAAGCACGGCAGCACGAGCGAGAGCGCGATCCACTGGAACGCCTCGAGGGGAATGTCGATCACCTCGGGCTTCATCCACATGAGCAGGTTGATCACCGCGGCGTAGCCCGCGAGGACGAGCCCGGCCGCGAGCATGAACTGGCGCGTGTTGAAGCGGAACGTGCCGAACGCGAGGATCACGAGGCACATCATCAAGGCGAGGCCGCGGTCGTGGTCGAAGTGGTAGACCACGTACATGAGCACCGTGGTCGCGGCGACGATCTGCAGCCAGGTCAGGCTCGGATCCGCGAATCGCTCGTTGCGGCGGCTGCGGAAGAGCGCGTAGAGGCCCGCGTTGACGGCGATGATCGCGGCGGAGGCGGTGACCACCGGCTCGAGCGGGATCAGCCGCAGGAGGTACGCCACCGCCAGCAGCGGGATGCAGATTCCGTAGGCAGCCAGGCCCAGCAGGAAACGGCGCACACGGACGGCCTGCTTGCCGCCGTCGTGCGAATACGTGCCGTCCGTGGTCATTGCCGGCTTTCCTGTTTTTTTCCCTCGATGATTATCGCGACGCCTCGCGGGCCGCCGCGTGAAGTGCTTCACAGGGACGCAGGGACGGCGATTACTGCTGTAACCGCAGCGCGTGGCGCACGCCGATGGCGCACGTGAAGACCAGCATGGCACCTGCCTGGTGCAGTGCCGCGAGCGGCAGGGGCACGCGCAGCAGCAGCGTGGCGATGCCGAAGCACAACTGCAGCGCCGTGGCCGCGAGCAGTGCGTGCGACCATCGGCGCGCGCGCGAGGGCGTGGACGCTCGCTGCACGACGAGCCACGTGCCGGCCGAGAGCCCCGCCACGAGAAACGCGATGCAACGGTGGTCGAACTGCACGGTCGCCATGTTGTAGACGAGGTTCTTCCACCACGGCTCGATCAGCAGGATCTCCGGCGGGATCCATCGCCCGTCCATGAGCGGCCACGTGTTGTACGCGGAGCCCGCGCGAATGCCCGCCACCAGCGCGCCCGACAACACCATCAGGAAGACCACGCCGACGAGCACGCTTGCGAGCGTCCGCGGAGCGCGCGCTGGATTGGTCCCGCGCGGCACGAGCAGGCCGAGGGCGGTCCAGAGGATCAGGCCGAAGAGCAGGAACGCCATGCCGAGGTGGGCGGCGAGGCGCAGCGAATCCACGCGCGGATCGTCCACCAGCCCGCTCTTCACCATGAACCAGCCGAGCGCGCCCTGCAGGCCGCCCAAAAGGAAGATGCCCGCGAGCTTCCAGGCGAGCGGCCGATCGATGCGCCGCCGCACGACGAAATAGAGGAACGGCAGGAGGAACACGGCACCTATCACGCGCCCGAGCAACCGGTGCGAGTATTCCCACCAGAAGATGCCCTTGAAACCGCCGAGCGTCATGTCGTGGTTGCGCAGCCGGAACTCGGGCGTCGCGCGGTACTTCGCGAAGGTCTCTTCCCATTGATGCTCGTCGAGCGGCGGCAAGGCACCCATCAGCGGTTGCCACTCGACGATGGAAAGTCCCGAATGGGTCAGGCGCGTGATGCCGCCCACGACCACCATCGCGAAGACGAGGACGCAACAGGCGAGCAGCCACAGCGCGACGGGGCGCTGCGACGCGGCGGAGGGAGTGGAAGACATGGCGATCCGGGGCCCGCCATTGTGCCGGACCCCGGACGCTTCGGGGCGTGCGCGATGCGCGCGCAGCGCCGCGTTCAAGCAGCCTTGCGCTGTCCCGATTTCTCGAGTTGCTGCGCGGCGAAATCCCAGTTGAGCAGGCGGTCGATGACGGCGTTCACGAACTCGGGGCGGCGGTTCTCGTAGTCGACGTAGTAGGCGTGTTCCCAGACGTCGATCGTGAGGATCGGCGTGCCGCCCTGCGCGATCGGCGTCATCGCGTTCGACGTGGCCGCGATCTCGAGCTTGCCGTTCTTGTCGACGAGCCATGCCCAGCCGCTGCCGAAGCAGTTGATCGCCGCCTCGGAGAATTGCTTGCGGAAGGTGTCCATCCCGCCCAGGTCCGACTCGATGCGCTGGGCCAGCTTCCCGGAAGGGCCGCTGCCGCCCGGCGCGCGCAGGCAGTTCCAGAAAAACGTGTGGTTCCAGGTCTGCGCCGCGTTGTTGAAGATCTTCTGCGACTCGGGCTTGCCGGCCGATTCGCGGACCACCTGCTCGAGCGGCATGTCCGCCATGGGCGTACCGGCGACGAGCTCGTTCAGCTTGGTGACGTACGTGCGATGGTGCTTGCCGTAGTGCAGTCCGATCGTGCGCGCCGAAATCACGGGCGCGAGCGCTCCCTCGTCCCACGGCAGCGGGGGAAGCTGGAACGGGCCGTTGGCTTGTGCGTTCATGGTGGGTGTTCTCCGAAGTGGATTGCCAGCTTAGCGCAGCGCGTAGGACGCGGCTGCCAGACGAAGCGCCATGGCGGCGTCGGCGCCTTCCCACATTGTCAGAATCGTCTGACAGCGGGATCAGAAGTTTACCCGACGTGCCTTCCTCTCCGCCGACAGATCGTGGCGCCCGCACGAATCATGATTCAGATTGCCGCGGGCATCGGGCCCCGGCAGGTTAGCGTTTCCAAACCTTCAATCTGGAAACGCCATGAATTGGGACCGCATCGAAGGCAACGGCCGCAACCCCCGAAGCGCGTCGGGTCGCAGCCGGAGTTCCCAGTGACTGGAATCGCGAAGGAGCCAAATATGAAAATGAGCACTCTTTACGCCGCCCTGTCCGGGGCCCTCCTGCTCGGTACGGCGGCCCTTGTTCCGGCGCAGACGACCGGAAGCACGAGCTCGAACACCGCACAAACGACACCGAGCGGCTCGAGCAGCGCCACGGGCGCCACGAGTACCCCGACCACGGGCAACTCGATGAGCACGAAGACCACCAAGGCCGATCGCAACGCGGACAAGTCCGCCAAGAACGAAGCGAAGAGCGAAGACAAGGCCGAGAAGGACCGCATCGAGGCGGATTACAAGGCCGCGAAGGAAAAGTGCAAGTCCATGAGCGGCAACGCCAAGGACGTGTGCGAGAAGGAAGCGAAGGGCCAGGAAAAGGTCGCCAAGGCGGAGCTCGACGCCAAGCGCAAGAATTCCACCGACGGCGAGTACAAGGTCGCCAAGGCCAAGGCCGACGCCGCGTACGACGTCGCGAAGGAAAAGTGCGACGACCAGAAGGGCAAGGAAAAGAGCGCCTGCAAGAAACAGGCGAAGGCGGACCACGAGAAGGCCATGGCCGATGCGAAGGGCATGCGCAAGAACGTGGCATCGACCAACGACACCAGCGCCAAGCGCTCGAGCAAGTCGAGCGACATGTCGACGTCCTCGTCCAACCCGTCGGGCAGCTCGAGCAGCATGGGCAGCACGGGCAGCTCCAGCAGCATGGGCGGCACGTCGGGCGCCAGCAGCAATAGCGCGGGCACGACGGGCAACACCTCGAGCTCGCAGAGCAAGACCGGCAAGTGACGCACCGGTCCCGCTCCGCCGCGGCGGGGCGAGGCCAGGAACATCGAAGGGGCCGGTGCACGCACCGGCCCCTTTTTGCCTGGGGAGGCACATGAAGCCCACGACATTCTTCGCGACCATCGTGCTCGGCGCCGTCGTGAGCGCGGGCGCGCTCGGGCTGGACGCCGCGGTCGACTCGCCGCCCACCCTCATGTCACGGGGGGACTACCTGGATGCGCGCCATGGCATCGAGGCGCAAACGCGCGTGGCACTCGCGGCCTGCCGCGGCGAGCAGGATGTCGCGCGCGAGATCTGCAAGGCGCGGGTCCACGGCGACGAGCGGATCAAGAGGGCCGAGCTCATCGCCCGCTACCACGGCACCGTGGCCGCGGCGGACGACGTGCGCATCGCGAAGGTGAAGGCGCACTACGACGTGGAGCGTGCGCGTTGCAACGCCCGCGAGGACAGCGACCGCGAGCAATGCCTGCGCGCGGCGCGCGAGGGCCGCTCGCGCGAAATCTTCGCCCGCCGCGCCTCCGTTACCTGAAGCTGTAGCGCAGTATCAGCTTGCCGCGCCGAAGCGCCACGCTTTCGGGCGTGAGGCCCTCGATGTGCGGCATGTAACCGCGCGCGCCGCGATACACGAGCTGGCCGTGCACGCCCTCGTAGCACAGCCCCTGCGTCGATTGCGGGGCGCATCCGCCGGTATCGTTCACACGCGCGGGCGGCGCCGGGGAAAAAAGCGGCGCGGCGACTTCCGGACGCTGGGTGAACGGTGCCTGGGCGGCGTCGAACGATTTCGCGGCGAGCGCACGTGAGCGCGTCGACAGGTCGGTCTCGTCGGCGGCGAACGCCGCGGTGGCGAAGACGACGGGCAATGAGGCAATGCAGGCACAGACGCGCATGCGAGGCTCCGGCGGCAACAGGGCACGCTGCCGCGTTTCCATTGTCTTCCCCCGAAGGAAGGATTGCCAGCGGGCGCGGCAATCGGCCGCGCGGCGCCAATGTCGATTACAGCATGCTCCCGGCGGCGCGACCGCGATGTGAGGTACGTCACTTGGCGAAGACATTGGGCAAGGCAGCCGCCGCGGCGCAGCTCGAAGCGCTGCGCAAGCGCGCGGCCGGGTGCCGGGACTGCCCGCTATGGGCGAACGCCACCCAGACCGTGTTCGGCGAGGGCGATGCGCGCGCGCCGATCATGATCGTGGGCGAGCAGCCCGGCGACGTCGAGGATCGCGAGGGGCACCCCTTCGTGGGGCCGGCGGGACGCATCCTCACCCAGGGGCTCGACGAAGCCGGCATCGACCGCCGCCACGTGTACATCACCAACGCCGTGAAGCATTTCAAGTGGGAGCCGCGCGGCAAGCGCCGGCTGCACAAGTCGCCGGCCCAACGCGAGATCGAGGCGTGTTACCAGTGGCTGGAGAGCGAAATGCAGGCGGTGCAGCCGAAACTGGTCGTGGCCCTCGGCGCCACCGCGGC
Source organism: Usitatibacter sp. (assembly GCA_035553995.1). GTDB lineage: Bacteria > Pseudomonadota > Gammaproteobacteria > Burkholderiales > Usitatibacteraceae > Usitatibacter. The sequence goes on along the minus strand of DATMJE010000280.1, from coordinate 19,618 downwards.
GAAGGTGCTGCTGGGCCCGCGCTTTCGCATCACGCAAAGCCGCGGCGAGGTGCAGCGCCGCGAGGGGCTGCCCGACGTGATCGCGACTTACCACCCTTCCTTCCTGCTGCGCATCAAGGCACGCCCCGAAGGCGAGGAGGCGTACGGCCAGTTCGTGGACGACCTCCGTGCCGCTTCCCGCTACTTGCAGGACTAGTCCGATAGGTGATTCAGCGCTCCGAGGACAGATCGCCGCCACGACCCGCGACATGATGTGGCTGCAAGCACACGAATCCCGGAGAACAGACATGAAGATCTACAGCTTCGCGCACGCGCGAGCCCTTTCGCGGCAGTTCTTCCCCACGTGGTCGCGTCGCGCCCGCGCGCGGTGGGTGCTCGCGAAGATGCGAGCGCAGCAGCCCAAGGTTCCCATCTCCGCGGGCTGGAGCCACGACTTGCGTGCCTACTGGTACCAGCGCACCTCGTGCGCCTGAAGGCCGCATACCGAATGCGGAAGGGCCTGCCATCGCGGCAGGCCTTTTTCGTTTCGAGCGCTAGCCCTTGAGGCAGGCGCTCATGAAGGCGCGGCGCTCGTCGCCGTGCAGCTGCTTCGTACGCGCCTCCTCGTTGCAGCGAACCATCTTGTGGGTCTGCGGCTCACGCGCCGGCGGCGCCTCGACGCAGTCGTCCCTGGGCGAGCCGGCCTTCGCGTCCTTGTCGTGCACGCACTCGATGCGCTTTTCCGCCTGGGCGGTATGCGTGGGCTCGCTCGCGGGCGCGTTCGCCTCGGCGCGCGCCGGCGTGGCGATCGCGAGCGACACGACGGCGGCCGCCAGGGTTGCTTGCAGGATGAGCTTCATGGGTTTCCTCGCTGTGATGGATGGACGGATGCGGCGCGGCTTTCGTGCCTCGCGCCGCCGCCATCACACACGACGCTCCGCGGCGTCGCGAGCCGAAATCGCCATCCATCGCATGCGTTTTCCCGCGTTCCGGCGGCAGACACGCTAGGACAATTCCCATGCCGGCCGGGCGCTAGTCCTACTCGACGAATCAGTGAAGCGCGGGGCCGCGATTGGGAGTTTAGGCAATGGTTGAAGCGCGCCCTCGCGCGGAAACTGTCATTCATGGACGCGAGGCTTGCGTCGGCGGCGGCGAAAACAGGAGGTCTCCGTGAAAAGCGTGACGATGATGAGCCAACAAGTGCTGCAACAGGAAAACGAAATCCATCGCGACACCGGCGGCCGCAGCGAAGAGAATCGTGACCTCGGCTTCCGTCCCGCCTTTCTCGATTTCGAGACCCAGGTGATCTATCCCTCGCGCTTCGCCGACGGCCGTCCCGCTCCCGTGCACATGCTCGACGGGCTGCCCGACGAGGTGATCGTGGATCGCGCGCCCTCGGGCCGCGTCGTGCACGCCAAGGCCTCGCTCATCTCCGGCTTCGTGCGCAACGGTTACTTCTACACGCGCTCGGCCGCCGCGAAGGCTGCCGCGGAGTGGGCGCGCGCGTAACGACAAGACGGCTTCAGCGAAAAAGGGCCTGTCGTCGGGACAGGCCCTTTTCATTGGGTACCGCGAAACGGCGAAGCCGCGCTAGTTCAACCGCGGCTGCCCCGCCGTATCCTTGTACCAGTCGAACGGCTGGTCATCGACCTTCACCATCACGCTCTTCGTCTGGAAGTGCGCGTCGAACGACTCGGTGCCGCATTCACGCCCGATGCCGGAAAGCCCCACGCCGCCCCACGGCGAAGCGGGATCGAGGCGATGGTGGTCGTTGACCCAGACGATGCCGCAACGCAGCCGCGCCGCCACGCGATGCGCGCGCACGATGTTGTTGGTGCGCACGGCACCCGCCAGCCCGAACGGCGAGTCGTTCGCGAGCGCGATGGCCTCGGCCTCGTCGCGGAAGGGTGTCACGGAGACGAACGGACCGAAGACCTCTTCCTGGAAGATGCGCATCGTGGGCTTCACGTCGGCGAACACCGTCGGCTCGACGAAGAAGCCGCGGGCGTACTGCGCGCCTTCCGGGATGCGGCCGCCGGCCACCAGGCGAGCGCCCTCGTCCAGGCCGATCTGCACGTAGCTCATGACGCGCTGCCGCTGGCGCGCGGAGATCACCGGGCCCAGCTGCGTGGATGCATCCGCCGGATCGCCGATGCGCAAGGTCTTCGCCTTGGCCGCGAGCTTCTCCACGAACTCGTCGTACACCTTCTCGTGCACGATCTGCCGGCTGCCGCAGATGCACGTCTGCCCTGCGCCGATGAAGGCGCCGAATGCCGCGTAGTTCACCGCCTGGTCGACATCGAAGTCGTCGAACACGAGCACCGGCGTCTTGCCTCCGAGCTCGAGCGTCTGGTGCACGAAGCGCTCACCCGCGAGCGCGCCGGTGATGCGGCCCGCCTCGGTGCCGCCGGTGAGCACGAACTTGTCGAGGCCGGGATGCGAAGCGAGCGCCTTGCCCGTCGTGGGACCCAGGCCGGTCACGATGTTGAACACGCCCGGCGGCAGCCCCGCTTCCGCGAAGATCTCCGCAAGACGCAGCGTCGTGAGCGGCGTGTACTCCGAGGGCTTCACGACCGTCGTGCAGCCCGAGGCGAACACCGGGCCCAGGCTCTTCACCATGATCATCAGCGGATGGTTGAAGGGCGTCGAGTTGCCGACCACGCCGAGCGGCGTGCGGATGGTGTAGTTGAGGTACGGTCCCTGCACGGGGATCACCGCGTCGCGGCGCGCGAGCGCGAGCCCGGCGTTGTAGCGCAGGAAATCCGGCAGGCGGCTCACCTGCGCGCGCGTCTCGTTGATCGGACGGCCGTTGTTGGTCGTCTCCAGGTGGTAGAGCTCCTCCAGGTGCGCCTCGAACGCGTCCGCGAGCTTGTTCACGAGGCGCGCGCGCTGCCGGTCCGAAAGGCCGCCCCACTCACGGCTCTCGAACGCGCGGCGCGAGCTCTTCACGGCGCGGTCCACGTCGGCGTCGCTCGCGTTCGCGATGCGCGCGATCACTTCCCCCGTCGAGGGATCGAGCACGTCGAGCAGCGCTGCATTGCTTCCCGCGACGTGCTGGTTGTCGATGAACAGCCCGTGCGTGCGCACGGCGCCTTGGGAGCGCACCGGCTCCTGCATGACTTCGGACATCTGTTTCTCCGGTAGGGACGTTGATTGCGGCGGCGCTATTCCACCACCGCGAGCTTGAGCAGGGCATCGCACACGCGGCGCTGCGCTTCCTCGACGTGGCGGGCGACGAGGCCCTGCGCGCGCCGCGCCTCGCGCGCCTGCAGGGCGTCGATGATCGCCGCGTGCTGCGCGACGAGCCTGGCGGGCTCGCGCCTGCGCATGGCGCCGACGCTCATCGCGACGACACGGTCCATCTGGTCGATCTGCCCGCCGACGGCGCCCAGCAGGCGCGCGTTGCCCGAGAGCCGGCCGAGCGCCTGGTGGAAGGCGCGGTTGTAGCCGATGAAGCCATCGGCATGCGCCGATGCCACGAATTCGCGAAACGGGTCGAGCGCGCGCAAATCCGCCTCGCTCGCCGACTCCGCCGCCACCCGCACGCAGGCGCACTCGAGCACGGCGCGGTACTGGAACATGTCGCGCACGTCGCGCAGCGAGATCGGCGCCACGCGATACCCCTGCCGCGGCATGACGTCGACCAGGCCCTCCTGCACCAGGCGCGAGAGCGCGTCGCGCACCGGCGACTTGCTCACGCCGAAACGCTCCGCCAGCTCCGCCTCGCGCAGCTCCGCGCCGGGGGGCAGCCGGCAGGCGAGGATGTCCTGGCGCAGCTCGCGGAAGATATCGACCCGCAGCAGGCGGCTCGGGACGGGTGAAACGAGGGCGAGCGAGCTCATCCCTGATATCTTACAGGACTCCCGCGCCGAGGGGAATCCGGGTTGAAAGGGGACTGGATTCGTTGACGCCGTTTCCAGCCGTGGAATATCATCCGCCCAGCTGGTCTTCGCCACAAAAACGAAATCTTCCCGGAGGAGCAATGATCAAGCGGCTCATTTCGCGCGCGCTGCCCGGCGTGCTCGCGTCCCTCGCGCTCGCCCTTTCGATCCCCGCAAAGGCCCAGAACGAGCCCATTCGCGTGGGCTTCCTCACGGTGAAGTCCGGGGCCCTGGCCGCCGGCGGCCGCCAGATGGAGGAAGGCCTGGCGCTCTTCCTCAAGGAGCACAAGAACACCATCGCGGGCCGCAAGGTGGAGCTCTTCACGGCGGATACCGCCGGGCAGCCCGCCGTGACCAAGACGAAGGCGCAGGAGCTGGTCGAGCGCGACAAGGTGCAGGTCATCATCGGCCCGCTCGCGGCCTTCGAGGCGCTCGCCATCGACGACTACATCCGCCAGGCGAAGGTGCCGATCATCTCGCCGTCGGCCGCCGCCGAGGACCTCACGCAGCGCAAGGTGAACCCGTGGTTCGTCCGCGCCGTCGGCACCTCCGCGCAGCCGATGCATCCGCTCGGCGAATATGCCGCGAAGACGCTGGGCTACAAGCGCGTGGTCACCATCGGCGACGACTTCGCGTTCGGCCACGAGGGTGTGGCCGGCTTCCAGCGCGCCTTCGAGGACAACGGCGGCAAGGTCGTCCAGAAGCTGTGGTCGCCGCTCAACGTCGCCGACTACGGCACGTACATCTCGCAGATCGACACCAAGGCCGATGCGGTGCTGATCGCGTTCGCCGGCGCGAACGGCCCGCGCTTCCTCAAGCAGTACCGCGAATACGGCGTGAAGCTGCCGGTGATCGCGAGCATGACCTCCGTGGACGAGGGCGTGCTGAAGAACATGGGCGACGAAGCGCTCGGCGTGATCTCCAGCGGCTGGTATACCGCCGGGATCGACTCGGCGGTGAACAAGAACTTCGTGCACGCGGTCAACCAGGAGTACAAGGCGGACCCGGGCTATTACACCGTCGGCGCGTACGGCGCGGCGCTGATGCTGGAGGAGGCGCTGAAGAAGGTGAACGGAAAGATCGAGGACAAGGACGCGTTCATGAAGGCGCTGCGCAGCGCGGCGGTCACCAACGATCCGCGCGGCGTCGTGAGGCTCGACGAGTACGGCAATCCGATCATGAACGTCTACATCCGCAAGGTCGAGCGCAGCAGGGACGGCAAGCTCGTGAACGCGGTGGTGAAGACCTATGGCGGCGTGAGCCAGTTCTGGAACTACGAGCCGAAGCAGTTCCTGGCGAACCCGGTGTACTCCCGCGACTACCCGCCGGCGAAGAACCTCGAGTAAGTGGGATTCTGGATCACGCAGAGCCTGAACAGCCTCGCCCTGGGGGGCCTGCTGTTCATCCTGTCGGCGGGCTTCTCGCTGATCTTCGGGCTCATGCGCATCGCGAACCTCTCGCATGGCGCCTACTTCATGCTCGGCGCCTATGTCGGGCTCACGCTGCTGCAAAGGGGCGTGAATTTCTGGCTCGCGGCGCTCGCGGCCGGTGCCGCCATCGCGATCCTGGGCGGGCTCGTCGAGCGCATCGTGCTGCGGCAGCTTGCGGGACGCACGCTCTCGCAGGTGCTGGCCACGCTCGGCATCGCCTTCATCATCGCGGATGCGTGCCTGTGGATCTGGAGCGGAGACCCGATCCCGCTCACGGGGCCGGCCAGCCTGCGGGGCGCCGTGCCGGTGCTGGGGACGCATTTCCCGCTCTATCGCCTCGGCGTGATCGGCATCGCGGCCGTCATCGCGCTGGCGCTCTGGCTGCTGGTGGAGAAGACGCGCATCGGCGCGATGATCCGCGCGGGCGTGGATGACCTCGACATGGCGCGCGCGGTGGGCATCCCGGTGAAAGCGCTCTTCACCGCGGTGTTCTGCCTGGGCTCCGCGCTGGCGGGACTGGGGGGCGTCATCGCGGGGCCCATCCTCTCGGTCTATCCCGGCCTCGATGCGGACATGCTGCCGCTCGCGCTCGTGGTCGTGATCCTCGGCGGCGTCGGCAGCCTCGGCGGCGCGGTGCTGGGCAGCATCGTGATCGGCTTCATCTATACGTTCGGCAACGCGCTGCTGCCCGACCTCGCCTACGTGATCCTCTTCCTGCCGATGGTGATCGTGCTCGTCGCCCGCCCCCGCGGGCTCTTCGGCCGCATTGCCACTTGAGGTACGCGCCCTCCATCGCCGCGCTGGCGGCGCTCCTGGCATTGCCGTTCGCGCTCGGCAACGACTACTACGTGAACCTCGCGAGCCAGGTGCTGATCGCGGCGATCTTCGCCATGAGCCTCAACCTGCTGGTGGGCTACGGCGGCATGACTTCGCTGGGCCACGCGGCGTACCTCGGCGTGGGCGCGTATGCGACCGCATGGCTCACGCTGCGGCTGGGGCTGGGACCGCTCGGCGCCGGTGCCGCCGCGCTCGCCATCACGACGCTCATGGCGGGCTTCTACGGCGTGCTCGCGCTGCGCGCGAGCGGGCTGGGCTTCCTCATGATCACGCTCGCACTTGGCCAGATCCTGTGGGGGCTCGCGTATCGCTGGGTCGGGGTGACCGGCGGCGACAACGGGCTCTCGGGCCTCGCGCGCCCGGCGCCGCTCGGCATCGACATCACCGGCGCGCGTCCCTTCTATTTCTTCGCGCTCGCCGTCTTCGCCGTGGCGTTCGCGCTGGTGGCCCTCTTCGTGCGCTCGCCCTTCGGCGCGAGCCTGCAGGGCGCGCGCGACCAGCCGCGCCGCATGCGCGCGCTCGGATACAACGTCTGGATGATCCGCTGGATCACCTTCGTGCTCGCGGGCTTCTGGGGCGCGGTGGCGGGCGTGCTGTACGTCTACTACAACAACTTCATCAGCCCGCACGCGCTGTCGCTCACGCAGTCGGCCGAGGTGCTGCTGATGGTGATCGCGGGCGGTGCCGCCACGCTCACCGGCCCGGTGGTGGGTGCCGCGCTGGTCGTCGTCATGAAGAACGTGGTGAGCGCGTACGTCGAGCGCTGGACCCTGCTGCTGGGCGTGGTCTTCGTGCTGATCGTGATGTTCCTGCCCGATGGCCTCGTGCCCGGCGTGCAGCGCCTCTACGCGCGCTGGAGGACGCGTCCGTGACGGCGCTCGTCCTGCGCGGGCTGCGCAAGTCGTTCGGCGGCCTGCCCGCCACCGACGATGTCGCGCTCGAGATCCAGCGCGGCGAGCGGCGGCTCATCATCGGCCCGAACGGCGCCGGCAAGACCACGCTCTTCAACCTGATCAGCGGCGATCTCAAGCCCGACGCGGGCTCGGTGCTGCTGTTCGGCGAGGAAGTGGCCCACCTCCGGCCCGACCAGCGTGCCCAGCGCGGGCTCGCCCGGACGTACCAGATCATCACCCTCTTCCCCAGGAGCACGCTGGTGGAGAACATCGTGCTGGCGCTGATGGGCCTCTCGCCGCTGCGCTGGCACTGCTGGCACCGGCTTGCCGCGCGGCGCGAGCTCTACGACCGGGCGCGCGCCGTCCTCGAGCGCGTGGGGCTCGCCCACCTTGCGTCACGCCGGGTGGCCGACGTCTCCTACGGCGAGAAGCGCCGCGTGGAGATCGCGATGGCGCTCGCGCAGCAACCACGCCTGCTGCTCCTCGACGAACCGCTCGCCGGGCTCTCGGCCGAGGAGCGGCGCTCGGTGCAGGACCTCCTCGAGGCGATTCCGCGCGACATCTCGATCGTGATGATCGAGCACGACATGGACACCGCGCTGGCATTCGCCGAGAAGATCACCGTGCTGCACTACGGCAAGGTCATCGTGGAAGGCGATCGCGCGCACGTCGTGGCACACCCCCGCACGCGGGAGGTCTACCTTGGCGCATGAGGCGCAGCCCGCGCTCGCCATCCGCGGGCTGAACGCGTACTACGGCGACAGTCACGTGCTGTGCGACGTGGGCTTCTGCCTGCGCGAGGGCCGCGTGCTGGCGCTCCTCGGCCGCAACGGTGCCGGAAAGAGCACCTGCATCCAGTCGATCATGGGGCTGGTGAAGGCGCGCAGCGGCTCGGTGGATCTCTTCGGCGAGCCCATCCGCGGCCTGGCGCCCGAGGCCATCTCGCGCCGCGGCGTAGGCCTCGTTCCGCAGGGGCGGCGGATCTTCGCCAACCTCACCGTGCACGAGAACCTGCGCGTGGCCGAGCGCCGCGCGCGCCCGGGCGCCGCGCGAGCGTGGAACGACGCGGCGGTCTTCGAGCGCTTTCCGCAGCTCGGACGGCGCCGCGGGCAGCTCGCCGGGTCGCTCTCGGGCGGCGAGCAGCAGATGCTCGCGATCGGCCGCGCGCTGGTGTCGAACCCGCGCGTGCTGCTGCTGGACGAGCCCTCCGAGGGCTTGGCACCCCTCATCGTGCACGAGGTGGGGCAGACCCTCCTCGAGCTCAAGGCGCAGGGCTTCTCGATCGTGCTGGTGGAGCAGAACACCACGCTGGCACTGCGCGTGGCCGACGACGTCGCCATCCTCAACACCGGCCGCCTCGTGCACGAAGGCACCGCGGCGGACCTGCAATCGCGTCCCGAGGTCCTGCACGCGAACCTCGGCGTTTTCTGAAAACCTGGGAGAACCGCATGTCGCTACTCCAGCTTCCGCACGCCACCGTCGAGTACTCGCGCGAGGGCGCGGGCCCCGACCTGCTGCTGATCCACTCGCTGCTCACGGAGATGACGGTGTTCGACGCGGTGGCCCCCGCGCTCGCGCGCTCGCACCGCGTCACGCGCGTGAACCTGCCGGGCTTCGGCGGCTCGAGCCCGCTCGAGCTCGCCGCCGTGGCCGATTGGGCCGCGCACGTGGCGAGCATCATCGAGGCGCTCGGCCTGCCGTCCACGACGACGGTCTTCGGCAACGGCTTCGGCGCCTTCGTCTCGCTCGAGCTCGCGAGCGTGCACGGGGAGCGCTTCGGCGACCTCATCGTGGCCGACGTGGTGCCCGCGTTTCCGGAGCCCGCGCGCGTGCCCTTCCGCAACATGGCCGCGAAGGTGCGCGAATCCGGCATGCAGGCCGTCCTCGACGCTGCCATCGGCCGCATGTTTCCGGCCGACTTCCAGGCGCGCGCGCCGCAGACGATCGCCGAGCGCAAGGCGCGGCTCGCGACCGTGGACCCCGCCTGCTTCGCGCAGGCGTGCCTGGGCCTGGCAGCGCTCGACCTGCGCCCGAAGCTTCCCGCGATTCGCAACCGCACGCTGGTGATGTGCGGCGCGCTCGACCAGACCACGCCTCCCGCGCTCGCCCGGGAGGTCGCGGCGGCGATCCCGGGCGCGGCCTGGCGCGAGATTCCCGGCAGCGGCCATTGCCCGATGCTCGAGCAGCCGGAGGCGCTCGTGGCCGAGATCGACGCCTTCAACCGCGCACGCAGCCTCGCGTGAAGTCGATCCGCGCAGGGCGCTACGACATCGCCTTCGCCGACGAGGGCGCGGGCGAGGCGGTGCTGCTGATCCACGGGCTGGCGGGCGACCACACCGCATGGACGCCACAGGCCGAGGCCTGGCGTGGGCGATTCCGCGTGATCGCCCCCGACAATCGCGGCGCGGGTGCGAGCACCCAGGTGGACGAGCCGATCACCACTGCCGACATGGCGCGCGACATGCTGGCGCTGCTCGACGCGCTCGGCATCGAGCGGGCGCACGTCGTGGGCCGCTCGATGGGGGGTGCCATCGCACAGCACATGGCGCTCATGGCGCCGCAGCGGGTGCGATCGCTCGCGATGTGCGCCTCGTTCGCCAGGCTCGACGCGTTCGGCGCACGCGTGCTCGCCAACATGCGCGAGGTCCTGGAGATGAGCGGCTCGTGGGCCGTCCATGCGCGCCATTCGGTGCGCAACTTCGTGTCGCCGGAGTTCTTCGATGCGCACCCGGAGCGCGTGGCCGCGATCGAGAGCCTGATCGGCGGCGAGACGCGCCTGCAGGACTGCTACATCCGCCAGAACCACGCCTGCCTCGAGCACGACACGCTCGCGCGCCTGCCGGAAATCCGCTGCCCCACGCTGGTCCTCTCCGGCGGCAGGGACCCGATCTGCCCGCCCGTGTGCGCGCGCTGGATGGCCGAAGGCATCCCGGGCGCCGAGAGCCTCGTCTTCGAAGGCGCGAGCCATTTCTTCCTGATGGAGGAGACGCCGCGCTTCATGCAGGCCATGGAGGCCTGGCTCGGGCGGCATTCCGCCTGAGGGAACGGCCGGGAACGGCGTGCGCGCGACCTCCATCGAATGGGTGAGCGACGGAGGAGAACCCAAATGGCCAGACTGGTCCGGCGGCAGCGAACCGCCCCCTATGAAATCACCATCGGCGGCGAGACGCAGTACATCTGCGCCTGCGGCCTGTCCGCGAACCTGCCCTTCTGCGACGGCAGCCACGAGATGGCCGAGGGCGAGCCGCCCGGCAAGCTCTGCTGGTACGACGAGGAGCTGGAGCGGCACGAGGCGAGCGAGCCCTACGCGGGCATCCGCAGCGACACCGCCGGCTGAGGGCCAGGTGGCGGCGCACGTTACCCGCCTCCTGAAGCGGCGCGACCTGACCGACGACACGGCGGCTTTCGTGCTCGCGCGGCCGGAGGGGTTCGCGTGGCGGGCGGGACAATCGATCAACCTCACGCTCGTCGAGCCCGCGGAGACCGACGCCAAGGGTGCCACGCGCACGTTCTCGCTCGTGAGCGCGCCGGGCGAGGCGAACCTCGAGATCGCGACGCGGCTGCGCACCAGCGCCTTCAAGCGCGTCCTCGCCTCGCTCGTGCCGGGCGCCCCGCTGCAGATGCGGGGACCCGGGGGCAAGTTCACGCTGCCCGAGGGCGACCGGCCCATCGTCATGGCCGCGGGCGGCATCGGCATCACGCCGTTCGTGAGCATCCTGCGCGACCTGGCGGCACGCGGCGAGGCGCGCGCCATCACCCTGCTCTACTCGACGCGCCGCGCGCAGGATGCGCCGTATCTCGAGGAGCTGACGGCGCTGCAACGCCGCGTCCCCGGCGTGCGCCTCGTGCACACGGCGACCAGCCAGGAGCACGGCAGCCGCGCGGCCAACGGCGGCCACGGCCCGATCGATGCGGCGATGATCGCGCAGCACGTGGCGGAGCTCCAGGCGCCGGCCTGGATGCTCGCCGGGCCGCCGGGATTCGTGAGCGGCCTGCGCAGGACGCTCACGGATGCGGGCGTGGAGGCCGGTGCGATCCTGCTCGACGAGTTCTACGGTTACTGATCGCATTGCATCGGTAAGCGCAATACCGTTCGTCGGGCCGAAAGTGCCACCCGTAGCTTTGGCCGCGGAAAATCCGTGCGGAAATGAGGACTGGTTCACAGTCGCTGCCGGCGATAGCGGCGACACTGTGCGCGACCTTCGAGGGGGAGCGCATGAAGCGACTGAGCATCGACTTGCTGAAGCAGAACGAAGCGCAGCACGAAAACGCCGCCCCGGGCGACGGGCCCGGCGACGACCCGCGCGACATGGGTTTCCGGCCGGCATTCTTCGATTACGCCACCGGCCGCATCCACCTGTCGCGCTACCGCGATGGGCGCGCGGCGCCGTACCACCTGATCGAGGGCCTGCCCGATGAGGCCGTAATGACTCGCGCCTCCTGCGGCAAGGTGGTGGCCGCGAAGCCCACGCTGATCAAGGGGTTCGAGCGCTCCGGCTATTTCTATACGCGGCGCTCGGCCGCACGCGCGGTGGTGGAGTGGTCGGTGCCCCTGCTGCCGGGCGATATCGACTGAGCTTCGCGCAACCCGCTAGGCGGCGACGACCTTCCAGCGGCGCAGCACCAGCTGGCGCAGCTTCCGGTACTCCGCCTCCGAGAGCCTCTCGCCGTCGGCCTTGAGCGCGGCCTCGAACGCATCGAGGGCATCGCGCGTCCCCGAGGCGAAGAGTTTCTCGCGCAGCGTGTAGAAGACCGGCGCGTACTCGCCCAGCATCTCGTGGATCACCGGGAATGACATGCGGTGGTGCGGGCACGGCCCCAGCCTGAGGAACGCCTCGCGGTGCTCGGGCGTGGGATAGCCCTTGTGCGCCGCGAATCCGTAGCCGGGATGCTCGCGGTCGAGCGCTTCCATCATCGCGTCGCGCGCCGTCTTGGCGATGATCGACGCGGCAGCGATGCTGAAGTTGAGGCCATCGCCCTTGTTGAACGCGTTCTGCGGCATCGGGATGCCGGGGACGGTGCGCGCATCGACGAGCACGTGCTGCGGCGGACGCGGCAGGCCTTCCACCGCGCGGCGCATCGCGAGGAGCGCCGCATGGTAGATGTTGATGTCGTCGATCTCGGCCACGGTCGCGATGCCGACGGACACGCCCGAGGCCTGCGCGCGGATCTCGATCGCGAGGCGTTCGCGCTCCGCCGCATCGAGCTTCTTCGAATCGTCCACGCCCGCGATCGCGGTATCCGGCGGGAACATCACCGCCGCGGCCACGACCGGCCCGGCGAGCGGCGCGACACCGGCCTCGTCCACGCCCGCGATGTCGCGGATGCCCGATTTCCACAGCACGCGTTCGAAATGGCGCATCGCGTCCATGCGGATGCGCTCGTCGCGCTCGCGCTCGAAGCGCTTCTTCAGCGCCCCGTAGAGCTTCTGCACGCCCTGGCGCTTGTCGCGCTGCAGGCGGGTGAGGATCTGGGGAGAGACGGGGGTATCGGCTTCGACGTAGCGCTTGCGGATCTCGTCGACGGAAAGCTCTTCTACTCGGGCCATGCGGGGAATTTCGGGTCTGGATGGGATACCCGGTGATTGTAAGGCGCACGAAGCGCGCGTGCATAATCGCGAAACAACGAGGAGGAGATCGCATGAGGGTATCGTTTCACGCGTCCGTCGCGGCCGCCGCGCTCGGACTCGCACTCGCGGGCGCCGCGCTCGCCCAGGGCTTCACGCCCACGCATGCCGTCACGCTGACCGTCGGCTTCGCGCCCGGCGGCGGCACCGACACGATGGCGCGCGTCGTCGCGCAGAAGCTCTCGCAGGACATCGGCCAGTCGGTCGTCGTGGAGAACCGCGCCGGCGCGGGCGGCAACATCGCCGCCCAGCACATCGCCACCGCGCCGCCGGATGGCTACACGATCCACCTTTCGTCGGTGGGGCCGCTCACGGTCGCGCCAGCGATGCAGAAGAACCTTTCGTACGATCCGAAGAAGGACATCGCGCCGATCACCATGGGGGCGGTGTTCCCCAACGTCTTCGTGATCCATACGGGCGTGCCGGCGAAGAACCTCGCCGAGTTCGTGGCGCTCGCGAAGCAGAAGCCGCACGAGCTCACCTATGCCTCGTCGGGCGTGGGCGGCGCGGGGCACCTTTCGGGCGAGCTCTTCAAGCAGCGGGCGGGCATCGACATGGTCCACGTTCCCTACAAGGGCGGCGGGCCCGCGATGACGGACCTCCTCGGCGGGCGCGTCACGATGTATCCGGCGGTTCCGTCGACCGCGCTGCCGTACGTGGAAGCCGGCAAGCTGCGCGCGCTGGCGGTGACGGGGCTGAAGCGCCTGCCCGCAATGCCCGACGTGCCCACCGTCGCGGAGTCCGGCTATCCCGGCTTCGAGGCGGTGAACTGGTACTGCTTCGTGGCGCCCGGCAAGACGCCGAAGGAGATCATCGATTTCTGGAACCGTGCGATCGTGAAGGCCCTGAACGATCCGCACGTGAAGGCCGACCTCGCGAAGCACGGCCTCGATCCCGCACCCGGCTCGCCGGAGGAGCTCGCGCGCTACATCGACACCGAGACGGAGAAGTGGGGCAAGGTCGTGCGCGAGGCGCACATCAGCGCCGACTAGGGCCGCGCGCGGCGCACACCATGGGTCTGGGGAGGCGCGCCTGCGTGGCCGATGCGACCATATCATCGCCGATCTGGTATTTTTGCCACCGGATTCCCCCTCCCCCACGAAAGGAATGTCATCGATGGCCGATACCGGAAAGCTTCTCCTCAGGCTCGCGCTCGGGCTGATGATCATCCTGCATGGCATCTCCAAGGTCATCAACGGTCTCGGCCCGGTCCTCGGCGCCGTCGAGAAGGCGGGCCTGCCGCAGCCCGTCGCCTACCTCGCGTACGTGGGCGAAGTCCTTGCCCCGCTCCTCGTGATCGTGGGGTTCTGGACGCGCCCGGCGGCGCTGGTCATCGCCATCAACATGATCTTCGCCGTCGCCCTGGTGCATACCTCGCAGTTCTTCACGCTCTCCAAGACCGGCGGCTGGGCCCTCGAGCTGCAGGGCATGTACTTCTTCACCGCCGTGGCGATCTCGCTGCTCGGAGCGGGACGCTACAGCCTGGGCGGGACCACCGGCCGCTGGAACTAGGAACGCCCGCAGCGTCGGGCAGGGAGAGCTCCGCATGAAATGCATCGTTGCCGCGGCCGCGCTCCTCGCGGCCGCGTTCCAGGCGTTCGCGCAGGCCCCCGCGGAGCCGATCCGCATCGGCTTCCTCAGCGTGCGCACCGGCGCGCTCGCCGCGGGCGGCAAGCAGATGGAGGAAGGCATCACGCTCTTCCTCAAGGAACGCAACAACATGCTCGCGGGCCGCAAGGTCGAGCTGGTCATCGCGGACACGGGCGGCTCGCCGCCGCAGGCGCGCGCGAAGACGCAGGAGCTCATCGAGCGCAACCACGTGAACGTGATCATCGGCCCGCTCGCGACCTTCGAGGCGCTGGCGATCGACGACTACATCAGGCAGTCGCAGGTGCCCCTCATCACGCCGACCTCGGCCGCGCAGAAGGACCTCGCGCAGCAGAAGCAGAACGACTACGTGATCCATGCCGTCGGCACCGCCGCGCAGCCGATGCACGTGCTGGGCGACTTCGCCGCCCGCAAGCTCGGTATCAAGCGCGTCACGATCGTGGCCGACGACTTCACCTACGGGCACGAGGGCGCGGCGGGCTTCCAGCACGCGTTCGAGGACGCCGGCGGGCGCATCGTGCAGAAGCTCTGGCCGCCGCTCAACGTGGGCGACTACGGCTCCTACGTGGGACAGATCCGCAACGACGCGGACGGCGTGTATGCGGGCTTCGCGGGCATCAACGGGCTGCGCTTCCTCAAGCAGTACGCGGAGTACGGCCTGAAGCAGGCCGTCTTCGGCAACCCCACCTGCGTCGACGAGGGCGTGCTGAAGAACATGGGCGACGAGGCCCTGGGCGTCTATTCGGCGAGCTGGTATTCGGCGCAGATCGACTCGCCCGGGAACCGGAAATTCGTCGATGCGGTGATGCGCGAGTACAAGGTCGTGCCGGGCTTCTACACCGCGAGCACGTACGTCGCCGCGATGGTGCTGGAGTCGGCGCTCGACGCGATCCACGGCCGCTTCGAGGACAAGCCCGCGTTCGTGCGCGCGCTGCACGACGCACGCCTGGCGGCGAGCCCCATCGGCCCGATCCGCATCGACGAGTACGGCAAGCCCGTGCTGAACATCTACGTGCGCAAGGTCGAGCGCAAGGATGGCCGGCTGGTGAACAGCATCGTCGCCACGTATCCGGCGGTGAGCCAGTTCTTCAACTACGATCCGAAGGCCTTCCTCGCCGCGCCCGTCTACTCGCGCGAGTACCCGCCGCTCAAGCCGTAGCGCCCCCGGGTTGTAGCGCCGCTCAATCGCCGCTGCGCAGCGGCGCGAAGAAGCCGGTCTCGAAGCGCGCCGAGACGCGGTCGCGGCGCAGCATGGCGGTCACCTCGTCGGCCTCGATCGCCGGGCTGAAGAGGTGGCCCTGCATGAGGTCGCAGTCGTTGTCCACGAGGAAGGCGAGCTGCGCCTGGGTTTCCACGCCCTCGGCCAGCACGCGCATGTCGAGGCGGTGGCCAAGCGCGATCATGGCGCGCGTGATCGACTGGTTGCCGGCATCGGAGAGCACGTCCGAGATGAAGCAGCGGTCGATCTTGAGCGTGTGCACCGGGAACTGCCGCAGCGCGCTCAGGCTCGAGTAGCCGGTGCCGAAGTCGTCGATGGAAAGGCGCACCCCCATCGCGGCGAGCTCCTCCATCGTGCGGATGGCACGCTCGGGCTGCGGCATGAGGGCACTTTCCGTGAGCTCGAGCTCCAGGCACCGCGCCGCGAGCCCGCTCTCGCGCAGCGCATCGGCCACCTGCTGTGCCCAGTCGGCCTGCCGGAACTGCTTCGCCGAGACGTTCACGGAGACCACGATCGGCGCCAGCCCCAGCGATTGCCAGTACGCGTTCTGCCTGCACGCGGTGCGCAGCACCCACGCGCCCAGCGCCACGATGTGCCCGCTGTCCTCGGCGAAACCGATGAAGTGCTCGGGCCCCAGGAGGCCGCGCTCCGGATGCTGCCAGCGCACCAGCGCCTCGACGCCCACGGGCCGGCCGGTGGCGAGGTCCACCTGCGGCTGGTAGAGCACGCGCAGCTCGCCGCGCTCGAGGGCGCGTGCGAGGCCCTCCTGCAGCTCGACCTTGCGGCGCACGCGTGCGTTGAGCTCGCCGGTGAAGAAGCGATAGCCGTTGCGCCCTTCGCCCTTCGCGGCGTACATGGCCGCATCCGCGTGCATGAGCAGCTCGTCCGCCGACGAGCCATCCTGCGGGAAGGTGGCGATGCCCATGCTCGCGGTGACCTGGATCGCGCGGTCGCCCAGCCGCAACGGCTGCGCGAGCGCCGAGCGCAGCCGCTCCAGCGACGGCGTCACGGCCTCCGGCGCGCCGGGCAGGTCCAGCAGCACGATCACGAACTCGTCGCCGCCCAGCCGCGCCACGATGTCGCTCGAGCGCATGCTCTCGGCCATCCGTGCCGCGACCGTGCGCAGCAGCTCGTCGCCCTGGCGGTGGCCGAGCGTGTCGTTCACGTCCTTGAAGTGGTCGAGGTCGAGGTAGACGAGGGTGACCGGCGTGCCGTTGCGGCGGCTGCGCCGGATCGCCTGGTCGAGGCGGTCCTGCAGCAGGGCGCGGTTCGGCAAGCCGGTGAGCGCATCGTGCTGCGCCATGTGCTCGAGGCGCTGGCGATAGCGCCGCAGCGCGTTCAGCGGCAGCTGCCGCAGCACGAAGGCGATCAGTATCGCGATCAGCGCGCTCACGACCGTGACCGCGCCGGTCGCGATCAGCTCGCTGCGGATCGAGCGTTCCACCACGACGCTGCCGACGACGAGGCCGGTGTCGAGCAGCGGGGCCGAAGTGCGGATGGACGGCTTGTCGACGGGAGTGTCGCCCGCCGCCAGGAGGGTGCCGTCGGCGTGCACGATGAAGTAGCGCGTCTCGCCCGGCTCGCTTTCCATCTCCGTGCGCGCGAGCGCATCGAGGCGCTGCTGCTCGAAGCGCCACACCTCCGGCAGCCGCTCGATGCCCTCGGAGACGACGCGCGCCTTGGCGTGGGCGAGGGCCTCGGCGGCGCCGCGCTCGAACTTGTAGAGGGCGGCAAAGTACGCCGTCGGGAAGACCACGAGGACCACGGTCGCCACGCCATAGGCGATGTACGTGATCGCGCGCTCGACCGCGAGGCCCGAATCCGCCGCTTCCGAGTGCCGGGGCACGACAGTGCGCCGGACACTTGCGTCCCCCATCCCGCTCCCCGTCACAGGCCTGTTCGCGTCCGACCGGGCTCCCCCATGGCGCCCAATCCCATCCCCACCCGACCGTAGCAGGCGAGTGTTGCACGGACCTTATCAAAAAAGGGCCATTCGGGCTGCACCCCGCGGCGGAACGAGGCCCGGGATAAGCCCCTCCAAGCGTTTATCCACGATCAGGAGAAAATCATGCGCACGCCAGCCAGCATCGCCGGACATCCGATCCACCCCATGGTGGTCCCCATCGCGATCGGGGGATTCATCCTTTCGTTCGTGTTCGACGTGGTCTGCCTCGCTACCGGCAGCGTCGATCCGTGGGCGACGGTGGCGTACTACACGATGGTGGGCGGCATCGCGGGCGCGCTCTGCGCCGCAGTGCCGGGATTCATCGACCTGCTCTCGCTGCCCGCCGGGCCCGTCAAGCGCACGGCCCTCACGCACATGGGCATCAACCTCACGGTGGTGGTCCTGTACGTGTGCAACGCCTGGATGCGCCATTCGACCGGCGAGCCGACCGACCTGCAGGTGGGCCTCTCGTTCATCGGCCTCGCCCTCCTCGTGGTCTCCGGATGGCTGGGCGGCAAGATGGTCTACGAGATGGGCGTTGCGGTGGAAGACGGCGAAGTCGCGGCGCCGGACGGCACGCGCCGGCAGCGCCGGCAACAGCTGCACACCTGATCCAGGGCGATAAAGCGGCCGCGCCGACCGCACCGGCGGCGCGGCGCGAATGCGCGGTCAGCGTCCCATGCGCGCGTCGTACCCGCGCGAGACGCGCTCGGGCAGGCCGGGATCCTCGGCCAGCGCCCCCGACGTGTTGAATTCCACGCGCACACGTCCATCCGATTGCGTGATGACCCGCGCCGTGACGGTGAGCCCGCCACGGCGTGCATCGATCACGCCGCTACCGCGGTCCTCGCGCACGATCTGCAGGTTCTGGTCGCGCATCGAGCCCAGGGCTGCGTTCCACGCGCGGTCGTAGGTCGCGGGCGTGCCGCCGCCGTAGCCGTACGGGTAATACGGGTAATGCGGATCGTAGACATAGCACCCGGCCAGCGCCGCGACGGCGGCCAACGCGAGTGCGCAGCGGGTAATGGCGATTCTCATGGTGTCTTTCCTTCCGGTGGTGGCTGCTTCGCGTCGTCGCCGATGCGTTCGCCCCGCGGCCGGAAAAGCAGCCGGCGCACGAAGCCCTTCGAATCCGACCTGGCGTCCTCGGACGCACGCCGCGACGCCTGCGCGAACGGCAGCGGCTCGCGGCTCTCGACACGCAGCTCGTGGGTCGCCGGATCGAGCGTCACGGCATGGCGTTGCAGGTTCTGCAGCAGGTACATGGCAAAAAGGTTGTCGTAATCCTCGTACGCGCGCTCGTCGTTGCGGAAGTCGAGCGAGATCGCCGAGGGAAAGCGGTTCGGCAGCGCCCCGAAGGCGATCGCCTTCTCCTCGTGCGGATCGACCCACGGCGAGGCCGGGTACTTGCGGTAGAGCACCGCGTCCATGCGATAGCCGCGCGCGTCGAACTCGCGCACGAGCTGCATCGCCATCTCCGAGGGCGTGTTCGCGCTGAGGTAGGTCGCGGCCTTGCGCAGCTTCAGGATCGGCGCGCTGCGGATGTGCAGCGCGTCATAGCCCGCGCCGAAGCGGTACGCGGAGCCGATGGTCTTGGCGCAATTGAGGTCCGTATAGCTGTAGAGCACCTCGCCGCGATGATATTGCGTGTCGTGCGCGTGCGCGTTGTAGTCCTCGTTCATGCGCGCGAAATAGGCCGCGAGGGCTCGCCGCTCGCCTTCGGGCACGCCGAACACGCGCACGCTCACCACCGAGCGCTTGTAGACCTCGCCGAAGTCGAGGCCGAACGAGGCCTTCTCGCCGATGCTCGAGCGCGTGCGATAGAGGTATTCCTTCTTCGGGATGCGCACCATGAGCTCCGCGGTGTGGAAGTCGCGCGCGTGCTCCGGCGCCCGGTCGGCGTAGAAGTTGGCGGAGTAGACGGCATCGTCGCCGGGCAGCTCGCCGCGCAAGGCCACCGCCAGGTGCCCAGCGGAACCGCCCTTCGAGGTGCCGAAGCTGATCATGAGATCGACGTCGCTGCCTTCGGCGTGCAACGCATCCATGACGGCATCGAGGTTCGCGGGCTCCGGTCCGCCCGGCGTGGCGAAGCCGGCCGCGAGCGCCGTGTACGTGAAGAAAAGCGACGCGGCCGCGAGCGCACGGATCTTCATTCAGCGCCGGCCGCCGCGGCCCCCACCTCCGCCGCCGCGCGGCATCG
>DATMJE010000279.1:0-7317 GCA_035553995.1 Usitatibacter sp. | reverse complement strand
CACCGAGAAGGCCGCCGACAAGGCCAAGTCCGCCGGCGGCAAGGTCGCCAAGGTGGACGAGAAGGCCGACGCCAAGAAGGACCCGAACGCCAAGAAGGAAGACGTGCAGCTCAACGCCGCGATCAACCACCTGAAGGGCCTTCCGATCGTCCCGGTGCCCACCAACACGGCGGCGGTTTCGTCCCGATAACCCGGAGGCGGGCGGGCGCTCGCGAGTGGACGACAACCAGCGCCTTCGCTACAGCCGCCACCTTCTCCTGAACGAGTTCGGCGAGGATGCGCAGGAGCGCCTCCTCGCCGCTCGCGCTTTGGTGGTGGGCGCGGGTGGCCTCGGCTCTCCGGCGCTCATGTACCTCGCCGCGAGCGGTGTCGGCCACATCACCGTCTGCGATGGCGACCGGGTGGATCTCACCAACCTGCAGCGCCAGATCGTGCACCGGCAGTCGGCAGTGGGCGAGTCCAAGGCGCGATCTGCCGCGGCCACGCTGCGTGACCTGAATCCCGAGGTCGTCGTCGAGGCGCTCGAGGAGCGCGTGGGGCCGGAGCGTCTCATGGGCCTCGTGCGGTCTTCCGATGTGGTCCTCGATTGCTCGGATAACTTCGCCACGCGCCACGCCATCAATCGCGCCTGCGTAGCGGCGCGGCGGCCGCTGGTTTCCGGCGCCGGCATCCGCTTCGATGGCCAGGTCGCGGTGTTCGACCTGCGCAGCCGGGAGTCGCCCTGCTACAACTGCCTGTTCGCCGAGGATGCCGCCTCCGCCGAGGAGCGGTGCGCCACCATGGGCGTCTTCGCGCCGCTCGTGGGCATGATCGGCACCTTCCAGGCGCTGGAGGCCATCAAGCTCGTGGCCCGCGTGGGCACGACGCTCGCCGGCCGCCTGCTGCTTTTCGACGCGCATGCGAGCCATTGGCACGAGGTGCGGCTCGAGCGCGACCCCCAATGCCGCGTCTGCGCCCATGCGAGCGTCGCGGCCCAGGAGCCCTGATGCGATACCCGAACCTTTGCGCCATCGTCCTCGCGTCCCTGCTGGGAGCGCTTGCCACGGCCGCGGCGGCCGAAACCCTGTACAAGCTCATCGACAAGAACGGCAAGGTCACCTATGTCGAGAAGCCGCCGAAGGACTTCGACGGCAAGGTGATCCGCCTCGATATCGACACCTCCGCCAATACTTCCGTGGGGCGTAGCGCCACGGCGCCCGGGCAGCGCAACGAGGACATCCTGCGCAGCAATCCGGGAGCGGCGCACGAGGCAGAGGTCGCAGGCGCCCGCGAAAAGCTCGAGACCGCGCGCAAGGCCTACGCGGAGGCGCGCGACAATCCGGGCGAAAACGACGTCCAGCGCATGGGCACCAAGAGCGGATTCACGCGGCCGGTCTTCAGCGACGAGTACCAGCGCAAGCTCGACCGCCTCGAGGGCGAGGTGAAGCAGGCCGAGCAGGAGCTGCAGAAGCTCGAGCGCGGGCGATAGTGTCCCGAGTCGGAAGTGCCTTGCCGTATAACCGAACCAGCGCGGTGCGGCTGGCACTGGCGCTCGCGCTGGCAGGCTGCCTCCTGGCGGCCCCGGCTGGTGCCACGACGCTCTACACATGGATCGATGCGCAGGGCCGCACGCAGTACAGCGACCGGCCGCCGAAGGATTTCAACGGCGAAGTGCGGCGCATCGAGACCGATGCACCTCCACCGCCGCAAGCCACGCCCGAGCCGCGTGCGGCGATCCCGGCCGCGGTGCCTGCAGCGAAGGCGGATGCCCCACCGGCCGGCATGGTGGAGCAGCGGCGCGCCACGCGCGCAAGGCTGCAAAAGGAGCTGAACGCCGCGCGCGCAAAGGTGGAAGAGGCGCGCCAGGCGCTGGCCGCAGGCGAGGATGCCTCGGTCGATGACCGGCAGCTCCTCAGCCGTCCGATGGCGCCGCCATCCGGCCAGCCCGGTGTCGAGGTGCCCATGGCCCTGCGGAGGAACTGCCGGGTGACGGAAACCCCCGGTGGTACCAAGACCACGGCGTGTCCCGTCTCGGTGCCGACGGAGGCGTACTACACACGCGTGCGCGAGCTGGAAGAAGCCCTCGCGCGCGCGGAGGCCGATCTCGAAGCCGCGCAGGTCGCCTATCGCCGCGGCGTGGATTGAGCCGCAGCCTGCGCGAGCTCCCAGCGCGGGAACACCGGAAATGAATCCTGCGGTGGCGGTGCCTCGGCGTACTTGAGCGCCGCGGCGAAGGCGATCATCGCGCCGTTGTCGGTGCAGAGGCGTAGCGGCGGGAAGTACACCCGGGCACCGCGCGCGGCAGCCGCCTGCACGAGACGCTCGCGCAGCGCGATGTTGGCGCCTACGCCGCCCGCCACGACGAGGCGCTGCAGTCCCTCGCGATCGAGCGCCTGGGCGCATTTCGCGGCCAGCACGTCGACGATGGCGGCCTGGAACGAGGCGGCGAGATCCACCCGTGCGGCGTCGTCGAGCGCGGACATCCCGCGCACCCGGGTGAGGACGGCCGTCTTGAGGCCGCTGAAGCTGAAGTTGAGGTCGCCGCTCGCGATCATCGGCCGCGGGAAGGCGTAGCGCTGCGGATTGCCCGTCTCGGCAAGGCGCGCGAGCGCGGGGCCGCCGGGGTAGCCCAGGCCCAGCAGCATCGCCGTCTTGTCGAACGCTTCGCCGGCCGCGTCGTCCTGCGTCTCGCCGAGGAGGCTGTATGACCCGACCGCATCCACTCGCATGAGCTGCGTGTGGCCGCCGGAGACGAGCAGCGCCACGAACGGGAATTCCGGCCGCGGATCGGCCAGCAGCGGCGAGAGCAGGTGCCCCTCGAGATGATGGATGCCCACCGCGGGACGGTCGAGTGCCAGCCCCAGCCCCGCGGCGACCGAGGCGCCCACGAGCAGCGCGCCGCCCAATCCCGGGCCCTGCGTGAAGGCGATGAGGTCGATGTCCGCCACGCCGCGCCTGGCCTGCCCGAGCACGGAGCGCACGAGGGGCAGCAGCAGCCGCACGTGGTCGCGGGAGGCGAGCTCGGGCACCACGCCGCCGTAGAGCGCGTGCAGTTCGACCTGGGAATGCAGCGCATCGGCGAGGAGGCCGGCGTGCGAGTCGTAGAGGGCGACGCCGGTCTCGTCGCAGGAGGTCTCGATGCCGAGGATGAGCAAATTAGGCGGAGCAGCGCTTTCCGGAGGGTGGAAATCCTGATATTATGCGTGGTTTTCCAGCGTCAAAAACCGCCCAGCCAATGCCTATCGTCCGTGTCAAGGAAAACGAGCCTTTCGACGTCGCCCTGCGCCGCTTCAAGCGCGCGGTGGAAAAGACCGGGCTCCTCACCGAGCTTCGCGCGCGCGAGTTTTATGAGAAGCCCACCGCCGAGCGCAAGCGCAAGCACGCCGCGGCCGTGAAGCGTCGTTACAAGCGCATGCGCGCGCAGATGCTGCCGCCGAAGCTGTACTAAGCCAGCGGCTGCAAACAGATTCGAGCGGCGAGCCGGGCACAGGCCCGGCTCGCCGTTTTTGTTGGAGACGATTGGAGGAGCCATGGCCCTGCGAGAGCAGCTGAACGAGGACATGAAGGCCGCCATGAAGGCCCGCGAGGCGGAGAAGCTCGCCGCGCTGCGCCTGCTGCTGGCGGCGGTGAAGCAGCGCGAGGTGGACGAGCGCATCACGCTCGACGATGCGCAGCTGGTCGCCGTGATCGAGAAGATGATCAAGCAGCGCAAGGACTCGATCGCGCAGTACGAGAAGGCCGCGCGCCAGGACCTGGCCGACAAGGAGAAATTCGAGATCTCCGTCCTCGAGGGCTACCTCCCGCAGCAGCTCTCGCAGGCCGAGGTCGATGCCGCGGTTGCCGAGGCCATCGCATCCACGGGTGCGAAGTCGGCCGCGGACATGGGCAAGGTCATGGGCGTGCTGAAGCCGAAGCTCGCCGGACGCGCCGACATGGGCAAGGTGTCGGGGCTGGTCAAGTCGCGCCTCGGCTGAGCACGTTGGAGCGCAACGACCCCACGCAACCGCATCGACAGCCGCCGCTTCCCGGCCGGTGATTCCCCAGGACTTCATCCAGTCCCTGCTCGGGCGCGTCGACATCGTCGACGTGATCGACCGCTACGTGAAGCTGAAGAAGGCGGGCGCCAACTTCAGCGCCTGCTGCCCGTTCCACAACGAGAAGACGCCGTCCTTCACCGTGAGCCCTTCGAAGCAGTTCTACCACTGCTTCGGCTGCGGCGCGCACGGCAACGCCATCGGCTTCCTCATGGAGTATTCGGGCGTCACCTATCCGGAAGCCATCCACACGCTCGCCTCGCAGATGGGCATGGAGGTGCCGGAGACGCGCGCGCGCTTCGACAAGGCCGCGAGCACCGCGCCCGGCGTTGCGCCCCGCATGATGGAAGCGCTCTCGTACTACCGCGAGCAGCTCAAGAAGTCCCGGATTGCCGTCGATTACCTCAAGGGACGCGGTCTCACGGGTGAAATTGCGGCCCGTTTCGGACTTGGTTACGCGCCCGATGGATGGCAGAACCTCGAAGCGGTGTTTGCGGACTATGCGACTGCGGATCTCAGCGACACGGGCCTCGTCATCGACTCCGAACCGGGAGAGGGCGGGCGCTCGCGCCGCTACGACCGGTTCCGGGACCGCGTGATGTTCCCGATCCTCGATGCCCGCGGCAACGTGATCGGCTTCGGCGGCCGCGTCATCGGCAAGGGCGAGCCCAAGTACCTGAACTCCCCGGAGACGCCGCTCTTCGAGAAGGGCCGCGAGCTCTACGGGCTGTACCAGGCGCGCCGTGCCATCCGCGATGCCAACCAGGTCATCGTGGTCGAGGGGTACATGGATGTCGTCGCATTGGCCCAGCACGGCGTTGAGAATGCAGTGGCTACGCTCGGCACCTCCACCACGCCGCACCATCTCGCCAAGCTGCTGAGGATGGCGGATAACGTCGTCTTCTGCTTCGATGGCGATGCCGCCGGCCGCAAGGCCGCGTGGCGCGCGCTGGAGGTGTCGCTGCCCGTGCTCACCGATGGCAAGGTCGTGAGCTTCCTCTTCCTCCCGCCGGAGGACGATCCGGATACCTTCGTCCGCCGCGAGGGCAGGGAAGCATTCCTGAAGGCCGCCGCCAACGCGAAGCCCCTTTCGCAGTTCCTGTTCGCGGAACTGGCCTCGAAGGTGGAGATGTCGAACGAGGAGGGGCGGGCGCGCTTCCTCTCGCAGGCGAGGCCGCTGGTGGCGCAGATCGAGGCCCCGGCATTGGCAGCCATGCTGCGCCGGCGGATGGGGGAGCTGGCACGGCTGGATGCTGCAGAGCTCGAGGCCCTCATGCCGTCAAAAGCCCCCGCGCAACGTCCCCGGCCCGTGCCCGGCGCCCGCACGGTGCGGCGCCAGCAGAGCCTGGAAGCGAAGCTGCTGGCTCGCGTCCTGGCGCGGCCGGATCTGGCGACTGCCGTGCCCGTGGAGGCGATCACGGTCGCCGGCCCGGAGGCCCAGGCGTTGCGGGCGGTGCTTGAGTGGCTGCAGGAGGATCCGGCGCGAACGGCGGGACAAGCGAGCGCTTACTTCGAGGGCTCCGAACATGCCGCTTTGGTGGCGGAATCCATGGCGGATCCCCTTTTGATTCAAGCAGACAGCCCCGATCTGGATATCCAGGGGGAGATCGCGGATTTCGTGGCGGAGCTGCAGCGTACGCGAGCCGCCCGCCGGGCCCAGGAGCTTGCGGCGCTGATGGATGCGGGGATTGCCTCGCCGCAGGAAAAGGCCGAATACGTTTCGCTGCACGAACAACTGAAGGCGGAAAAAACGGGGAATCCGCCTGCAGAAGAGTGGTCAAAACTTTGATACAATTACGGGTTTTCCCCGAAACACCGCCGCGGGAGCGCCATACGTGAAGAAATCCAGCAAGCAGTCTGCCGAAGACCGGGCCGAAGTCAAACTGGCGGAGGTCGAGGCGCAGAAAAAGCGCCTGAAGAACCTCATCGTCCTCGGCAAGGAGCGTGGTTACCTCACGTACGCCGAGATCAACGACCACCTGCCCGACGACATGACGGACGCCGAGCAGATCGAGGGCGTTGTCACGATGCTGGCAGACATGGGCATCGCCGTCTACGACGACGCGCCGGATGCCGAGCAGCTGCTGATGGCCGAGGCCCCCGCCCCGATCGCGGAAGAAGACGTGATCGAGGAAGCGGAAGAGGCGCTGTCCACCACCATCGATGCGGAATTCGGCCGCACCACGGACCCCGTGCGCATGTACATGCGCGAGATGGGGTCGGTGGAGCTGCTCACGCGCGAGGGCGAGATCGAGATCGCCAAGCGCATCGAGGATGGCCTGAAGCACATGATCCACGCGATCTCGTCGTGCCCGACGACGATCGAGGAGATCCTGCGCATGGCCGAGCTCATCGAGAAGGACGAGATGCGCATCGACGAGCTCGTCGACGGCCTCGTGGACGCCGATGAGGAAGAGGTCGTCGAGGAAGAGCTGAGCGAAGAGGAAGAGCTCGAGGAGCTGGACGAGGAGGAGCAGGCCGCCGAGGATGGCGACATCGCGAGCGCCGACCTCGAGCAGCTCAAGAACGACGCGCTCGGCCACTTCAACAAGATCCGCCGGCAGTACAAGAAGATGAAGAAGCTGCTGCTGGAGAAGGGCTACCGCTCGCGCGCGTACAAGGACCTGCAGGAAGAGATCTCCAACGAGCTCCTCGCCATCCGCTTCACGGCCAAGCAGGTCGAGCACCTCTGCAACGGGCTGCGCGGCCTGGTCGAGCGCGTGCGCGGGCACGAGCGCGAGATCATGGAGCTGTGCACCAAGAACGCGGGCATGCCGCGTGCGCACTTCATCAAGGTCTTCCCCGGCAACGAGACCAACATCAAGTGGGCCGCGGATGAAGTCACCTCGGGCAAGGTGTACGCGAAGGCGCTCGAGCGCTTCAAGCCCGCCGTGATCGAGCAGCAGGAAGCGCTGATCAACCTGCAGAAGGAAGTCGGCATCCCGATCAAGGATTTGAAGGAGATCGCGCGCCAGATGTCCACGGGGGAAGCGAAGGCTCGCCGTGCGAAGCGCGAGATGATCGAGGCCAACCTGCGCCTGGTGATCTCGATCGCGAAGAAGTACACCAACCGCGGCCTGCAGTTCCTCGACCTCATCCAGGAAGGCAACATCGGACTCATGAAGGCGGTGGACAAGTTCGAATACCGCCGCGGCTACAAATTCTCGACGTATGCGACGTGGTGGATCCGCCAGGCCATCACGCGCTCGATCGCGGACCAGGCGCGCACCATCCGCATCCCGGTCCACATGATCGAGACCATCAACAAGATGAACCGCATCTCGCGCCAGATCCTGCAGGAGAC
>DATMJE010000278.1:0-6356 GCA_035553995.1 Usitatibacter sp. | reverse complement strand
GACTCACGTGCACCGGCACGCCCTCGCCTTGCAGCAGCACGCTGCGCGCCGCCACGCCGGCCTTCGCCGGCGTGGGCAGCAGCGCCAATCCCGCCATGAAGATCGAGAGGCTGCGCGCCCACGGCAGCCGGTAACCCTCGGCACCCAGCATGAGGTGCCAACGCGCGAAGCGCATCAAGTGGTTCAGCGCGAAGACGCCCACGCCCCACAGGACGAACGCAGGCTCGGGCGAGGCCATCCTCCCACCGCCCCACGCGGCCATCGCCATGGCAACCACGATCGACCATGCCATGGCGCCCACCACCACGTAGCGCACCATGCGCCGCAGCGCCATCGCGTCGGGTACGCGCGTCATCGGAAGGTGTACATGCGATGCGCGAAGTAGCTGGTGAAGACCGGGAAGAGCACGCCCGCGAGGTGCCCGATCGCCTCGGCCTGCTCGTGGATGCCCACCGCCGGCAGCGCCCAGCGCGCCATGAGCACGCTCACGATCCAGGTCTGTGCGAGCGCCGCGGCATTCACGACGAGGTAGCGACCCGCTTGCGGCACCACCGGACGGCCGCCGCCCGCAAAGACGAACGCGCGCATCAGCACGAAGCCCGTCGCGAGGCCCACGCAGAAGGCGAAGACCACGGCGAGCTCGAACGACATCCAGCGCGAGAACACGAACCGGGAGCCCCAGTTCATCGCCGCCGCCACGCCGCCGGAGGCGAGGAAGAGCGCGAACTGGCGGCCGCGGCCCGCGCGCGGATCCGGCACGCCCACTACGCGCCCCTGCGCGCCACGACCAGGAACTGCTTGCCGAAGAGCGGCCACGCGAACGGCATGCGCAGGTATGCGCGCACGAAGGCGAGCGGCGTCTCGCGATTGCCCGACATCGTGTACGGCAGGAACCGATCGATGCGCTCCTCGACCGCGAAGCCCTGCAGCTCGAGCGCTTCCGCCATCGAGAGGTCGGTGATCGGGATGTGGTGGTCCCAGAAGTCCCAGTACGCGCCGGGAACGTAGCGCACGTTCGGTCCCACGCAGACGATGCGCCCGCCGGGCTTGAGGCAGCGGCGTGCCTCGCGCAGCGTGTCGTCGACGAGCTCCTTCGCCGGCAGGTGCTCGAGGAAGTTGCTGGTGAAGACGACGTCGAGCGACGCGTCGGCGAGCGGCCACGGCTTCGAGCAATCCTGCTGGATGAAGCGCGCGAAGCCTTCCACACGCCTTCCCGTCTCGGGGTTGAGGTCGATCGCGTACTTCTCGCGCGCATGCACGTTGCGCGTGAATTCTCCCCACCCGGCACCGAGGTCCAGCACCGCGGCATCGCGCGGGATGTAGCGCGAGAAGAAATCGGCACACAGCACCTTCCAGACGCGATCGCGATACTCCGCCCGGTCGCCGAAGCGGCGGTGGTACTCGTCCTGGAGGAGCTGCGACCTGTCGCGCACGCGTTCAGTGTCCCGAGGCGAGGTTCGCGAGCTGCCGGCCGATGCGCATGCTCTCGGAGATCGAGCGGTCCTCGGGATAGTAGTGCGAGGTGTCGGCGAGGAAGAGGCCGCGCGCCTTGCTGCGCATGGACGGGAGCTTCTCGAAGAAATTGGGCGTGCAGACGGTCTGCGCGAACTCGTAGCGGAATGCGTTGGCGGCGAGCACCCAGTCGTCGCGGAACTTCGGGTTGAGCCGCTTCAGGTATCCCTTCACCTCGTGCACGAAGGCCTCCGCGGGCTCCCGGTACTTGGCGTGCGTGACGGGCATGTAGAACGGCGCGTAGACGACGGTCGCGGGCAGCGGGTTCAGGTTCGAGTACTCGATCAAGCCGGGGATGGCGATGCCGGGATCGTTGATATTGGTCCAGAAGTTGCGCGTGATCGAATGGCCCAGCTTGAACACGGCGCAGACCACGCCGATGTTCACGATGCCCGCGATCTTCGCGCGCTCGTCGAGCGGCAACTCCGGTGCCATGCGCACGAGGTATGGCAGCGGGATCGTGGAGATGACGGTCTCGTAGCGCTGCAGCCCGCCGCCCACGTGGATGCCGCGCACCTTCTGGTCGGGGCCGATGTCGATCTTGTCGGCTCCGGCCTTGAGGAAGATGCGCCCACCCATGCCACGGATCTTCGCCTCGATCGCCTCGAGCAGCACGTCCGAGCCGCCCTCGATATAGCCCAGCCGCTCCTGCGACAGGCTCTTGCGCGAAAGTGCCACACGCTTGATGCGGGTGCCGAGCCACGCGGCCGAGAGCGTGTCCTGGTACTCGTGGAACTTGAGCTCGAAGAGGCTGCGCCACAGCACGTCGTAGCCGCGATCGCCGACCCACTTGCGCAGCCACGGGATGCACGCCTCCTTGTCGAGCGCACGCCAGTCCGTGATGCCCTTCGTGTAGAACACGTGCAGGCCGTAGCGCACCTTGGTGAGCGGATCGAGCTCGGGGAATTTGAGGAGCGCCACCGGGTTGCCCCAATCGTAGAGCTTGCCCTCGAAGTAGAAGCCCATCCGGGTCTCGACCCACTTGAGGTGCCGCTCGATGCCCAGCTCGCGCAGGTATTCGAAGAGCGTGTGATCCGGCGCGCAGACGAAGTGGTAGTAGCGCTCGATCTTGAGGCCACCCAGCTGCGTGGAAGCGGACATGCCACCGATGCGGTCGTCACGCTCGTACAGGTCGACGGACCAGCCCTTCTTCAGGAGCTCGTAGGTGGTCGCAAGCCCCATCGGCCCCGCGCCGAGCACCGCCGCATGGCGCTTCGCCTCCGCCGCGCCCGGCGTGGCGCTCATCGGCTCACCAGCACGTGGCTGTAGCGCGGGTCGCAATAGCTCTCGCGCAGCGCCTCATCGAACGGTGTCTGGCGGAAGCCGAAGACCTGCTCGGTATCCACGCCCTTGAAGTCGTCGCCGGCGCAGAGCGCGTCGAGCTGGTCGGCGGTGAACGGCGGCTTGCGGCTGACGAGGGCGTAGGACTTGAGCATCAGGCGGAAGAGCCGGACGGGAACGTGCACGATGAGGGTCTTCAGCCGCTTCACGCGCTTGATCGCGCGGATCACCTCGATGTAGTCGATGCGCTCGGCGCCCACCACGTCGTACGCCTTCCCCGCCGGCCGGTTCTCGATCGCCCACACCAGCGCACGGCAGAAGTCGCGGATGTAGAGCGGCTGGCGCATGTAGCGCCCGTGGCCGGGGATCGGGAACACGGGCGTCTTCTCCATGAAGCGCGAGAGCCAGCCGAGATGCTTCGGGTCGAACCAGCCGAACATGAGCGTGGGCCGGAGCACGCAATGCGGCACGGCGGACTCCCGCACGAGCGTTTCCTGCGTTTTCTTCGTGTTGGTGTAGTCGTCGTTCGCGGCCGAGTTCACCACGGAGGAGCTCACGTGCACGACGAAAGCGGCGCCGCGACGCGCGATCGCCTCGAGCACGCGGCGCGTGGCCTCCACGTTGTTGCGCACGAATTCCCCGGGATATTTGCCGGTGATCTGCGCATGCAGCATCACGACCACGGTCTGCGGGTCGAACAGCGCTTCCCACTCGCCCGGCTCGGCGAGGTCGGCCACGCGGATGCGCGCTTCGGGAACCAGCCGGCGCAGCACCTGCAGGTTGCCGGCGTGCTTGTCGACCGCGACGATGTCCTCGTAGCCGCGCTGGCGCAGCATGAGGACGAGGTTCTGGCCGACGAGGCCTGCCGCGCCTGTGACGAGGATCCGGGGCTTGCCGTTCATAGCTTCGTACGCACGAAGAGCGGTTCCGGTATATGCCGTATCACCATCATGATCCACCGCCAGAACCACGGCGTGTAGACGACGCCCGCGCGACGGTCGACCGCGCGGACGATGTCGCGGGCCACGCGCTCGGGCGTGGCCCACAGGGGTCCCTTGGGAAAGCCGGCGGTCATCGGCGTGTCGACGAAGCCGGGACGAATGTCGATCACCGCCACGCCCCGCCCGTGCATGCGGTGCCGCAACCCCTCCAGCAGTGTCGAAACAAGGGACTTGGCCGATCCGTAGACGAAATTGCTCGCGCGCCCGCGCACGCCGGCAACCGACGTGATCACCGCGATCGTCCCCGCACCGCGCGCCTCGAAGCGCGTCGCCGCGCGCAGTACGAGTGCCGCGGTCGCGACCGCGTTCACCTCGATCTCGCGCACGGCGAGGTCGGGATTCGCGAGGCAGGCCGCCTGGTCGGGAAGGGTGCCGTGGGCCACGAGCAGGCAATCGATCTCGCCCAGCGTGTCCTCGGCCCGCGAGAGCATCGCGTGGTGCGCCTCGTGCTGCGAGACGTCGAACGCTTCGGTGACCACTTTCGCCGCGCCGCGCAGGCGCAGGTCATCGGCCATGGCCGCCAGGAGCGCCTCGCGCCGTCCTGCGAGATAGAGCGAAGCGCCGCGCGCGGCCCAGAGGCGTGCCGCGGCTTCGGCGATGGCGGAGGTGGCGCCCACGATCGCCACGTTCACGCGTGCGCTTCCGCTGCGCCCGCCGTCACGCGCCGCCAGAAGCTGGACGAGAAGCGCGGGTCGACGAAGCGCGCGAACGCCTGCCACTCGGGGTAGAACGCACGGAAGGCGCGGGGCGACATGCGTGCGTCCTTCGCGGCATAAACGCGGCCGCCGGCTTCGAGCACGATGAGGTCGAGCGCATCGAGGAGTTGCGTCGTCGCTTCGCCGCGATTGGGAAAGTCGAGCGCCAGCGTGTAGCCGGCCCGCGGAAACGACAGCATGCCTGCGGGCGGATGTGTGCCGAAGCGCTTCAGGACGCCGAGGAACGAGCCCTGCCCGCTGGCGGCGATCCGCGCGAGCAAGGCTTCCAATGCAGCGCGTCCGCGGTCACCCTCGGGCACCACGCACTGGTACTGGAAGAAGCCTCGCGGGCCGTACATGCGGTTCCAGCCACCCAGCGCATCGAGCGGGTAGAAGAACGTGTCCCACGGAACAACCTTCGCTTCACCTTCGCGTCCGTGGGTGCGGAAGTAGATCTCGTTGAACGCGCGCAGCGAGAGGTTGTTCACCAGCGAGAAGGGCGGCGTGAGGGGCACCGCTCGCGCGGTGCGCTCCTGGACCGGTGCGGGCGACGGATCGTGGTCGCCGGCGAAGAGCACGCCGCGCGTGGTGCCGTGCTCGCGTGGCATGCAGTCGAGCCAGGCCACGACGTACTCGTGCTGCTCCTCGAGGGGCTCCGACAGCGTGAAGAATTCGGCGAGCGAGCCGAAGCGCCGCTCGACCTGGCGCACCCACGGTCCGGCGACGCGCATGAGGCGGATTTCCGCCCACGTGATGAGTCCCGTGAGCCCGAGGCCCCCGATGGTCGCGCGAAAAAGCTCCGCGTTCGCAGCGGCGCTGCATTCGAGGCGCGAGCCATCGGAGCGCAGCAGCTCGAAGCGCGCGACGTGATGGCCGAAGGTCCCCGCGCGATGGTGGTTCTTGCCGTGGACGTCGTTGGCTATCGCGCCGCCCACCGTCACGAACCGGGTGCCCGGCGTGACCGGCAGGAAGAGCCCGCGCGGCAGTGCGAAGGCCGCGATCTCCGCGAGCAGCACGCCCGCCTCGCAGCGCAACGTGGCGGTGGCCGGATCGAATGCGATGAAGCGATCGAGGTCGCGTGCGCGCAGGACGGTGCCGCCGTCGTTGAGGCACGAATCGCCGTAGCTGCGGCCCGCGCCGTACGGCAGGATCGTGCCGCCATCCTCGGGGAGCGGCAATGGCGCCGTGCGATCGCGCATGCGCGCCACGCGTTGGCGCGGCTTGAATACGCGGCCCCAGGAGCCATAGCCGGACAACTCGGTCACGTCGCCGCCATCATCACGGCGAGCGCCGCCCCCGCGGCGATCCAGCTCGCGCGGTCGTGCACCGCGAAAAGCACCGGATCCTCGTGCATCTGCCCGCGCGCCGCGAGGAGCCAGAGGCGCGAGATCCAGTAGAGCAGGATCGGGCAGAGCAACCACAGCACCTCCGGGCGCGCGTATAGCATCTTGGCGGTCTCCCCGTTGATGTAGAGCGCCAGCACCAGCGCGCTCACCATCGCGCTCGCGGTGCCGATGGCAAGGACCACCTCGAGGTCGTGGCCTGCGTAGCCCCGCCCCGGGGCGCGCGTCGCCGCATCCTCGAGCGCCGCGAGCTCCGCATAGCGCTTCACGAGCGCCAGGCTGAAGAAGATGAACATCGCGAACGCAAGCAGCCAGAAGGAGAGAGCCGCTGCGATCGCGAACGTGCCCGCGACGATGCGCAGCGTGTAGAGCCCCGCGAGCGAGAGCACGTCCACGATCGACATGCGCTTCAACACCAGCGAATACGCGACCGTGAGTGCGAGGTAGGTCGCGAGCGCCGCACGGAAAAGCGGCGGCAGCATCGTCGCGACACCCACCGCCGCGAGGAGGCACCCCGCGAGCAT
>DATMJE010000277.1:0-20801 GCA_035553995.1 Usitatibacter sp. | reverse complement strand
TGCGCTGACCGGGACTCCCGTCATCGTTCCGGGACACTCCGACCCGCGGTAACATCGTTCGATGCGCAGCAAACTCTTCGTGCCGGCCTCGCGGCCGGAGCTTTTCGCCAAGGCGCTCGCCGGCGAGGCGGACGCACTCTCGTTCGACCTCGAGGATTCCGTCGACGAAGCGGTGAAGGACACCGCGCGCGGCGAGCTCGCACGCTTCCTGCGAACGCTGCCCGAGGGTCATGGCAAGACCATCATCGTGCGCGTGAACGGGCTCGCCACCGAGCATTTCGCGGCGGACCTCGAGGCCGTCGTCGGCCCGGGGCTCGACCTCGTGAACCTGCCCAAGCCGGAGAGCGCGGATGACGTGCGCCGCTGTGCCGCGGCCATCACGCGCGTGGAGCGCGGAACCTCCCACGACGTCGGCATCCTCGTGAACATCGAGAGCCCGCGGGCGCTGCGCCTCGCCGCCGAGCTCGCGGGGGCCAGCTCGCTCGTGCGCGGGCTGCAGGTGGGCTACGGCGACCTGATCGAGCCGCTCAACGTCGACCGCTACAACCCCGAGGTCATCCAGCAGATCATGCTGTCGGTGCGCCTCGCCGCGGCCGAAGCGGGCGTGTGGGCGTACGACGGTGCCTACGCCAACATCAAGGACGCGGAAGGTTACCGGCGCGAGGCCGAGATGGCCCGCCGCCTGGGGTTCCTCGGCAAGAGCGCGATCCATCCCTCGCAGGTGCCGCTCGCGAATGCCGTCTTCCGCCCGAGCGATGCGGAGATCGCGCATTCGCTCAAGGTCGTCGAGGCGGCGCGCGATGCGTCGCGCCGTGGCGTCGGCGCATTCACCGTCGATGGCCGCATGGTCGATGCGCCGTTCGTGCGCCGTGCGGAGCAGGTGCTCGCGCTCGCGATGCGCCTCGGGCTCATCGCGCCGGAAGAAAGGACCATCCAGTGACGCCACGGCCACGACGGCGTGCGCTATTGCAGGCGGCGATGGGCGCGGTGGTGGCGGACATCGCGCCGCGCGCGTTCGCGCAGGCCGGATTTCCCGCGAAGCCCGTCACGATCGTCGTCCCCTATCCGCCCGGTGGGTCGAACGACACGTTCGCGCGCGAGCTCGGCAAGAAGCTGGGCGATCGCTGGGGCGTGCCGGTGATCGTCGAGAACCGCGGGGGCGCGGGTGGCGCGATCGGCGCGGCGTTCGTCTCCAAGGCCGCACCCGACGGCTACACGCTTTGCCTGCTCTCGTCCTCGTTCACCACCAACGCGGCGATCCAGGCCAACCTGCCCTTCGATCCCGTGGCCGGGTTCTCGCCCGTGGGCATGGTCGCGAAGGGGCCGATGCTGCTCACCGTCGCCAACGGCGTGCCGGCGAAGACCACGCAGGAGCTCATCGCGCTCGCGCGCAAGAATCCCGGCAGGTTGAATTACGGCTCGTCGGGCCAGGGCAGCACCAACCAGTTCGCCACCGAGCTCTTCATGGAAGCGGCGGGCATCCGGATGACGCACGTGCCCTACAAGGGCATGTCGCCCGCGGTCACCGACGTGATCGGCGGCCACGTGGACGTGCTGGTCGCGAGCGCGCCCTCGATCTACCAGCAGGTGAAGGCGGGCAAGGTTCGCGCGCTGGGCGTGACCAGCGCCGGACCTTCGAGCGTCGTGCCCGACCTGCCGCCGGTGGCCGCCAACGGCGCGCCGGGCTACCACTTCGAGCTCTGGTGGGGCGTGCTCGCGCCGCCCAGGACGCCGCCGGAGATCGTCGCCCTCGTCAACGCCGACATGAACCGCATCCTCGCCACGACCGAGATGCGCGACGTCTTCGCGCGCGAGGGCGCCGAGCCCGCGCCGATGCCGCCCGCGCAGTTCGCGCAGGTGATCCGCGACGAGATCGCGGGCTGGAAGAAGGTCGCGGCCGCGGCCCACATCACGCCGGAGTAGCGATGGCGCTCAAGCGTCGCGACTATCGCGTGGGCGCTGTCGGCACGCTCACCGGCATCCGCATCCTCGACCTCTCGCGCCTGGTGGCCGGCAACACGCTGACCGGCGTGCTCGCCGATTTCGGCGCGGACGTGGTGAAGGTGGAGCCCGCGGCGGGGGACACGCTGCGCGCGTGGAAGACGCACGACGTGGCCGTGAACTGGAAGCTGTACGCGCGCAACAAGAAGAGCCTCGCGCTCGAGCTGCGCAACGCGCAGGCGCGCGAGCTCCTGCTGAAGCTCACCGAGAAGGCCGATGTCTTCGTCGAGAGCTTTCGCCCCGACACGCTGGAAAAGATGGGGCTCGCCCCGCAGGTGCTCCTCGCGCGCAACCCGCGCCTCGTGATCGTGCGCATCTCCGGGTGGGGGCAGGATGGCCCCTACCGGCGCCGCCCGGGCTTCGGCACGCTCGTGGAAGGCATCTCGGGCTTTGCCTCCTTCAACGGCTTCGCCGATCGCGAGCCGGTGCTGCCGCCGATGTACATGGCCGATTCGTACGCCGGCCTCTATGGCGCCATCGGCGTGATGATCGCGCTGCGCGAGGTGGAAGTGAATGGCGGCAGCGGGCAGGTGATCGACCTGCCGTTGCTCGATCCGCTCTTCCACGTGCTCGGCCCGCAGGCGGCGAGCTGGCGCCTCACCGGCAAGGTGAAGCCCCGCACCGGCAGCCGCTCTACCAATTCCGGACCACGCAATGCGTATCGCACGAGCGACGGCCGCTACGTGGCGCTCTCCGCTTCCACGCAGAAGATGGCCGAGCGCACCTTCGCCGCCATCGGCCGGCCGGAACTGATCGACGACCCGCGCTATCGCACCAACGCCGATCGCGTGAAGCATGCCGAGGAGCTCGACGCCATCATCGGCGCCTTCATCGCGCGGAAGACGCAGGCCGAGAACGTCGCGTTCTTCGAGCAGGCGGAGGTCACGATCGGGCCCATCTACGACATCTCGCAGATCGTCGCGGACCCGCACTTCATCGCGCGCGAGGTCATCGCCGATTACCCGGATGCGGACATGGAGTGGTTTCCCATGCACCACGTGGTCCCGCGCCTCGAGGCGACACCCGGCTCCATACGCACGCCGGCGCCGCGGCTGGGCCAGCACAATCGCGAGCTGCTCGCCGAAGCGGGCGTGGACGAGCACCGCTATCGCGAGCTCCTCGAGGCGGGCGCCGTGTACGAGGAGGGCATGGCCGCGCCGTCGAGGGCCGATGATTCCGAATAGCGCCGGCACCGGTTCTCCGCGCCTCGCGGCGCCGCCCGGTGCCTGCGACTGCCACATCCACGTCTACGATCCGCGCTATCCACTGCAGCGGCCCGATGCGCGGGCGGTGAGCGACGCGGGTGTGGAGCAATACCGGCTGCTGCAGCAGCGCCTCGGCACCACCAACGTGGTCGTGGTGCAGCCGGCGGCGCACGGCACCGACAATCGCGTGACGACGGACGCCGTCGCCGCCCTGGGCGGCGCTCGCCACGCGTGCGGGATCGCCGTCGTCACGGCGGACGTTGCCGATGACGAGCTGCGCGCGCTGGATGCGGGCGGCATCCGCGGGCTGCGCTTCACGCAGCACGATCCGCGAACCGCGAT
The DNA here is from genome assembly GCA_035553995.1 of Usitatibacter sp. Classification (GTDB taxonomy): domain Bacteria; phylum Pseudomonadota; class Gammaproteobacteria; order Burkholderiales; family Usitatibacteraceae; genus Usitatibacter. The sequence goes on along the minus strand of DATMJE010000277.1, from coordinate 17,253 downwards.
CACGACGCCCGGAATGATCGAGCCTCTCGCGCGCCGCATCCAGGAATTCGGCTGGCACGTGCAGCTCCACCTGCTGGCCGCGCAGATCGTCGCGTTGCGCTCGATCATCGAGCGCCTGCCCGGGACGATCGTGATCGACCACATGGCGCGCCTGCCGCAGCCCGAAGGAGCCGCGCATCCGGCGTGGGACATCGTGAAGCGCCTCCTCGATGGCGGCCGCGCCTGGGTGAAGCTTTCGGGGGCCTATCTCGATTCCCGAGTGGGCGCGCCCGGCTATGGCGACGTGCTCGCGGTCGCACGTGCCTTCGTGGAATCGGCGCCCGAACGCTGCGTCTGGGGCAGCGACTGGCCGCATCCCACCGAGCGTGCAACCAAGCCCGACGATGCGGTACTCTTCGATCTGCTCGGCGAGTGGGCCGGCGCGGAAGAGCGCCGCCGCGCGATCCTGGTCGACAATCCACGCAACCTGTACGGGTTCTCTCGCCCCTAGCCGCGAACTTATTGCCGCTCGCCCGGCCTATCGGTATCCGCAGATCAGCCGCTTCATGCCGCAGCAACCAGTCCCTGCCGTCAGCGTCGTCGCAAGCGAGATGGCTACCCGCGTAGGCGAGTTCGATTGGGCGGGCACGCCGCTGGGCCCGATCTGCGCATGGCCGGTCGCATTGCGCATCGCGGTGGGCATCTGCCTCAACTCGCGCTTCCCCATGTTCGTGTGGTGGGGACCGCAGCTCATCAACATCTACAACGACGGCTACATCCCGATGCTCGGCGCGCGCCATCCGGCCGCGCTCGGCAGGCCCGCGCGCGATTCGTGGAACGACATCTGGGACATCGTCGGCGAGCAGGCGCGGCAGGTGATGGAGCGCAACGAGGCGACCTGGAACGACCGCGTGTTCCTCAGGATGGAGCGCCATGGCTATCCGGAGGAGACGTACTTCACCTGGTCGTACAGCCCCATCCTCGACGAGAACGGCCGCGTGGCCGGCCTCTTCTGCGCCGTCACGGAAGAGACCCAGCGCGTCTTCGCCGAGCGCGATCGCAGCCGGCTGCTCACGCAGGTCGAGCAGGAGCGCGCGCGGCTCGCCGAAGCGTTCGCGCAGGCGCCTTCGTTCCTCGCCGTGCTGCGCGGGCCCGAGCACGTGTTCGAGTACGTGAACCCCAGCTACGAGACGCTGCTCGGCAATCGCGCGCTCGCCGGCCGCAGCGTGCGCGAAGCGGTTCCGGAAGTGCAGGGCCAGGGCTTCTTCGAGATCCTCGATCGCGTCTACGCCACCGGGGAGCCCTTCGTGGGCCGCGGCATGCGCGTCGGGCTCGAGCGCGGCGGCAAGCTCGAGGATGTGTTCATCGATTTCATCTACCAGCCGATGCGCGACCCGGAAGGTCGCGTGGTGGGCATTCTCGCGCACGGCTCGGACGTCACCGCGCACCAGCTCGCGGAGAAGCGCGACAAGTTCCTGCTGGCGCTCGACGAGGTCATCCGCGGCCTCGCCGATCCGCTGGCGATCACCGGCGCCGCGGTGCGCATGCTGGGCGAGCACCTGGACGTGGAACGCTGCATCTATGCCGTCGTGGACGACGACGAGGAAGGCTTCAGCGTGGCCTCCGACTACGCGAACGGGATGCCGACCTCGGCCGGGCGCTACCGCTTCGCCGACTACCGCTCGGAGCTGCCGGTGCTCATGCGCGCGGACGAGCCCTACGCCCTCGAGGACGTGGCGCGCGCCCAGCAATTCGGCGATCGCGAATACTTCCTCGAGCGCAACGTCGGCGCCATCGCCGCGGTGCCCCTGCACAAGGCCGGCCGCTTCCTGGCGCTGGTCGCCGCGCAATCGATCACGCCGCGCCGATGGCAGGCTGCGGAGCTGGTGCTCATGCGCCACGTGGCCAGCCGGTGCTGGGAGGCCGTGCAGCGCGTGCGCGCCGAGCAGCGCGTGCGCGAATCGCTGCAGGCCGAGCAGGTGGCGCGCGGCGAAGCGGAGCGCGCGAGCCGCATGAAGGACGAATTCCTCGCCACCCTGAGCCACGAGCTGCGCACGCCCCTCAACGCGATCCTGGGCTGGGCGCACATGCTGCGCCGCGTCGAGACCGCATCGCCCGAAGTGAAGCGCGGCGCGGAAGTGATCGAGCGCAATGCACGGGCCCAGTCGACCATCATCGCGGACCTGCTCGACATGAGCGCCATCATCTCCGGGAAGGTGCGGCTCAACATGGAGGCCATGGACCTGCCCGCGCTGGTGCGCGCCTCGATCGACACGGCGCGCCCCGCCGCCGACGCCAAGGGTGTTTCGCTGCGCGCCGAGATCGACGAGATCGAGGAGCCGGCCGTGAGCGGCGATCACGACCGCCTGCAGCAGGTGCTGTGGAACCTCCTCACCAACGCGATCAAGTTCACGCCCGCCGGCGGCAGCGTGCTCGTCACGCTGCGCCTGCGCCGCGACCACGCCGAGATCCGCGTGCGCGACTCGGGCGAGGGCATCGCGCCCGATTTCCTGCCGTTCATCTTCGACCGCTTCCGCCAGGCCGACGCCTCGATCACGCGCCGCCACGGCGGCCTCGGGCTGGGACTCTCGATCGTGAAGCAGCTGGTCGAGATGCACGGCGGCGAAGCGCGCGCGCAAAGCGAGGGGCTCGGCCGCGGTGCCACCTTCATCGTGACGCTGCCCATCGCGCAGGCGGCCACGCAATCCGTGGAGCACCCCCCTGCGGAGATGGGCAATGTCCCGGATCCGGTCACTCCCGCGCACGAGTGCGAGGCGATCGCGGGCAAGCACGTGCTGGTGGTCGACGACGATGCGGATGCGCGCGACCTCGTGCGCCGGCTCCTGGAGGAATGCCGCGCGAGCGTCGTGACGGCGGCCTCGAGCGCCGAGGCCCTCGCCCTGGTGCGCTCGCGCCGCTTCGATGCGCTCGTGAGCGACATCGGCATGCCGGGGGAGGACGGGCACTCGCTCATGCGCCGGGTGCGCGCGCTGCCGGCACACGAAAACCGCGACATCCCGGCGGTCGCGTTGACCGCCTATGCGCGCCCCGAGGACCGGCTGCAGGCGATCCGCGCGGGCTTCCAGCTGCACGCTTCCAAGCCGGTGGAACCCGCCGAGCTCATCGCCCTCGTGGCGAGCCTGGTTTCACGCAACGTGACGCCTGCCTGAGCTCCGGCCAATAATGGCGCTCCGTTTCCCTCGCCCGGAGGCCTTCGTGATCCGCCGCTTCGCCGCATCGCTCCTGCTGCTCTTCGCTGCCGCCACGGTGGCGCAAGCGCAGTCCTATCCCTCGAAGCCGGTGAAGATCATCGTGCCGTTCACGCCGGGCAGCGCCACCGACATCCTCGCGCGCCTCGTGGGCGAGCAGCTCGGCCGCTCGCTCGGGCAGCCTTTCGTGATCGAGAACAAGCCCGGCGCGGGCGGCATCGTCGGCACGCAAGCCGCGAAGGACGCGGCGCCCGACGGCTATACGCTGATCGCTGCGGGCAGCGGGCCTTTCGGCATCAACCCCGGCGTGTACAAGTCGCTGCCGTACGATCCGGTGCGCGACTTCGAGCCGATCGGCAACATCGCGCTCACGCCGCAGGCGATCGTCGTGGGCGCGCAGTCGCCGTACAAGTCGATCCGGGACCTCGTCGCCGCGGCCAGGGCCAAGCCGGGCGAGCTCTCGTTCGCGTCGCTCGGCAACGGCTCGACCAGCCATCTCACGATGGAGGCCTTCCAGCAGGCGGCGGGCATCAAGCTGAACCACATCCCGTTCAAGGGCAGCTCCGATGCGCAGTCGCAGATCATCGGCGGCAATGTCGTGATGATGTCGGATACCGTCCCGGGGCTGCTCACGCAGGTCAGGGGCGGCAAGCTGCGCGCGCTGGGCGTGGCGATCCCGCAGCGCTCGCCCTTCATGCCCGATGTCCCCACGCTGGCCGAGCAGGGCTATCCCGGCTTCGAGAGCGTGGGCTGGATCGGGCTCGCCGCGCCCGCGAAGACGCCGGTCGCGATCCTCGACAGGCTCAACGCCGAGTTGCGCAGGATGCTGCAGGATCCGGCCGTTCGCGAGAAGATGGCGCAGCTCGCCTTCACGCCCGTGGGCGATACGCGCGCGCAGTTCGGGGCCTTCATGAAGGGCGAGATCGCGAAGTGGAGCAAGGTCGCGCACGACAGCGGCGCGCGCGCCGACTGACCCGGTTCGGTCAGGACAACCTGGGAGATGCGATGAAGAAGAACATGGCCGGCGCCGTCCTCGGCCTGCTGGCGTTCATGAGCGGCTGTGCAGCACCGGGCAATGTCGATCCGCTGGCCAAGGCGGGCGGACCGACGAACACTTCGGCGAGGTGCACCGCAAGCCCGTGCAGGGTCGCCATCACGGTGGCGGCGGGATGCCACGTGACGGTGGAGCCCTTCGAGCTCGTCATTCCCGCGAGCCTCGGCCCGGGCGTGGAGATCGAATGGACGCTCAGCACCACCGACGGCTGGACGTTCGATCCCGACGGCATCCGGGTGGTGCCGCCCAACCCGCACTTCAAGCTCATCGCGCGGGATGCCATGAAGCAGCGCGGCAAGACCGACAACACCGCGAACGAGCGCTACGTCTACCACGTGCACTTCCGCAAGGCCTCGCCGCAGCAGTGCTCCTACGATCCCATCATGATCAGCGGGGCGGCGTGACGGCCAGCCACTCGCGCACGTCCGCGATGACCTCGTCGTAGGAAAGCGCGCTCCCGGCCGTCTCGGCATGCTGGAACGCCGCGGCCGGGAGCGCCGCCCTTGCACTTTCGATCCGCGGCGCCAGGAATGCGTTGTCGGCCGGATCGCGATGGACGCCCGCGGCCGCGGCCTGCGCCTGCGCCGCGCCGAAATAGCGCGCCGCGCGTTCCCATGCCTGCGTGGCCGCAGCGAGACCCGCGGCCACGTCGAGCACGCTCAGCCCCACGTAGCGCGAGCCGATCGCCTCGGCCGCCTGCAGCGCTTGCAGCAGCAGGCGCGCGCATTCCTGCGCTGTCATCCCGCTCGACGCCATGGCGAGGTTGAGCAGCGCCACGGCCTCGCTTTCGCGGTCGCCCATGCGCCGCGCGATGCCGAGCGCTTCCTCGTAGAGCGCCGCCGCCGTGACCAGCTTGCCCTCGATGCGCAGCAACTGCGCGAGCGCGTTGAGCGCGGTCATGAGCTCGCGTCCGTCGCCCAGCTCGCGCGCGACCGCGACGCACTCGTCCAGGTGGCGGCGGGCAGCGACGGCATCGCCTTCGCCGAGGCAGGCCAGGCCGAGCAGCTCGAGGCTGCGCGACAGCTGCGGCGTGTCACCGCTCTCGCGCGCGATGTCGACGCTTTCCCGCAGGTCGCTGCGTGCTTCGGCGTAGCGGCCCAGCAGGTAGCCGAGCTGGCCCGCGTCGAACAGCGCCGCGCAGCGCGCCGGCGTGCGGCGCGGAGCGCGCGCGAGCGCTTCGCGCGTGAGCTGGTGTGCAAGCGCCGGGCGCCCGCGCGTGACGAGGTAGCGCTTCATCGACAGCACGAGCTGCAGCTCGCAGTCCAGGCCCGAATCGATGCCCTCGCAGTAGGCATGCGCGGCGAGCAGGTTCTCGAGCTCGCGATCGACGCGGTGCGGCCACTCACCGTGGCCCGGTCCCATCGCTTCCGACCGTGCCGCCAGGACGAACGAGAGGTAGAACGCGACGTGGCGCGCGCGCACCGCCCGTGCTTCCCCCGACGCCAGCAGCTTCTCGTGTGCGTACTGGCGCACGGTTTCGAGCAGCCGATAGCGTTCGCCGAAGGCGTCGGTCTCGACCAGCGACTTCTCCACCAGGTGCGTGAGGAGGTCGAGCACATCGCTCGCGGCGACCTCGCCCGCGGCGCAGACGTTTTCCGCGGCGTCGAGCATCCACCCGCCCGAGAACACGGCGAGGCGCCGGAAGAGCACCGCTTCCGGCGGCGACAGCAGGTCGTGGCTCCAGTCGAGCGATGCGCGCAGCGTGTGCTGCCGCGCGGCCGAGGTCTTGTCGCCGCCGGTGAGGAGCCTGAAGCAGTCGTCGAGCCGCGATGCGATGTTCTCCGCGGAAAGCACGCGCGCACGCGCGGCGGCGAGCTCGATCGCGAGCGGAATGCCGTCGAGGCGGCGGCAGATCGAGGCCACGGCGGGCGCATTCGCGTCGGTGATGCGGAAATTCGAGCTCGCCGCGGCGCGGTCGACGAAGAGCCGCACCGCATCGTATTTCTCGAGGATCGCGGTCGAAGCCACGTAACGCGCATCGGGTGTGGCGAGCGGTGCGAGCGCATAGATCGCCTCGCCGTTCACGCGCAGCGCTTCGCGGCTCGAGGCGAGGATGCGCAGGCCGGGTGCCGCCTGCAGCATGTGCCTCGCGAGCTCCGCACATCCGCCGAGGACGTGCTCGCAGTTGTCGAGCACGAGCAGCGTCGTGCGCGACCGGGCCCACGTGCCCAGGCCCGCGAGCATCGATGACGCCGCGGTCTCCTTCACGCCGAGCGTGGCGGCGACCGCCTGGGCGACGCGCGATTCGTCGGCGACGGGCGCCATTTCCACGAACCACACCCCATCGGGAAAGCGGTTCAGGATTTCCTGCCCGACCTGCAGCGACAGGCGCGTCTTGCCGGTGCCGCCCACGCTGGTGAGGGTCACCAGGCGGTGGCGTTCCAGCATCGCCTTGACCTGCCCGAGCTCGTTCTCGCGACCGATGAAGCGGTTGAGCTGCGCCGGCAGGTTGTGTCGCGGCGTGGAATCGCGACGGCTTGCGCCGGCCTCGATCTCGGGCTGCAGGGTAAACCGGTAGCCGTGTCCCGGGATGGTCGCGACGGCGCGCGGGCCGAGGTGCTTGCGCAGCGTCGAAACCTGCACCTGCAGGTTGTTTTCCTCGACGACAAGGCCCGGCCAGACGATCTCCAGCAGCTCGTTCTTGGTCACGACGCGGTCGCGCCGGTCGATGAGTGCCAGCAGGACGTCGAAGGCGCGCGCCCCCACGGGAGCAGGCTGGCCCTCGACGAGCAATTGCCTCTCCGCCGGGCGAACCTCGATCGGCCCGAATCTCCAGGACGTCCCCAAGTAACCCCCCCTGTAAGGCTGCTTTGGCACGGGACCAGCGGCCCATGTTACCCCCGCGCCGAACTTCAGAACGTTTAAGCGCCGCTCAAGGACGTGTGCACCGCCCCAGGAAGAAAGTGGCTTCCGCAGCACATCGACGACACCAACCACAAAGGAGCACCACATGTCCACGACGACCAAACGCAATGTCCTGTCCCTCGCGGCCTTCACCCTGTTCGCGTCCGCCCCGCTCGCCACGTGGGCCGAAGGCGGCGACGGTGGCGACTACATGCAACCGGCCGCGCACGTGAAGCACGAGCGTGCGACCGAGAGCCGGCCGCTCAGCTGCGCGGAAGCCAAGCGCGCCGCGTGGTTCCAGCGCGACCTCGAGCGCAGCGACGGCGACGTGAGCCCGACCATCGCGCTGCCGGCGCAGTGCGAGCCCAAGGTGTTCGCCAGCGCGGACACGAAGTGAGCAATCCCCGGGCGTGCGCCGCGTGCAGACGTGGCGTGCGCCCGAAGCCCCAGGAAGGAAGCCCATGGAAGATTTCGCCCTCGATCACAACCTGCCGGCAACACCGCCCGCCGACCGTCTCGCCTGCGCGGCGGTGATCGTCTCGATCGTCCTGACCGCCGCGTGCAGCGCGTTCGCGATCCTGGTCCAGTCCGAGCCGCCCGTGCGCGAAGCGGGCGCCATGGAGGCCACCTATGATTGAACGCCGCATCGACCAGCTCACGCGCGACATGCGCGACCCGAAACGCGTGCCGCTCGTGCCGTTGGACGAGGATCCCCTCGACCACGCCTTGCGTCTGGTCGCGATGCTGATCCTCATGCTGTTGCTGTTCGCTTTCGCCACGTGGCCGCGCGACGATGCGACCCAGGCCGAGCCGGTGCGCGCCGAGCAGCCGGTGGCACTCCCGGCCGCTCCCGCATGGGGTGGCAGGCTGGACGCCGACACGTACGCCGGAACGCTGCAGTACTCGCCCATCTACTGACCGGGAACGACGCGGCGGTGGCATTGTCCTTTTTGGATGGCCACCGCGACCGCAAACAACGACACCACCCCCGCGCCGCCGCCTTCCCGGACCGGCCGCGGACCGCACCGCCGGCAAATCAAGTGGATCGCGGCGGCCGTCGTGCTGGCCGCCGCCGCCTTCTTCGGCGGCCGCTACTTCCTCGAGGCGCGCCGGTTCGTCGAGACCGACAACGCGTACGTGCAGGCCAACCAGGTCGACGTCGCCGCGCAGGTCGCCGGCCCGGTCACGCGCGTGCTGGTGCGCGACCAGCAGGCGGTGCACGCGGGCGATGTCCTCTTCGAGATCGATCCGCGCAACTACGATATCGCGGTGGCGCGTGCGCGCGCGCAGCTCGAGCTCGCGCGCCAGGGCGTCTCGCAGGAATCCGCCGGCGTCGCCGCGGCCGAGGCCACGCTCGCGCAACGCCGCGCGGAAGCGGAGAACGCGCGCAACGCGTGGTCGCGCAACCAGCAGCTCATGAAGAGCGGCTTCCTCTCGCCGCAGGGCGCGGAGAACGCGCGCACGCAGCTCCAGACGGCCGAGGCCGCGGTGAAGGCCGCCGAGGCCAACGTGGCCCAGGCGCGCAGCGCGCTCGGCCAGGGCGGTGAGCAGAATGCCGCCGTGCAGGCGGCGGCCGCCGCGCTCAGGCAGGCGGAGCTCGATCTCGAACGCACGCAGGTGAAGTCGCCGGTCGACGGCGTGATCGCCAACTTCACGCTGCAGCCGGGCAACACCGTCACGCCGGGCACGCCGCTCTTCGTCGTCATCTCCGACCGCGAGTTCTGGATCGATGCGAACTTCAAGGAGACGCAGCTGAAGGAGATCCGTCCCGGCCAGCATGCGGAGATCCGCTCCGACATCTATCCCGACCATGTCTTCCACGGCGTGGTGCAGAGCGTCTCGGGCGGCAGCGGCGCGGCGTTCTCGCTGCTGCCACCGCAGAACGCGACGGGCAACTGGGTGAAGGTCACCCAGCGCGTGCCCGTGCGCATCAAGGTCGAGGATCCGGATCCCGGGCATCCGCTGCGCATCGGCACCAGCACCACGGTGAGAGTGCGCAAGGAGTAGGCGTGTATCACAAGGTGCTCCTTTGCTACGACGGCACGGCCGAGGGGCGGCGGGCCCTGCGCCAGGGAGCCGACGTCGTGCTGTGCATGAAGTCCGAGGCCTACCTGCTCGCGATCGTGCAGAGCCATATCGCCTCCGCCATACCCGAAGCCGTCACCCCCGCGCTCGCCGAGAGCGAGGACCGCCGCGCCTGCTCGCTCCTCGAGGAGGGCGTGCAATGGCTGCGCGATCGCGGGCTTTCCGCCACCGGCTCGCTCGAGTACGGCAATGCCGTCGATTGCATCGCGGCGACCGCCGAGCGGATCGGCGCGGACCTCATCGTGCTGGGACACCGCAACCGCAGCCGGCTCGCCCGCTGGTGGAGCCAGTCGGACGAGCAATCGCTGCTGGAGCGCGCACGCTGCAGCATCCTCGTGGCGGCGGCCGAGGAATAGCGCATGGCGTCCACGGCCCCGGCGCCCGCGCTGCCCACCGGCACCGAGCGCCTGATGATCACGCTGGCGGTGATGTCGGCGACCCTCATCCAGGTGCTCGACACCACCATCGTGAACGTGGCGCTGCCGCACATGGCGGGCGAGCTGGGTGCCACGACGGAGCAGATCAGCTGGGTCCTCACGAGCTATCTCGTCTCCAGCGCGATCGTGATGCCGCTCACCGGGTACTTCGCGGACACCCGCGGCCGCAAGCGCTTCCTGCTCATCTGCATCAGCGGCTTCGTGGCCGCCTCCGCGTTGTGCGGCATCGCGCAGAACCTCTTCCAGATCGTGGGCTTCCGCCTCTTGCAGGGCGTGTTCGGCGCGGCGCTGGTGCCGCTGTCGCAGGCGATCATGACCGATGCGTATCCGCCCGAGGATCGCGGCAAGGCGATGGCGATCTGGGGCCTTGGGGTGATGGTGGGACCGGTGCTCGGTCCCACGCTCGGCGGCTGGCTCACGGACGTGGCGAGCTGGCGGTGGACCTTCTACATCAACGTGCCGATCGGCGCGCTCTCGTTCTTCCTCGCCTCGCAGTACGTGCACGCGGGCGAGACGCGCGAGCGCCACATGGACTGGACGGGACTGGCGCTGCTCGGCAGCGGTGTCGCGGGACTGCAGTACATGCTCGACCGCGGGACATCGCAGGACTGGTTCGCCGCGAACGACATCCGCGTGAGCGCGGCGCTTTCCGCGATCGGGCTGGCCGGCTTCGTCTGGTGGAGCCTGCGCCTGGGGCCGCGCGCGCTCTTCGACCTGCGCATCTTCGGCGACCGCAACTTCGCGATGGCCTGCGGCGTGATGCTCGCCATGGGCCTCGGGCTCTTCGGCGGGCTCGTGCTGCAGCCGATCCTGCTGGAGGGCCTGCTGGGCTATCCCATCGTCACCACCGGCCTGGTGATGGCGCCCCGGGGCATGGCGACCGCCATCGCGATGATCGTGGTCGGCCGCCTCGTCGGCAAGCACGACGCGCGCATCCTGGTAGGCGTGGGCATGCTGCTGAGCGCCGCCGGCTCGTGGGCGATGACGGGCTACTCGCTCGAAGTGACGACGTTCTGGATCATCTGGCCGGCGTTCCTGCAGGGGCTCGGGCTCGGCCTCATCTTCGTGCCGCTCTCCACCATCGCCTACGCCACCATGGAGCGCGCGCGCATTCCGGAGGCCGCCGGCATCTACAGCCTGGTGCGCACCATCGGCGCGGCCGCGGGCATCTCGGTCGTCACGACGCTCATGACGCGCCAGGCGCAGGTGATCTGGAACGAGCTCGGCGCGCACGTGACGCGCTTCAATCCCGCGCTCATCGAATACCTGCGGCCGCTGCACCTGACGCCCGAGGATCCGCGTGCCATGGCGCTCATTGCGGCGCAGATCGGGCGGCAGGCCGAGATGGGCGCCATCCTCGACGTGTTCAAGGTGACGACGTGGAGCTTCCTGCTGATGCTGCCGCTGGTGTTCCTCCTGCGGCGCAGCAAGCGCCCGGGAAGCGCGCCGCCCGCCGCGGCGATGGAGTGAACCGGCAGGGGTGAATCAGCGGGGGTGAATCAGAAGAGGACCGTGACCACGCGCCGCCCATCCTCGCGCGGGTTCAGCGTGCGCTCGAGGATGCCGAAGGCGCGCCGCTGCGGGTCGGCCGGGCACCCCCCATGGCATCCCTCGACCTTCGGCAGCGCGCCCCTCGTGCACCTCACCTCCGCCAGTCCGGGCTCGGAAGGATGGAGACGGCAATTCATCATCACGGTCGCGCTCACCGTGAGCCGCTGCGTGGAGCCGCCCGTCTGGGCAAACGCAGGCGCGACCGGAAACAAAGCCATTGCGACAGCGACAGCAAAGCGTGCGAGGGGGGTAGATGACACGTTGCGACCGTGGTGCCTGGTACGCAGCCATCGTGTCCCCGGACCCCCTGAAATGTCCTTAAGCCTTCGTGAAACATCGCGTCGGACGGATCGACCGAGGCTAAGTAGGACGGCGCGAAGGCAACAGGCGCCAAGGCCGAATCATCCCGCGAGCGTCATCCCGGACGCCGCGGTACGTGCCGAAAGCTTAGCGGCGGGGAGTCACTCGGCCGAAAAGCGTTTTGACGCAGATGAACACAGATGAACGCAGATAAAACCGATCACTGCTTAGCGGGCCCATGGTCGCGGGCACGACACATTCGACGCTTCTATCTGTGTTCATCTGTGTTCATCTGCGTCGAAAGGCCTTTGGTGCCCGGAGCCCGTCGCGCACGAAAGCGCCGCGAGGGGTTGACCGCATGCCGCTCCGAAGCGTGAACTACGGCAAAGGGAGGAAGACATGACAACGATGCGCCTGTTCGCGCGGCTGGCCGCCGCCATCGCCGCCTTCGCCACGACCGCTGCCACCGCGCAGGATTTTCCCGTGAGACCGGTCACCATCGTGGTGCCGTTTTCCGCGGGCGGCCCCACGGACACCATCGCGCGCATCATGGCCGAACGCATGTCGCGATCGCTCGGCCAGACGGTGGTCGTGGAGAACGTCACCGGCGCCGGCGGCACCATCGGCGTGGGCAAGGTCGTGCGCTCGCCGGCCGATGGCTACACCGTGAGCATCGGCCACATCGGCACGCACGTGATCAATGGCGCCGTGCACCAGCTTCCCTACGACCTGCGCACGGACATGGAGCCGGTCGCGATGATCGCGACCAACCCGCAGATCATCCTGTCGAACAACACGGTGCCCGCGACGGACCTCAAGTCGTTGATCGCGTGGGGCCGTGCGAAGGGCTCGGCGGTCACGAGCGCCACCGGAGGGCCGGGCACGCCGGCCCACGTGAGCGGCGTCTACTTCCAGCAGCAGACCGGCGTGCCGATCGAGGTCATCCACTATCGCGGTTCCGGCCCGGGCATCCTCGACGTGATCGCGGGACACGTGAACCTGGGCTTCGAGCAGGCGGCGAACGCGCTGCCGCACATTCGCGCCGGGAAGCTGCGCGCCTATGCGGTCACTGCTCGCACCCGGCTTGCCGCCGCACCGGACATTCCCACGGTGGACGAAGCCGGGCTGCCCGGCTTCTACATGACCGTGTGGCACGGGCTGTGGGTGCCGAAGGGCACGCCGCCCGCGGTGATCGGCAAGCTCAACACGGCGGTGCGCGAGACGCTGGCGGATCCGTCGGTGCAGAAACGGCTGTTCGACCTGGGACAGGAGATCCCTGCGGCGGACCAGCAATCGCCCGAGATGCTGCGCGCCTTCCACATGGCCGAGATCGAGAAGTGGTGGCCGGTGATTCGCAAGGCCGGCATCAAGGGGGAATGAAAGCCAGGGAAGCTCTGCACAAGTACCGGCGATCTGGCAGAGCTTCCTAGGCCGAGGTGTCTCGCGCCTTCAGTACGCGGCCGAGCACCTCGAGCACGCCATCGATGTTGGCGAGCACCTCGTCGTTCCAGAAGCGCACGATCTCGTAGCCCTGCGAGTTGAGGTCCGCGCTGCGGGCGCGATCGAGGTCGCGCTGTCCGGTGCCGGCGCCTCTATCGACTTCCACCACCAGGCGCGCGCGCTCGCAGAGGAAATCCGCGACGTGGGGGCCGATCGGAACCTGCCGGCGGAAATTCCAGCTGGCGAAGCGCTTGCCGCGCAGGCGGTACCAGAGCTTGCGCTCCGCATCCGTCATGTCGCGCTTGAGCTTCTTCGCGCGGCGTGCGGATTCCGCGCGGCGCAGGTGGTAGAGGTGGGAAAGGCGCGACATGCTGATACAACGCGCCCCCGGTTCGCCGGTGCACACCGTTCGTCGGTTACTAAGTACGCAGTCCCCCGTATCCGTTGTGCGCCGTCGCAGCGCGGCGACGCAGGGCTTAGCGTGCGGCCGCGCGCTCGGCGGCTTCCATCCGCTCCTCGGTGAGGGGATGCGAGGCGAGGTATCCGGTCCGCGAGCGCTGGAGCGCATCTCGTCGCGACCGTCGCCTGTCGGCGTCGTCCTGCAGGCGCTGCAGGGCGCTCGCGAGGAGCAGCGGCGAGCGCCCGGTGCGGCGCAGCAGGTCGAAGGCGAAGGCATCCGCATCGCGCTCGAGGTCGCGCGCGTAGCCGCTGTAGAGGAAGGCGGCGGGGACGGTTGCGGCCAGCGTGCCGCCGCTCACGTCGCCGAAGATCGCCGCCGTGAACAGGCCCACGAAGGAAGCCTGCAGGATGCGGCGCGTGCCGTGCCGGTGGCGCAGGTGGCCGAGCTCGTGGGCGAGCACCGCCGTCATGCCCTCGTCGTCGAGGATCTCGGCGAGCTGGTCGGTCACGACGATGACGCCGCCGGGCAACGCGAGCGCATTGGGTCCGATGAAGCCGCCGAAGCGAAACTCCATGCGCGGCACGGGCATCCCCTCGGCCGTGGCGAGCTGCCCGAGCCTTTCTTCCAGCCCGGCGCGACGCCCTGGCGGCAGGTGGCTTGGGCGGAAGATGTTCGCGTCGAGGAAAGCGAGGCCCTGGCGCGCGATATCCGCCTCGACCTCGGCAGGGAGCCGATCGGCCGCCACGGCGGCCAGCCACGGGATGCCCTCGCTATAGACGAGGAAGGCCGCGACCGCCAGGCCGGCGAGGGCAGCCACGACCACGGCGAGCCGGCGCTCCAGCCGATCGGCGAGGCTTGCGAGCGGCGGGATGGGGATGAAGCCCGCCACGTCCTCGTAGGGCGCGACGAGCAGGCCGCCGTTCGGCAGCTCGATGTCCAGCGGCGCGGAGCCCACGCGCGGGCGTGGGCGCAGGTCGCGCTGGCGGAAATCGAGGGTGAGCTCGCTGCCGCGCAGGCCGATGCGATCGCCCACGACCACGACCTCCACGGCGCGGCGGCGGGACGTGAGCCCGTCGAAGTAATCCGCGGCGAAGAGCCCGTTCACAGGGACAGGTCGAGCGCGAACATCTCGCCCAGCTCCTCGCCCGTGGCGCTCACCGCCTGCGCGCCGCGCGGGGCGGCGAAGGCGTCGAGCGAGCCCTCGCCCTCCATGCAGAGGCACGCCGCACGGTAGCGCAGCGTGCGTACCACGGCCCATGGCACGGCAAGGCCCAGGGTCGCGACGATGGCGAGGACGTTGCCGACATAAAGGCGCATGAGCCTTTTCGCCGAGAGCCTGCTGCGCACGGCGAGGCCGCCCAGGCGCGTCGCGTTCATGACGAGGTTGCCGGTGCGGGCCTGCGTATAACCCATCGCGGTGGCGAGCATGACGATGTACGCCACGATGATGGCCACGCTGAACAGCTCGGGCTCCTGCGCCCGCCTGGCCGCGAGCATGCCGAGCAGGGCCATGGCCACGCCGATCACGATCCCGCTGCCGAACGTCACGAAGAATGCCTTGACGTAGATGCCGTAGAAGCTCCGCACGGTGACCGCGCAGTGGAAAGCCTCGCTCCCGTAGCGGCTGCCACCCACGTGCAGCATGGCGAGACGGGCACGGGCGTAGGGGTATGCAAGCCCGAATATCAATCCGGGAGCGGTGAGCAGCGCGGCATTGCGCGCGGTCGGACGGCCGGCCTGGTCGGGCAGCGGCAGCAGCAGCGTGGCGACTGGCACCAGCGCGAAGGGGGCGATGGCACGGAGGGCGTCGAAATAGCGCCCTTCGAAGGCGAAGCGCAGGTGGCGCCAGCTCGTGTTGGCGGCGTTGAACGCGAACGAACGCAGGATGAGCCACGGCACCGCGGGCATGAGCACCAGCAGCACGGCGGCACCCGCGCGCGGCGAGAAATGGGCCGTGGTCGTATAGAGCAGGAACGCCGCGACGGCCACCAGCCGGCCGCGCAGGATCGCCCAGGGATCGCCGTGGTAGTCGAAGTTGCTGCCGGCGAGCCACGTGTGGCCGTGCAGGTAGCGCTTCCTGCGCACCTTGGCCCAGGGGGAGTAGAGGCCGAGCGTCACCACCGTGAGGAACAGGTTCACGATCCACACACGGAAGTATTCGCGGGCTTTCCCCGTGAAGGCGAAGTTCTCCGTCACGTCGCTATTCGACCTGCGTTGGCGCGCAAAGGCAACCGCCCGTGTCGCGGCCGCGCCGAAAGCTAAGCCCCCTTGCGGATGAGGTCGTAGAGCGCCTGCGCAGCCGGGGCGAGCTGCGCCTGCACGCGCGAGACCAGCACCAGGCTGCGGGCAATCACCGGGTCCACGAGCGGGGTGATGCGAAGCCGCGGATAGGCGTCGCGCTGCACGGCGAGCGCGGGCACGATCGCGACACCGACGCCCTTGGCCACCATGCCGACCGCGGTCGAGCTGCGCTGCACCTCGTAGAACGCCTGCAGCTTCACGCCGTGGCGCTCGAAGGCGATGTCGAGGTGGGGACGGTTGCCGCTCTCCGGCCCGGGCAGGATCACCGGATACGGCTCGAGCTGCTTCCACGCGAGCCGCCGCTTGCCCGCGAGGGGATGGTCGTCGCGGCAGACGAGGACCAGCCGGTCGCGCATGAGCGGCACGCTCGTGAGCTCGGGATGGCTGCCCGCCTCCATGTTGATGCCGAATTCGGCCTCGCGCGTGAGGACCGCGGCCGCGACGCCCGTGGACGAGTGGTCGAGGATGCGCAGGCGGTTGCGCGGATGCTGCGCCGCGTAGCGCTGCACGATGCGGGGCAGGTAGTGCACGCCCACGGTCGGCACGCACGCGATGGTGACGTCGCCGCGCATCGCCTTGCCGGTGTCGCGGATCTCGGTGAGCGCGCTCGCCAGATCGGTCAGCAGGCGCCGCGCCTGCGGCAGGAAATCGCGGCCGATGCGGGAAAGCGACACCGAGCGCGTCGTGCGCTCGACCAGCTTCACGCCGAGGAATCCCTCGAGGTTCTGCAGCCGCCGCGACAGCGCCGCCTGGGTGATGTGGAGGGACGCCGCCGCGCGGCCGAAGGCGCCGTGGTCGGCGATGGCGATGAAGGCCTGCACGCCGAGGGTGTCGATGCGCATGAGGAAAACTCATCAATCGGCAGAATAAAATCATTTTACTGCGTGCGGCGGGCCGCGGCAGAATGGCCGCCATGGCTGTCTCGATCGCCGCTTTCTCCGTCATCGCTGCCACCTCGGTCGTCACCTCGTTCATCTCCGGGATCCTCGGGATGGCGGGAGGGATGATGCTGATGGGCGTGCTGCTGTGGTTCCTGCCGCTGCCGGCGGCGATGATGATGCACGGCATCTCGCAGCTCGCGAGCAACGGCTGGCGCGCGATCATGCTGCGCCGCGAGATCGACTGGCGCGTGATGCGCGGCTACGCCATGGGTGCCACGCTGGCGGTCGTGTTCTTCGCCATGACCCGCATCGTCGTGGGCAAGGCGGCGGCGCTGGTGGCGATGGGCTGCACGCCCTTCCTCGCCCTGATGCTGCCGGAGAAGCTGCACCTCAACGTGGAGCGGCGCGGGCACTCGTTCTGGTGCGGCGTGGTGTGCCTCACGCTCTCGCTCACCGCGGGCATCGCGGGGCCGATCCTCGACGTGTTCTTCGTGCGCTCGAAGATGACGCGCCACAAGGTCGTCGCCACCAAGGCCCTCACCCAGAGCCTGAGCCACGTGATGAAGATCGCCTACTTCGGCGGCGTGCTCGCGATCGAGGGCACCGACGTGTCGCCGTGGCTCGCCGCGACGATGGTGGTGCTCGCCTTCATCGGCACGTCGCTGTCGCGGCGCGTGCTGGAGAGGATGACCGACAAGTCCTTCCGCCAGTGGACGCGCTGGACCGTGATGAGCCTGGGCGGGATGTATCTCGTGAGCGGCCTGCGGCTGCT
>DATMJE010000276.1:0-9078 GCA_035553995.1 Usitatibacter sp. | reverse complement strand
ACCTTCAGCCCCGAGCTCTCCGACCTCACGCTCTACGTGATCGACGTCGCCGCCGGCGACAAGATCCCGCGCAAGGGCGGGCCCGGGATCACCAAGTCCGATCTGCTCGTCATCAACAAGATCGACCTCGCTCCGATGGTCGGCGCCTCACTGGAGGTGATGGAGCGCGATGCGAAAAAGATGCGCGGCCAACGGCCGTTCGTGTTCAGCAACCTCAAGACAGGGCAGGGACTGCCTGACATCATCGCTTTCATCGAGCGGGAGGGGCTTTTGAGGGAGAAAGCATTAGACACAGATGAACACAGATGAACACAGATAACACCAAGCGTGATGTTCGCGTCCACGCTGGCTACATCGCCAAACCCTTCAGGGTTTTATCTGTGTTCATCTGTGTTCATCTGTGTTCCATGCCTTTCGCTTGAGGCTCCCCGCTTTGAGGCAGAATCCCCGTCATGAAAATCGTCATGATGGGTTCAGGCGGGGTGGGCGGCTTCTTCGGCGGGCGGCTGGCGAAGGCAGGCTACGACGTGACCTTCATCGCCCGTGGCGCGCATCTCGCCGCGATGCGCGAGAAGGGCCTCACGATCGAGAGCGAGGCGCAGGGAAACCTCCACATCCCGGACGTGAAGGCCACCGACGACCCGGCTAGCGTCGGCGTCGCCGACCTCGTCATCCTCTCGGTAAAGCTCTGGGACACGGAATCGGCCGCGCGTGCGATCGCGCCGATGGTGGGACCGCACACGGGCGTCATCTCGCTGCAGAACGGCGTGGTGAAGGACGACATCCTGAGGAGCGTCCTCGACGAGAAGAACGTGATGGGCGGCGTGGGCTACGTCGCGACGCACATCTCGCGCCCGGGCGTGATCCACCAGGTCGGCACGATGCAACGCATCATCGTGGGCGAGTACGACGGCCGCGAATCGGAGCGTGCGCGCTTCCTGCACAAGGCGCTGCTCGATGCGGGCGTGACGGCCGAGCTGTCGCACGACATCCGCCGCGCGATCTGGGAAAAGTACGTGTTCCTCGTGGCTTTGTCCGGCACCACGACCACCATGCGCAAGACGCTGGGACCCATCCGCTCCAACCCGCAGACCCGCGCCTTCCTGCTCGACGTGATGCGCGAGGTGGTGGCGGTCGGACGCGCGCTCGGCGTGGCCCTCGATGCGGATTTCGCGGACAAGCGCCTCGCCTTCGCCGATTCGCTCCCGGTGGACATGACGTCCTCGATGCACCACGACCTCGAGCGCGGCAACCGTCTCGAGGTCGAGTGGCTTTCCGGCGGCGTGGTCAAGCTGGGCGCGAAGGCGGGTGTGTCGACGCCGGCCAACCGCGCCATCTGGGACATCCTCGCGCTGCACGCACAAGGCCGCGACAAAGCCGCATGAACGAGACGCTCACGATCCGCGCGATTCGCACCACCGCGGTCGAGGTGCCGATGAAGCACGTCCTCGGCACGAGCCAGGCCGCGGTGCGCGCGGCTCCGCTGCTGCTGATCGACCTGGAGACGGAAGAGGGCGTCACCGGCCACGCGTACCTCTTCTGCTACGTGCGGGGAGCCGCAGCGGCGATGACCACGATGGTCGCGGAGGTGGAGCGGCGCGTGCAGGGCGATCGGGTGGCCCCGGTGGACCTGTGGAAGAAGCTCGCGAAGGGCTTCACGCTCATCGGCGTGCAGGGCATCGTGCGCATGGCGATGGCCGGCGTGGACGTGGCGTGCTGGGATGCGCTCGCGATCGCGGCGAAGCGGCCGCTGGCCACGATGCTCGGATCGGCGCCCCGGCCCATCCGCGCCTACAACAGTTGCGGCCTGGGCCTCATGGCGCCCGATGCGCTCGCCCGCGAAGCCACGGAGCTGCTCGAAGGCGGCTTCGGCGCGATGAAGCTGCGGCTGGGCTATCCCACGCTAGCCGAAGACCTGGCGGCGCTCGCGGCGGTGCGTCGCGCGGTGCCGGCGGGGACGAACATCATGGTCGACTACAACCAGGCTCTCAGCGTGGCGGAAGCGCTAGCCCGCGGCCGCGCCCTCGACGCCGAGGGCATCTACTGGCTGGAAGAGCCGATCCGCCACGACGACTGGCGCGGCAGCGCGCGCCTCGCCCGGGAGCTGGCGACGCCGGTGCAGATCGGCGAGAACTTCTCGCTGGTGCAGGGCATGGAGGAGGCGCTCCACCATGAGGCCTGCGACTACGTGATGCCCGACCTGGAGCGCATCGGCGGCGTCACCGGCTGGATGCGGGCGGCTTCCCTCGCCGCGGCGCGGGGAATCGAAATGTCCTCGCACCTGTTTCCCGAGGTGAGCGCGCATCTCCTCGCGGCCACGCCCACCGCCCACTGGCTCGAGTACGTCGACTGGGCGGCGCCTATCCTCGCCGAGCCGCTGGCCATCGCGGAAGGGCACGCGATCATCCCGGACCGGCCCGGCAACGGGCTCGCCTGGAACCGCGAGGCGGTCGAGCGCTACCGCATCGCTTGATCGCGGGCTGGTCGACAAGCCCCGCGCGTTTGGCGCAAGATTCGCGCGCCACCACAAAAACAGACCTGAAGGAGGACCCATGATCCGTCGCATCCGCTCCCTTGTCGCGGTGTCGCTCGCGCTCGCCGCTTCCGCAACCCTCGCCCAGCAGCAGGGCCAGACGCCGGGCCAGACGCCGGCCACCCCCGCGCCCACGGGCACCGCACAGACGCCGCCGCCAGGCGGCCCCAACGCCCAGGCGCCCGCGCCGCCCATCCCGCCCTCGTGGGCCCAGGGCCGGCGCCCGGAACAGGAATCCTCGACGCTCGCGCCCCACCCGCCGGGACTCACCGCGCTGGCGGCGAACGAGCTGCCGACCTCGAAGATCAAGGTGCCCGCGGGCTTCACGGTCAGCGTGTACGCGAGCGGTGCGCCGAATGCGCGCTCGATGACCTTCGGCAAGGACGGCACGCTCTACGTGGGCACGCGCTTCCCCGGCGCGGTCTACGCCGTGTCGCCGCAGGGGCAGGTGAAGACGATCGCCAAGGGCCTGCACCGCTCCAACGGCGTGGCGTACAAGGACGGCACGCTCTACGTGGCCGAGCTCTCGCGCATCATCGCGTTCCGCAACATCGACGGAAACCTCGACAACCCGAAGTACGAGGTGGTCTACGACAACCTGCCCAAGGACGAGCCCCACGGCTGGAAATTCATGAAGCTGGGCCCCGACGGCAAGCTCTACTTCCAGATCGGCGCACCGGGCAACATCGTGATGCCGCCTTATACCCACGCGCAGGTCGTGCGCCTCGATCCGGACAAGAAGGTGCTGGAGACCATGGCCTACGGCGTGCGCAACAGCGTCGGCATGGACTTCCACCCGGTCACCAAGGAGCTTTGGTTCACCAACAACGGCCGCGACTGGATCAGCGACGACATGCCCAACGACACGCTCCACCGCGTGACGCACAAGGGCATGAACTTCGGCTACCCGTTCTGCCACCAGGGCGACCTGCTCGACGACGAGTTCGGCAAGGGCCGCACGTGCGACGAGTTCGACAAGCCGGCCTACAAGCTCGGGCCCCACGTGGCGGCGCTCGGCATGCGCTTCTACACGGGCAACCAGTTCCCGGCCGAGTACCGCAACAACATCTTCATCGCGGAGCACGGGTCCTGGAACCGCACCAAGAAGAGCGGCTACGGCGTCTATCGCGTGGTGCTCGACGCGAAGGGCAACGTGACCAAGTACGAGCCGTTCGCGACCGGCTGGCTGCAGGGCGACCAGTTCTGGGGCCGTCCGGCGGACGTGCAGGTGGCACCCGACGGGTCGCTCCTCGTCTCCGACGACGTGGCGGGCGCGATCTTCCGCATCTCGTACAAGAAGCCCTGAGTGCGGCGCGCGTTCGCAGGGCTGGCGCTCCTCGTTGCACCCTTCACGGCCTTCGCCATCGACGCGGAGGCCGTGAAGGCGAAGGCCGAGACCTGCGCCGCCTGCCACGGCCCGGGCGGCAACTCGACCAACCCGCAGTTTCCGTCGCTCGCGGCGCAGGTGCCGACGTACGTGCAGCTCCAGCTCATCCAGTTCCGCGAGGGACGGCGCTCGAACCCGGTCATGTCGCCGATCGCGGCCAACATCAGCGATGCGGAAGCGAAGGCGCTGGGCGAGTTCTTCGCCGCCCAGCCGCCGAAGCCGCCGGCGAACCCGCCGGCCGCGGATCGAATCGCCGCGGGACAGGCGATCGCGCAGCGCCTGCACTGCAACTCGTGCCACATGCCCAACTTCGCGGGGCAGAAGCACATCCCGCGCATCGCCTCGCAGCACTATGACTACCTGGTGAAGCAACTGCGCGGCTTCAAGTCCGGCACCCAGCCCGATATCGACGGCATGATGACGGAGTCCGCACAGCCGCTGACGGATCCGGATATCGTGAACGTCGCGGCCTACCTCGCCTCACTTCCCTGAATCCATGAAATCACTTCGCTGGACCATCGCCTTCGTCGCGGCGGGCGCTGCCGCCCAGCAGGCGCAGGAAACCGTCGTCGTCACCGCGACACGGCTGCCGCAGCCCGGCTTCGACCTGCCCGCCTCGATCGACGCCGTCGACAGCCGCGTGATCCGCGAGGACACGCCGATGGTCAACCTGTCGGAAACGCTGAACCGCGTTCCGGGCATCGTCGTGGCGAACCGGCAGAACTACGCGCAGGACCTGCAGGTTTCGTCGCGGGGCTTCGGTGCGCGCTCGACCTTCGGCGTGCGCGGCGTGCGCCTCATCGCCGACGGCATCCCCGCCACGGCGCCCGACGGGCAGGGGCAGGCGGCGACGTTCGACCTTTCCGCGGCCGACCGCATCGAGGTGCTGCGCGGCCCGTTCGCGAGCCTCTACGGCAACTCCTCCGGCGGCGTGATCCAGTTCTTCACCATGGACGGCCCGCCGCGGCCCGAGCTCCTCGCGGGCTACACGTGGGGCAGCTTCGGCATGTTCCGCGCGAACCTGCGCTTCGGCGGCGAATACGGCGGCCTCAACTATCTCGTCGACGGCTCCCACTTCGAGACCGACGGCTACCGCGACCACAGCTCGGCGATGCGCAACCAGGTCAACGGCAAGCTGCGTATCGGGCTCGGTCCGGGCACGCTCACCTTCGTCGCCAACTATTTCGACACGCCCGAGGCGCAGGACCCGGGCGGCCTCACGCGCGCGCAATACGAGCAGAATCCGCGGCAGGCCGACATCACGTCAACCATCTTCAACACGCGCAAGAGCATCGCGCACAACCAGGCGGGGCTCGTCTACGACGTGAGCGTGACGCCGCAGGACACGCTCAATGCCCGCCTCTATGGCGGCAACCGGCAGGTCACGCAGTACCTGGGCCAAACCGGGGACACGCCCCTGGGCTCTGGCGGCGTCGTGGACCTCGATCGCAACTTCGGTGGCGTGGGGCTGCGCTGGTCGCGCGTGATGTCGGCCCTGGCGCGGCCGCTCACGTTCTCGCTCGGCGCCGAGGACGATCGCCAGGACGAGCATCGCACCGGCTTCGTGAACAACAACGGCGTGGCGGGAGCCCTGCGGCGCGACGAGGACGACCGCGTCGAGAGCTCCGATGTCTACGGCCAGTTCGAATGGACGCTCACGCCGCAGTGGATCGTGAGCGGCGGCGCGCGCTACAGCCACGTGAAGTTCGACTCGAAGGACCATTACATCGTCGGTCCCAACCCCGACGATTCGGGCAGCGTCACCTTCACGCACACCGTGCCCGTGGCCGGGATCCTCTTCAAGCCGAGCGAAGACGTGCGTCTCTACGCGAACGCCGGCGAAGGCTTCGAGACGCCGACCTTCGCCGAGCTGGCGTATCGCCCCGGCGGCGGCACCGGGCTCAACTTCGACCTGCAGCCGTCGAAGAGCAAGCACTACGAGGTGGGCGCCAAGGCCAAGCTCGCGCCGAACGTGCGCGCGAGCATCGCCGCGTTCCACATCGACACGCGCGACGAGATCGTCACCAACAACAACATCGGCGGCCGCAGCGATTTCAAGAACGCTTCCGGCACGCGCCGCGTTGGTGGCGAGGCGTGGGTCGAGGCGAAGATGGCCTACGGCTTCGAAGGCTACGTCTCGTACACGGGTCTCAGCGCGACCTTCACGGAGCCGTTCACCTCCGGCACGCCGCCGGTGAAGGTGCCCGCCGGCAACCGCCTGCCCGGCGTGCCCGGCAACGTCCTGCAGTACGAGCTCATCTGGCGCCATCAGCCGTGGGGGTTCCACACCGGCCTCGAGTTCCGCCACTCGTCCAAGGTCTACGTGAACGAGGCGAACACCGATGCCGCGAACAAGTACAACGTCGTGAACCTGCGGGCAGGCTTCGAGCAGCGCGGCAGCCGCTGGCACCTGCGTGAATTCGCGCGCGCCGACAACGTGACCGACCGCCATTACATCGGCTCCGTCATCGTCGCCGAGGCTCGCGGGCGCTTCTTCGAGCCGGCTCCGGGACGCAACTACACCTACGGCATCGAGGGGTCTTACAGCTTCTAGTCCGTCATTCCGGCGGCGTAGCCGTCATTCCGGCGTAGGCCGGAATCCAGGTACCCTCGAACCCAATGACCATCGAACGCATTTTGCGCCGCGCACTCGGCCGCGACCGACCTGTCTCCGTGACGGCGCGTGCCTATCGCTCGATGCCGACCGGGACTACGAACCTGAAGGAAGGCCGCCCAATCTCCGCAGGCATGGAAGATCCCCACTTCAAGGCACGCTTTGTCGATGTGCCCGCCATCCTGGCGGACTGGTTTCGGCCTTATTCGCGAATACAGGACGCCGATGTGCTGGATTTCGGCTGCGGCGAGGGCATCGCCGCTCTCGGGCTTGCACTCGGGTTTCATCCCCGGCGCGTCGTCGGCGTCGACATCATGCCCGACCCCGCCCGCTGCCTTGAAGTCGCGAAGAAGAACCTCCCGATCGAATCGCTTCCCGAGTGCCTGCAACTGCACCAGGTCGAGCCGGGGCATCTGCACAACGACGCAGATCGCTTCGATCTCGCGTACAGCTGGTCCGTCTTCGAGCACGTGGACCAAACGCTGCTGGACCAGTCGCTCGCGCTGATCAGGTCCGCGTTGCGGCCCGGAGGACTCTTCCTCGCACAGATCGCCCCGCTGTACTACTCCGCCGAGGGCTCCCACTTGAACCACGTGCTGGCGGCGCCCTGGGTGCACCTGCGCACGCAGCAGAACCGCCTGGAAGACATGCTGCGGCGTGCGGTCCCCGATGTGACCGAGGCGAACGCCCTCTGGTCGACTTATTGCACGCTGAACAAGATCACGCACCAGGACCTGGTTTCCCGGATCCGCAGCAACGGATTCGATATCCTGCGCACCTTCACGACTACGCAGGACATCAAGCCGCCTGCGGAGCTGCTGGATGTGTTCAAGGCGGAGGCTTTGACGACCAACCAGGTCGTTGTCCTTGCCCGGGCCTCTGCTGCCACCGCCATCACATAGCCATTGCCAGACATGGCAGCAGGATCACCCACCGCGGCTCCCGTACAATTCCGGCGATGGGAAAGCCCGAATCCGTAGACGTCTTCCTCTTCGATCGCGGCGCGTGCGTGGAGCGGCACGGCCCGCGCGATGTCGTGATCGCCGAGTTCGTGCTCGATGCGCCGATCGTCTTCCTGCCGCGCTTCAGCGCCACGCTGCGAGCGTCGGACGGCAGCGTGTTCGAATCGGCATGGGAGGGCACGCCGCGCATCGGCTGGCTCCCCCGCGGCCGCTATCGCCTCCAGCTTGCGGTGCCTGGCGCCATCTATGGCGGCAGGGTCGCCTGCACCATTCGCGTGGTGCATCGGCATGCCATGGCGGATGCCGAGGGCGGCGTGCTGGAAGAGGAACTTCGCGTGGATCAGCAGAGGTGCGCGCGCGAGGAACCCGCCCGCTGGACGCTGGAAGCCATCCCGCCCACGGCCGCGATATCCACGCTCGCCTGGAACAAGGGGCATGCGGACTGGTTCTGGCGCCACTTCGACCACGCGGCGACCACGGTCATCGGCTACCTGTTCGGCGACCATCCGTCCTTGCGCGGACGCATCCTCGATGTGGGCTGCGGCGACGGCATCACCGATCTCGGCATTGCCTTGCGCACGCAGTGCGAGGAGCTGGTGGGCATCGATCCCTTCCGCGGCTTCGAGCGGCTGCCGCAGATCCTGCGCGACAACGGCCTGGGGGAGGACCTCGTGCCGAAGAACCTGCGCTTCATGGCCGAGGACGCGAACTTCCTGCCCTTCCCGGACGACAGCTTCGACGTGCTCGTCTCGTGGGGTTCCATCGAGCACATGGCGGGCGGCTACCTGCAGGCGCTGCGCGAGATGAAGCGCGTGCTGAAGGACGGCGGCCTCATCATGGTGGCGCCGGGCCTGTTCTACTCGAACATCGGCCACCACCTGGGAGAGTTCTCGGACGAGCCGTTCTTTCATCTCAGGAAGCCGCGCGAGGAAATCCGCAGGATGGTGCTGGAGACGCCGCCGCGCTACATGGACCGCTCGGGCGAATTCTCCTCGAACGAGCAGTACTGGCAGTGGTTCACGGAGCTGAACCCGATCACGGTCACGCGCTTCGAGCAGGAGATGCGCGCGCTCGAGTTCCGTCCGTGGCGCGTCGCAATTCGGACCCAGGACCTCATCGAGTACACGCCGGAGATCGAGCACTACCCGATGCAGGACCTCGCGACGACCGAGCTTTATTCATCCTGGATCAACAAGAAGAAGGCGCGCACGGCATGACCGTGCGCGTCCTTGCGTAACACTGAACGGCTTCACGCCGCGTTCAGTCCTCGTCCTTCCACTCCTTCACCTTGGAGTAGTCGATCTTCTTGTCCAGCTCCTTGCTCTCGCGGAAGAACACGCGCATCACGACGAAGTAGCCGACGATCAGCACGACTGCGATGGCGACGATCCATGTGACGGTAGGGCTCATGGCCTCCTCCGTTGATCCTCAAGCGGTAACGGCTTGGACAAGCTCCTTGCGTGCAAGTGCGGCGCCCGCGCCCAGGGCCGCGAGCTTGCCGGCGGCGACGTCGCGGTGCAGCGGGACCATGCCGCAGTTGGTGCACGGCAGCAGCCGCTCCTTCGGGACGTATTTCAGCGCC
>DATMJE010000275.1:0-4192 GCA_035553995.1 Usitatibacter sp. | reverse complement strand
TTGGCGAGGGGCGTCCGTTATTCGAGCGGTCCCCGAGGTGGTTGCCCGCCCATGGCACCGGCAGAGTGAAGGTTTTTGCATCCACCCTCGTCAACGCGGTGGTTGCCTATTCCTGCCCCGCTCAAGTCCTGCAAGGAGGTTCCGGCCTATTCAACGCCATCCAGGACCGCTCGAAAACGGACCCCCTCGCCAACGTCCTGCAAAGTATCCGGCGAAGAAAGCAACGAGCATAATGAGCGCCACGAACCAAGGGAGACTCGTGGACATCTTCGAGAGGGCGAAGAACCTCGTCGTGCAGCCGCAACTGGAATGGCCGGTGATCGCGGCCGAGCCGCACACCATGCACGGCCTCTACACGCGCTACGTGATGATCCTCGCGGCGATCCCGCCGACGGCCGCGTTCATCGGCTTCGCCATCGTGGGCTTCCCGCTTTTTCGGGTCGGCATCGGCTCAGCGCTCGCGTATGCGGTGTTGCTCTATCTGCTCTCGCTCGCCACCGTGTACGTGCTCGCGGTGGCGATCGACGGGCTCGCGCGCGCCTTCGGCTGCCAGAAGAATTTCGAGCAGGCCTTCAAGATCGCGGCCTTCGCGCCCACGGCCTTGTGGCTGGCGGGGATCTTCAACCTGCTGCCGGCGCTGTCGATCCTCTCGCTGCTGGGCCTCTACAGCGTCTACCTGCTGTTCACGGCCCTGGGGCCGGTCATGCGGGTAGCGGAGGACAAGCTCGTCCCCTACGCGGTGGTGGTGATCATCATCGCGATCGTGCTCAATTTCGTCGCGAACATGATCGCCAACCTCACGCTGCCGGCGCCGGTGCGGGGATTCTAGGAAGGCTCGTCCGGCCGCGCGAAAGCGGCGGCCGGACGGCGGTTCAGGCTTCGGTGATGACGCTGGGCGGAATGAGCTCCGCGACCACGCGCGGACGCGGCGGCTTGCGCCGGCGGCCATAGGGCGAAGAGCCCACCACGCGCGGCGGCGCATCGAGGAATGCGGAGAGCTGCTCCAACCCCAGGCGATAGACATCGCGCTTGAAGTCGATCACCGATTCCAGCGGCACCCAGTAGTCGTGCCAGCGCCAGGCGTCGAATTCCGGATGGCAGCTGGCACGGAGGCAGATGTCCGTATCGCGGCCCACCAGGCGCAGCAGGAACCAGATCTGCTTCTGGCCCTTGTACGTGCCGCGCCATTCGCGCTTCACCCAATGGTTGGGCACGTTGTAATGCAGCCACTCGCGTGTGCGGCCGAGGACGCGAACATGGTGCGGTTCGAGCCCCGTTTCCTCGTTCAGCTCCCGAAACATCGCCTGCTCGGGAGTTTCCCCTTGCTTGATGCCGCCCTGGGGGAATTGCCAGGCGTGCTCCTTGATTCGCTTGCCCCAGAAAACCTGGTTGCGGTTGTTGACGAGCACGATGGCGACATTCGGGCGATAGCCGTCCCGATCGATCATGGTGGTCACCATCCAATCCGTTCAGTTGATTCCATTTTTCCACAGATCGTGCCGGGCCGCCAGCCACCGGCAAGGTTCGCTCGGCGTGTAGAATAGACGGCTCAAAATCAATGATTTAGGTCGGGACCGCGATGCGCGCCAGCCAGTATTACCTCGCCACCCTCAAGGAAGCCCCCCAGGAAGCCGAGCTCGTCAGCCACAAACTCATGCTCCGGGCGGGCCTCATCCGCAAGCTGGGCAGCGGCCTCTACACCTGGATGCCGATCGGGCTGAAGGTGGTGCGCAAGATCGAGCAGGTGGTGCGCGAGGAGATGAACCGCGCCGGCGCGCTGGAGATGCTGGCCCCCCCGATCCAGCCGGCGGAGCTCTGGCAGGAGACCGGGCGCTGGGACCTCTACGGCCCGATGATGCTGCGCATCCGCGACCGTGCGGAGCGCGAGTTCTGCTACGCGCCGACGGCGGAGGAAGTGCTCTGCGACACGGTGCGCAAGGAAGTGAAAAGCTATCGCCAGTTGCCGGTGAACTTCTACCAGATCCAGACCAAGTTCCGCGACGAGATCCGGCCGCGCTTCGGCGTGATGCGCGCGCGGGAGTTCACGATGAAGGATGCGTACTCGTTCGACGCGGATTTCGAGGGCCTCAAGAAGAGCTACCAGGCGATGTACCAGGCCTACACGCGCATCTTCACGCGCCTGGGCCTCGAGTTCCGCGCCGTCGCGGCCGACACCGGCGAGATCGGCGGCACGGGCTCGCACGAGTTCCAGGTGCTCGCCGGGTCCGGCGAGGATCGTATCGCGTACTGCCCGAGCTCCGACTACGCGGCGAACGTGGAGCTTGCCGAGGCCGTCGTGCCCGCACAGCAACGCGCTGCGCCCGCGCAGGCGATGCAGAAGGTCGCGACTCCCGGCAAGCACACGTGCGAGGAAGTGAGCGCCTTCCTGGGAATCCCCCTCACGCAGACGGTGAAGTCGGTCGTCGTGATGCACGAGCCGGAGGAAGGCCCGCCCGTCATGACGATGCTGCTCATTCGCGGCGACCACATGCTGAACGAGGTGAAGGCCACCAAGGTGAAGGGCCTCAAGCCCTTCCGTTTTGCCACCGACGGCGAGATTCGCGAGCGCCTGCGGGCCTCCCCCGGTTCGCTCGGGCCGGTGGGGCACAACGTGCGCATCGTGGCCGACCGCACCGTGGCCGCGATGAGCGACTTCTGCACCGGCGCGAACGAGGACGGCTATCACCTCACGGGCGTGAATTTCGGGCGCGACCTGCCCGAGCCCGAAGTGGCCGACATCCGCGACGTGGTTGCAGGCGATCCGTCGCCGGACGGCAAGGGCGTGCTCGAGATCGCGCGCGGCATCGAGGTGGGCCATGTCTTCCAGCTTCGCACCGCCTACACGCAGAAGATGGACGTGAGCTACATCGACGAGCACGGCAAGACGCAGCCGATGGAAATGGGCTGCTACGGCATCGGCATCACGCGCATCGTGGCCGCGGCCATCGAGCAGAACCACGACGAGCGCGGCATCATCTGGCCCGATCCGATGGCGCCCTTCGTGGTGGCGATCGTGCCCCTCGGCTACCGCAAGGGCGCCGCCGTGAAGGAAGCGGCGGAGAAGCTCTACGCGGACTTCGCCGGTGCGGGCGTGGAAGTGTTCCTCGACGACCGCGACGAGCGGCCCGGCGTGCTGCTCGCGGACCAGGAGCTCGTCGGCATCCCGCACCGCATCGTGATCGGCGATCGCGGGCTCAAGGAAGGCGTGGTCGAATACCAGCACCGGCGCGATGCGCAGGCGACCAAGGTGCCGCTCGCCGAAGCGCTCGCCCACGTGCAGTCGCGCTTCCAGCATGCGAAGGGCCACGCTGCGCCGTAGCATGCGCCGCCTTGCCGCCGCGTTGCTCTGCGCGGCCGCCGCCAACGCCCTCGCCGGCGCGCAGGATTACGAGGTCCTGTCCGCGTCGGTGCGAGCGACCCTCGCACGCGCCGTCAACGAGCCGAGCGACGTCGACACGCAGGACATGGATACGCGCGCGTGGGTGCGCGCGATGACCCCGCGCATGGGCCCGCGCATCGGCGACGAGCGCACCACGCGCAGCTTCCTCGCGCTCGTGCGCTACGAGGCGATGCGCGCCGGCCTCGATCCGCACCTCGTGCTGGCGGTGATCGACGTCGAGAGCAAGTTTCGCAAGTACGCGGTCTCGAACGCCGGCGCCCGCGGGCTCATGCAGGTGATGCCGTTCTGGGTGGACCAGATCGGCGAGAAGGGGCAGGACCTCTTCCAGGAACGCACCAACCTGCGCTACGGCTGCACCATCCTGCGGTTCTACCTCGACCGTGAACACGGCAACCTGGCGAATGCGCTCGCGCGGTACAACGGCAGCCTCGGACGTGCGGAGTATCCCGCTCGTGTGCTGGCGGCGTTGCAGCAGCGTTGGGCGATGGCTGCGGTTCTCTAGTTCTGCTGCCGCCCCTTTACTCGGGCGTCGAGGGGGGTACCTGCGTCGAGCGGGCGTTTGTTGGATTCGGGTGTGGCGGACCTCGCTGCAGGACTTGAGCGGGGAGTTAAAAGGCAACCACCGCATTGACGCGGGTGGATGCAAAAACCTTCATTTGGCCGGTGCCATAGCGGGCAACCACCTCATCGCCGCTCCAATTCGAACAGCGACGTCCTGCATCAAAAGCCGTGATGGCAGCAATGGAGGATGTGGGGGACGCGATACGAGAGGTAAAGAGCGTCGGACCTATC
>DATMJE010000274.1:0-7368 GCA_035553995.1 Usitatibacter sp. | reverse complement strand
GACGAACGGCGTCGTCGTGTATGGAATCTTGTATTCGAGGCCGGGTGGAAACCGCGCGGCTTGCTCCTGCATGACCCGGGCGGTCGCCCTGGCGGTCTCCAGCGCGTTCGCATCCGGCTGGAGGTAGACGCCGATGGCGATCGCGGGGTCGTCGTTCTCCACCGCGGATATCGAGTAATCCGCGGCGCCCAGCTCGATCCGGGCAACGTCCTTCAGGCGCACCACCTGGCCGTTGCCCGATTCGTGCACGACGATGTTCTCGAATTCGCCGACCTCGGCCAGCCTGCCTTTCACGAATACGGTGTACTGCATCTGCTGGCCATGCGGCACGGGCGGCACGCCGATCGAGCCGGCGGGTGCCACGACGCTCTGCTCGCGCACGACGTTCGCGATGTCGGTCGCCGTAATGCCGAGCCGCGCCATCTTCGCGGGGTCGAGCCACACGCGCAGGCTGTAGTCGCGCGCGCCGAAAATGCGCACCTGCCCCACGCCCTTGACTCTCGCCAGCGCGTCATAGAGGTTGAGCAGGGCGTAGTTGCTGAGGAAGATCGGATCGTAGCGGTGGCTCGGCGACTTGAGCGTGATCACCTCGAGGAAGTCGCTCGTCGCCTTTTTCACGGTGATGCCGTTGCGGATCACGTCGGGCGGAAGCTGCGGTTGCGCGATTGCCACCCGGTTCTGCACCTCGATCTGGTCGATGTTCTTGTTGGTGCCGACCTCGAACGTGACCGTGAGGCTGTACGTGCCGTCATTGCCGCTCTTCGAGCCCATGTAGAGCATGTCCTGCGAGCCGTTCACCTGCTGCTCGATGGACGCCGCGACCGACTGCGCAACCACCTCGGCGTTCGCGCCGGGAAGCGTCGCGGTAACAATGACCTGCGGCGGGACGACCTGGGGGTATTGCGCGACGGGCAGGCCCAGCGCCGCAAGCGCGCCGGCAAGGATCATGACGAGCGCGATAACGCTCGAGAGCACCGGGCGAACGATGAAGAAGTCGAGCATGGCGTTACGACTTCGCGGCTGTGGGGATGGCTGGCGCGATGGGTTTCACGCTCTGGCCTGGCCGGATCTTTCCGGTGCCTTCGACGACCACTCGCTCGCCGGCCGTGAGTCCGCTCGCGACGACCCAGTCATTTTCCAGGCGATGCGTGGCGACGATCGATCTCGACTCCGCCTTGTTGTCGGCGCCGACCACGAATACCGACTTCGTCCCCTGCAGCTCGCGCACCGCCTGTTGCGGTACGCGGATCGCGTCGGGAGAGTCAAGCGCCGGGACGATCACCCGGACGAACAAGCCGGGACGCAGGACGCGATCGGGATTGGCGACCGCAATTCGCACCTGCAGCGTGCCGCTCTTGCGATCGATGGCCGAGTCGATGAAATCGAGGCGGCCGGTAAGGGCATAGTCGCTACCGTCCGCGAGCCTGATGCGAAACGGCGTGCTCGAGTCGGGACGTCGCCGCGCCTTCTGCACCTGCAGCAGGCGGTCCTCGCTGATCGTGAACGTCACCCACATGGGATCGTTCGAATACAGCGTGCTCAACAACGTCTGCTGCGCGGTGATGAGGGTCCCCGGCTTCACCTGCGAGCTGCTCATGTACCCATCGCGCGGCGCCCGCAACGTCGCGAACTCGAGGTTCAGCTCCGCCGTTCGTAACATCGCCTTCTGCGCCTCCACCACGGCGGCGCTCGATTGCTCCTGGGCGAGAGCATTGTCGTAGTCCTGCCGGCTGACGGCATTCTCGGCAATGAGCCGGCCGTGGCGGGCGAGGTTCAGGCGGGCGTTCGCGAGGTTCGCCTCCGCCTGCGTGACGCTTGCCTGCGCCTGCGCCCGCTGCGCCTCGAATGGCCGCGTGTCGATCACATACAGCAGGTCGCCCTTTTTCACGCGGGCGCCGTCGCTGAACGCCTGGCGCGCGAGCAGCCCCGTGACCTGGGAGCGGATCTCGATGGTGTCGGGCGCTTCGGTCTGCGCGACGTATTCGTTGTACACGGTTGCGGGGCCGGGCCGCACCTCGATCACCAAGACTTCCGGTGGCGGCGGCGATGGCGGCTTCGCCTCGCTCTTGCAGCCGCCGGCCATGGCGGCGCAGAAGGCGAAGACCAGCATGTGTCCCAGGTGGGAGGCGTCGAGTTCGATCATTGCGCCATGACACCAAATCAGGCGTGGCAACTCCATCCGACGAAGGTATCGTCCGAGACCTTCGTCTGATGGCTCCGCGTACATCCCTCTGTTGTGATATTCGCGCCCCCTGCATCGGGGGCATTCCAATCACTACCAACCTAGGAGTCCTGTATGAAAACGATCCATGTCGTGGCTTTCACGTCCGTGCTCGCGGCGGCAGCGCTGCATGCGCTTCCGCTCCTCGCCGACGAATCCAGCACGAAGACGTTCGCCCAGATGGCTGCGGACATGCCCGACGGCAAGATCCGGAAATCGCGCGTGATGGAAGTTATCGGCAAGACTTTCGACCGCGCCGATACGCGAAAGGAAGAGAAGCTGGATGAGAAGCAGGCACGCCAATTCCAGCAGTTCCTCAAGGAATTCACCCGCGAAAGCGGCGCCTGAGCACCCGCCGTGCGTTGGTGGAGGCTTGGCGACACCATCGTCCAATGGATCGCGCTTGCCTTCTCTGGTGTGATCCGCGCATCAAGCCAGTGATCCGCACACCATGAACAAACCTGCCTTCACCAATGCCGCGGCCCTCATGGGCCGCGCAACACGCACGGGGTCCGCTTCCGTGACACGCCTGGTCCTTCACTTCCATGGCGCGCTCTCCCTGGGGGAGATCGAGCAGGCACTGCGTGCCGCCGGAATGCACGTGCGCGACGACGGCCGACGCCGTCTTTTTGTGGAGCGGATCCCGGCATTTCTCAAGAGGGAAGCGGACTCCGCCGCGCGGAACGTTCCTGCGCCGCTTCTTCGTGTCGTGAACGGAGGGCAGTCCTGAGAATGCGGCTGCAGTACTGCGCTAGCCAAAGATGAACACGTAAGCCCGCGCACCCGCATCGAGGAACTCGGTATCGATGCGGCGATCGGCGACCGGCCCGCTATAGGTCCAAAAGTCGACGAGGACCACCTTTCCGCGCAGCTCGGGTCCGGAGCGCAACGGCGAAAGACTTCTTCGGTGCCACGTCTGCTCCTCCCTGCTATACGGGCGCCCTCGCCAACATTGCATCCATGGGCGCGGGGTGATGTGCCGTGCCGAGCAGGCCTCGCTCCTCCGCCGTCAACATGGCTTGCGCGCGGCTGCGCACTTCCAGCTTGGCGAAGATCGCCTTCAGGTGCGATTTGACGGTGCCCGCGGAGATCTCGAGGCGATTCGCGATCGCCTTGTTGCTCAGGCCCTGGGTCATCAGCGAGAGGACATCGTGCTCGCGTGCCGTGAGGGCCTCGCGCGAGACGCTTTCCGCGAGGCGGGCCGCCGCCTGCGGACTCAGGTAGCGCACACCCCGATACGCAGCCCGGATCGCGGCCGCCACATCCTCGACTCCGCACCCGGAGAGGACGTACCCTAGGACGCCCGCCTGGAGCGCACTCCGGATCTCCCATTCGCGATGCGGCGCCGTGACGATCACCGCCCGCGGCCATGCGAGACCCGAGCGTCCTGCCATCGCGGCTATCGCGAGGCCGACCGCATAGTCCGCGACCACGACGTCCCATGACCGGTCGAGAAAGCGTCGCGAGAGCGCTTGGCACTCGGCGGGGTAGGCGGACTCCCGAACCTCGAGCTCCTTATATCGCCCGCAAGCGACGACGAGGCCCGCGCGCGCGATCGGATCCGCGTGCAGGATCTCGACCCTGATTCGTTCGGCCGCGGACACCGGGTCTACTCCCGCACGAACCACTCGGCCGTCGCGCGGGCGGCGGCGGTGCGCGTGTAGAAGAAACCCTTGCGCTCGTAGCCGGCAATCAGCGTGGGCTTCACCCTCACGACGTGGCCGTCGAGCCAGTGGCGTACGACAAGATCATGGGGCAGGCCTTCGATGGAATGGAAATGCGCGTATCTGCCATCGCGATGGAGCGACGGGTGCACGACCCATGTCGTGTAATCCAGGAAAGCGGGACGGAATCCCAGGCACGTGGCGGCCTCGTCGTCGGGAAGCACTCCGTGCTCTTCCCCGTCCGTGACCGGCTGGCTCGCATTGCCGAAAACCCTGTGCAGATGATCCATCGTGTATCTCCGTCGTCGCGCGTTGAGTGAGGCGATGGCTTCATCACACCAGAGCGCGCGCGGTCGATCGATTCCACGATGGTATCGGGCGATACCAATGCACGGGCCACCGCGACGTCGCGTCCGCGTCGAACAACCGGTATCGTCGAGGCCGGGCCGCAACACGCGGAACTCCATGGCGTTCAGCCCGGACAGGCGAATCGTCCTCACGCCCTCGGCGATGTCGGCCTCGACGACGCAGCCCCGGGCGGCAGCACACCCAGCGGACGCGACAGGTGATCGGCCATCGCACCCAGCATGCGCGCGTTCAAGTCCCGCAGCCGCGCGGTCCATCCGAACGCGCGCCGAAGCTCGCGTGCGATGCCCGCGCCGTGGAAACGATAGCAGCGGTCTCCTGCCATCGCGAGAAGATGGAGGAGGATGCGGCCGAACGCGAAGCGGGCAAGCATGAGCATGCGGCGATGAGAACAAATCCGCAGCGCCGCCTCCATCCCACCAAGGTATTCGCCAATACCAATGCTTCATGCCTGCCGGCGGCGCAGCCTTGCCGACACCATCGTCTAATAGTTGCGGAAGGCGTGTTCTGGTGAGATGGGGCTCGACGTCGCAGGAGGCGAGCCAATGATCATGCTGACCATCAACGGGACGACCCACGGCGTGGACATTCCCGGGGACATGCCGCTTTTGTGGGCCTTGCGCGATGTCATGAACATGACCGGCACGAAGTTCGGTTGCGGGCGGGGCCTTTGCGGCGCCTGCACCATCCACATCGACGGTCAACCCACGCGCTCCTGCATCACGCCGGCGTCCGCTGCCGTGGGAAGGAATATAGCGACCATCGAGGCGATCGGGGCGACAGACGCTGGCAAGAAGATCCAGTCCGCCTGGCTCGCGCTCGACGTGCCGCAGTGCGGCTACTGTCAGTCGGGGCAGATCATGTCCGCCGCTGCCCTTCTCTCGCGGAAGCCCCGGCCCGGCGATGCGGACATCGACGATGCCATGTCAGGAAATATCTGCCGGTGCGGCACGTACCTGCGCATTCGCGCCGCCATCAAGCACGCCTCGGGTGGGGGGG
Source organism: Usitatibacter sp. (assembly GCA_035553995.1). Classification (GTDB taxonomy): domain Bacteria; phylum Pseudomonadota; class Gammaproteobacteria; order Burkholderiales; family Usitatibacteraceae; genus Usitatibacter. The sequence goes on along the minus strand of DATMJE010000274.1, from coordinate 2,118 downwards.
AACAACGATGAGCCTGTCCCGTCGCGAGTTCCTCAAGGTCAGTGCGGCAGGCGCGATCGGCGGCGGGCTCCTGATCGGCTTCGGCCTCCCTGCTTCCGCCAAGGTGAGCGATGACCTCACGACCGACGCTCCATTCGCGCCGAACGCATTCCTGCGCATCGAGCGCTCCGGCGAGGTCACGTTCGTGATGCCCGTGATCGAAATGGGACAAGGCACGTACACGTCGCTGCCGATGCTGATCGCGGAGGAGCTCGAGGTCGACGTCGGCAAGGTCGTCATCGAGCACTCACCACCCGACGACAAGGTGTATGCGAATCCGATGCTCGGGGCCCAGATCACCGGAGCCTCCACGTCGATCCGCGGCACCTATGTCCCGCTTCGCCGCGCTGGGGCTACCGCACGCACGATGCTCGTCGCGGCGGCGGCACAGCGCTGGAACGTGGATCCCGCGAGCTGCACGGCCGCCGAAGGCACCGTGGTGCACGCCGCGACCGGCCGCAAGCTGGGCTACGGCTCCCTTGCGGATGCGGCCGCGATGCTGCCCGTGCCGGACGAAGTCCCGTTGAAGGATCCATCGACCTTCCGGTTGATCGGCACGCCACACCGGCGCCTCGATACGTCGGGCAAGGTCGACGGAAGCGCGCGCTACGGCATCGATACACGGCTCCCGGGAATGAAGTTCGCCCTCCTCGCGCAGTCGCCCACGTTCGGCGGGAGGCTCCTCTCAGCCGACGACGCGAAAGCGAAGGCGGTGCCGGGCGTCACGCAGGTCGTTCGACTCGATGACGCCGTGGCCGTCGTCGCCATCCACACCTGGGCTGCGAAGAAGGGCCTGGAGGCGCTCGCGCCCCAGTGGGATCCCGGCGCCAACGCAAAGGTCTCGACCGCTGACGTCGTCGCCCAGCTTTCGACCGCGTCGCACAAGGCGGGCGCGATCGCCCGCAACGACGGAGATGCCCTGGCCTCGATCGGCAAGGCCGCAAAGCGCATCGATGCCGTCTACAAGCAGCCGTTCCTCGCGCACGCCGCCATGGAGCCGATGAACTGCACTGTCCACTTCACGCCGACGTCCTGTGATATCTGGGTCGGCACTCAGGTTCCAGGCTTCACACAAACGGCGGTCATGAAGCTCACGGGTCTGCAACGCGAGCAGGTGCGCGTGCACAACCACCTGCTCGGCGGCGGCTTCGGCCGACGCCTCGACTACGACGGCACCGTGCGTGCCGTCCAGATAGCGCGCCACGTCGAGGGTCCGCTGCAGGTCATCTGGACCCGCGAGGAAGACATCCAGCACGACATGTATCGGCCGTACTACTACGACCGCTTGAGCGCTGGCCTGGACGAGCACGGCAATGCCTTCGCCTGGTGGCATCGCATCACCGGCTCGTCCATCGTCGCGCGCTACCAGCCCCAGTGGATCAAGGACGGCATTGATCCCGATGCCGTCGACGGATCGAGGGACCAGCCCTACGGATTCGCGCATTGCTACGTGGACTGGGTACAGCAGGAGCCGCCCGGCATCGGGACCGCCTTCTGGCGTGGCGTCGGCGTGACGCACGCCACATTCGTCGTCGAGAGCTTCATGGACGAGCTCGCCACGGCCGCCGGAAAGGATCCGCTCGCGTACCGGATCGCGCTCCTCGAGAAGAATCCGCGTGCGATGAACGTGCTCCAGGTCGCGGCGCGGAACGCGGGCTGGGGCACGCCCCTGGCCAGGGGCCACGGCCGCGGCATCGCGTTGTGCATCGGGTTCGGCAGCTTCATCGCACAGGTGGTCGAGGTGGCGGTCGGCAAGGAAGGCGAAGTCACACCGACCCACATTTGGTGTGCGGTCGACTGCGGCGTCCAGGTAAATCCGGACACGATACGGGCGCAAATGGAGAGCGGCATCGTATTCGGCCTCTCGGCGGCGTTGTACGGCGAGATCACGCTCAAGGACGGCCGCGTCGAGCAGACCAACTTCGGCGATTACCGCGTGCTGCGCATGAGCGAGACGCCGCCCATCGACGTGGATCTTGTCAAAAGCCTTGAAGCCCCGGGCGGCATCGGCGAGCCCGGGACCTCCTGCGTCATGCCGGCGCTGACGAATGCCGTCTTCGCTGCGACGGGAAAGCGCAT
>DATMJE010000273.1:0-8049 GCA_035553995.1 Usitatibacter sp. | reverse complement strand
TCACCGCGGAATTCCACGAGCTGGCACTCGGAGACCCCATCGCGATCTCCGCCGAGCACGGCGACGGCGTGCGCCAGCTGATCGAGGACGCGCTCGCGAAATTCCCCGAGCCCGAGGAAGAGGAAGAAATCCCCGACCATCCGCGCGTGGCGATCGTCGGACGTCCCAACGTCGGCAAGTCCACGCTCGTGAACCGCCTGCTGGGCGAAGAGCGCGTGATCGCGTTCGACGAGCCCGGCACCACGCGCGATGCGATCGAGGTCGAGCTCGACTGGGACGGCCGGCGCTACACGCTCGTCGACACCGCGGGCATCCGCCGCAAGGGCAAGGTGTTCGAGGCGGTGGAGAAGTTCTCGGTGGTGAAGACGCTGCAGGCGATCGAGCGCGCGAACGTGGTGGTACTCGTCGTGGACGCCGCCGACCAGATCACCGAGCAGGACGCCCACATCGCGGGCTACATCCTCGAGGCCGGCCGCGCGCTCGTGATCGCCGTGAACAAGTGGGATGCCGTGGACGCCGACAAGCGCAAGGACGTGAAGTCGGACCTGGAGCGCAAGCTGCTCTTCCTCGACTTCGCCGAGTTCGTCTCGATCTCGGCGTTGCAGGGCAACGGCGTGCCCGCGCTGCTGAAAGCCGTCGACGGCGCTTTCGCCGCGACCATGGCCAAGCTTTCGACGCCGCGCCTGACGCGAGCCTTGCAGGCCGCGATCGAGCAGCAGCAGCCGCCCAAGGCGGGGCGCTTCCGCCCGAAGATGCGTTATGCGCACCAGGGCGGCTCCAACCCGCCCATCGTGGTGATCCACGGCTCGGGGCTCGACGGGGTGAAGGCGCCGTACAAGCGCTACCTCGAGAACACCTTCCGCAAGGTCTTCAAGCTGAAGGGCACGCCCATGCGCATCGAGCTCCGGTCGAGCAAGAACCCGTTCGAGGGGCGCACGCGCCCGCTCACGGAGAAGGAGGACGCCCAGCGACGGCGCCGCAAGATCATCTCCAAGCGCCGTTATGGTTGAATCACGGAATAATCCGGGCGTCCACGTGGTTTGCCCCTTGGTGCCGGCCGCGTGCCGGAACCGGAGGGGTGACTGCGCTGTCCTTTGTGCCAGCGGTTGGCGATAAGCTCCGCTTTCCAGTAAAGTTCCCCGTAAGCAGGCGACGGCCCGGCGTAGACCGGGAAACCCGAATTACAAAAGGGGCAGAACAATGAGCAACAAGGGCCAATTGCTACAAGACCCGTTCCTCAACACGTTGCGCAAGGAACACGTGCCGGTCTCCATCTACCTCGTGAACGGCATCAAGCTCCAGGGGCAGATCGAATCCTTCGACCAGTACGTCGTCCTCCTGAAGAACACCGTGACGCAAATGGTGTACAAGCATGCCATCTCCACGGTGGTCCCGGCGCGCCCGGTGACCGTACCGCTTGAGCACTCGCAGGAAGCCTGAGCGCCCCCGCGCGGTCCTCGTAAGCCTCGACATCGGCCCGCCTCGGCAGGAGGATGACCGGGCCGAGGAGGCCGCTCGCCTGGTGGATAGCGCCGGCGCGCAGGTGGTCGAGGTGGTCCGCGGCCGCCGCGACCGTCCGGATGCGAAGACCTTCGCGGGCTCCGGCAAGGTGGAGGAGATCCTCGCGGCCGTGCGCATGCACGAAGCGCACTCTGTCGTGTTCGACCAGGCGCTGTCGGCGGGACAGGTGCGCAACCTCGAGCGCGCCCTGTCGGAGGATGGCCGCGAGGTGCGCGTCTTCGATCGCACCGACGTGATCCTCGATATCTTCGCGCAGCGTGCGCGCACCAGCGAAGGCAAGCTGCAGGTCGAGCTGGCACGCCTCGAGCACCTTTCCACGCGCCTCGTGCGCGGCTGGACCCACCTCGAGCGGCAGCGCGGCTCCCTCGGCAAGACCGGCGGCCCGGGCGAGAAGCAGATCGAGCTCGACCGCCGCATGATCGGCGAGCGCGTGAAGAAGCTGAAGGAACGGCTGCGCAAGTCGGCGCGCATCCGTGCCACGCAGCGCGGCGGCCGCACGCGCAGCGGCATCTTCCGCGTGGCGCTGGTGGGCTACACCAACGCGGGCAAGTCCACCCTCTTCAATCGCCTGTCGCGTGCGGAAGCGTATGCGGCGGACCAGCTTTTCGCGACGCTCGATACCACCACGCGGCGCGTCTACCTGGGCGAGGGCGCTTCCATCGCGCTCTCGGATACGGTGGGATTCATCCGCGACCTCCCGCACACGCTCGTGGACGCATTCCGCGCGACACTGGAGGAAGCGATCCAGGCGGATCTGCTGCTGCACGTGGTCGATGTCTCGAGCCCGCAGCGCGAAGAGCAGGTGGAAGCAGTCAACGCCGTGCTCGCCGAAATCGGCGCTGCAGACGTGCCCCAGATCCTGATCCTCAACCAGATCGACCGTGTGCCCGGCATGGCTCCGGAGATCGTGCGCGAGTCGTATGGTAAGATCTTGAATATCAAGGTAAGTGCGTTCACCGGCGCGGGCATCGACGCGCTGCGCGAGGCGCTTGCGCAGGCCGCACGCGATGCGGCGTCGGGCCTTGCGACGGCGGCGTGACCGCTCCAGGGCCTTCGAAGCAACCCGATTCCATTCCCATCGACCAGTAACCAGGGTCTGTCCCCGAGATGCCTCCGAACGATCCCCAATGGGGAAAGAAGAACAACGAAGGTCCGCCCGATCTCGACGAGATCCTGCGCAAGGCGCAGCAGAAGATCGCCGGGCTGCTGGGCTTCAAGACGCGCCCGCCCGGTAGCACCGGCGGTGGCGGCCGCGGCATGGGCAACGCCGTCGGCGGCGGCGTGATCTTCATCATTTTGCTGATCATCGCGGTGTGGCTCGCGAGCGGCTTCTACATCGTCCAGGAAGGCACGCGCGGCGTGGTGCTGCGCCTCGGCCGCTACCTCGAGACCACCATGCCCGGGCCGCGCTGGCACGTGCCCTATCCGGTGGAATCGGTCGAGATCGTGAACGTCTCGGGCGTGCGCACCGTGGAGGTGGGCTACCGCGGCAACCCGAAGAACAAGCAGCCGCAGGAAGCGCTGATGCTCACGGACGACGAGAACATCGTCGACGTGCAGTTCGCCATCCAGTACACGCTGAAGAGCGCCGAGGACTACCTCTTCAACAACCGCAACCCCGACGACAACGTGCTGCAGGCCGCCGAGACCGCCATCCGCGAGATCGTCGGCAAGAGCAAGATGGACTTCGTGCTGAACCAGGGCCGCAGCGATGTCGCCGCGCGCGTGAAGGTCATCATGCAGCAGATCCTCGACCGCTATAAGACCGGCATCAACGTGACCACCGTGAACCTGCAGAACGTGCAGGCGCCCGAGCAGGTGCAGGCCGCGTTCGACGACGCGGTGCGCGCGGGCCAGGACCGCGAGCGCTTCAAGAACGAGGGCCAGTCGTACGCGAACGACGTCGTGCCCAAGGCGCGTGGCGTGGCCGCGCGCCTCATGGAGGAAGCCAACGGCTACCGCCAGAGCGTGGTCTCCACCGCGCAGGGCGATGCGTCGCGCTTCCGCCAGGTGCTCGGCGAGTACGAGAAGGCGCCGCAGGTCACGCGCGAGCGCATCTACCTCGAGACGATGCAGCAGGTGCTGGGCTCCACCAGCAAGGTGATCATCGACCAGAAGAGCGGCCAGAGCCTGCTCTACCTGCCGATCGACAAGCTGATCCAGCTGAGCGCCTCTACCGTGCCGATCCAGCCGCCGGTGGACGCCACGCCGCGCACCTCTTCCGTGCCGGAAGCGAGCGCGCCGGCGCCCGCCGATGCGACCACTTCGCGGCGCGACGCCCTGCGCTCGCGTGACCGGGAGGCCGGACGATGAGACGCGCCAGCGCCTTCACCATCGTGGCCATCGCCGTCGTGCTCCTCGTGCTCGCCATGAGCATGTACACGATCGACCAGCGCAAGGCCGCGATCAAGTTCCAGCTGGGCGAGGTCATCGCCGTGCAGACGGACCCGGGGCTGTATTTCCGCGTGCCGCTGCTGCAGGACTACAAGCTCTACGACACCCGCATCCAGACGCTCGATTCGCGCGACGCGGAGCGCTTCCTCACGTCCGAGAACAAGAACGTGCTGGTCGATTCCTTCGTGAAGTGGCGCGTGATCGACGTGAAGCAGTACTACGTCTCGGTGCGCGGCGATCCGCTCATGGCCGAGTCGCGCATCGCGCAGACCGTGAACGACGCGCTGCGCGCGGAATTCGCGCGTCGCACCGTGCACGACGTGGTCTCCGGCGAGCGCCAGCACATCATGACCACCGTGGGCGAGAAGGTGGACAAGGACGTGCGCGGCATCGGCGTGGAAGTGGTCGACGTGCGGTTGAAGCGCGTGGACCTCGTGCCCGAGATCTCCTCCGACGTCTATCGCCGCATGGAATCCGAAAGGAAGCGCGTGGCGAACGAGCTGCGCGCCACCGGCCAGGCGGAGAAGGAAAAGATCATGGCCGATGCGGACCGCCAGCGGCAGGTGACGGTCGCCGAGGCGTATCGCGACGCGCAGCGCATCAAGGGCGAGGGCGATGCCCAGGCCTCGCGCATCTACGCCGAGGCCTTCGAGAAGAACCCGGAGTTCTTCAGCTTCTACCGCAGCATGGAGGCGTACCGCCAGAGCCTGCGCAACAAGAGCGACGTGATGGTGCTCGACCCCTCGTCGGATTTCTTCAAGTACCTCAAGAGCCCGGGCCGCGGCAAATAGCGTTCATGGGCGGCATCGTCGTCGCGTTCGCTCTCATGCTCGTCATCGAAGGCATCCTGCCGTTCACGGCCCCGCGCACCTGGCGCGAGGCCATGCGCCGCATCGCCGAGCTCACCGACGGGCAGCTTCGCTTCATCGGCCTGGGCTCGATGGTGGCGGGCCTCGTGCTGCTCTTCCTCGCGGGCTAGCCGATGCGCCGCTGGCTCCTTCCCGAGCACATCGAGGACGTGCTCCCCGCCGAGGCGCGCGCCATCGAGCGCCTGCGTCGCGCCATCCTCGACCTCTTCGAGCGCCACGGCTACGAGCTCGTGGCCCCGCCGCTGCTCGAGTACCTCGAGTCGCTGCTCTCGGGCACGGGCCGCGACCTCGACCTCGCCACCTTCAAGCTCGTGGACCAGCTCTCCGGCCGCATGCTCGGCGTGCGCGCGGACCACACGCCGCAGGTGGCGCGCATCGATGCGCACCTGCTGAACCGCCAGGGTGTCACGCGCCTTTGCTATTGCGGCAGCGTGCTGCATACCGTGCCCGCGGGCATGACCAAGATGCGCGAGCCGATCCAGATCGGCGCCGAGCTCTACGGCCATGCCGGCATCGAGGCGGACGTGGAGATCGTGCGGCTCATGATCGACGCGCTCAAGGCCGCGGGCATCGGGCCGTTGCACATCGACCTGGGCCATCCCGGCGTCTATCGCGCGTTGGTCGAGGGCGCGGACCGCAGCGCGGAGGATGCCGAGACCCTCTTCGACGCCGTGCAGCAGAAGGACGCGCCGGCCGCGCAGGAGCTGGGAGGGACCGCGGTCGCTTCGCTCACCACGATGAACGGCGGCACCGAGGTGCTTGCGCGCGCGCGCCGCGAGCTGCCGCAGCAGCCGCGCATCGTGGCTGCCCTCGATGCGCTCGAGCGCCTCGCCGCGCAATGCCGTGCGCCGGGCGTCGAGGTCTCCGTGGACCTCGCCGAGCTGGGCGGCTTCAACTATGAAAGCGGCCTCGTCTTCGCGGCGTTCGCGCCCGGCAGTCCCGACGCGATCGCGCGCGGCGGCCGCTACGACGAGGTCGGGCGCAGCTTCGGGCGCGCGCGGCCCGCCACCGGGTTCACCATGGACCTGCGGCAGCTGGCGGCCTTGGGCGCGGCGCCCGCGAGGCGTGGGGGAATCCTCGCACCTGCGGCAGGCGATGCCGCCCTCGAACAGGAAATCGCGCGCCTGCGTGCGGCGGGAGAGACGGTGGTCGTCGACCTTCCCGGCCACGAGGCGCATCGCAACGAGCTGGGCTGCGACCGGCGGCTCGAGATGAAGGATGGCAAATGGCACGTAACGTAGTCGTCATCGGCACGCAGTGGGGCGACGAGGGCAAGGGCAAGATCGTCGACTGGCTCACCGACCACGTCGACGGCGTGGTGCGCTTCCAGGGCGGGCACAACGCCGGCCACACGCTGGTGATCAAGGGCCGCAAGACGATCCTGAGGCTGATTCCCTCGGGCATCCTGCACGCGGGCGTGAAGTGCTTCATCGGCAACGGCGTCGTGGTCTCGCCCGAGGCGCTGCTCACCGAGATGGACGAGCTCGAGCGCGTGGGCATCGACGTCGCCAACCAGCTGCGCATCTCGGAAGCCGCGCCGCTCATCCTGCCGCACCACGTCGCCATCGACCAGGCGCGCGAGCTCGCCAAGGGCGAGGCCAAGATCGGCACCACCGGCCGCGGCATCGGCCCGGCGTACGAGGACAAGGTCGCGCGGCGCGCCATCCGCGTGCAGGACCTCTACGCGCGCGAGCGCTTCGCCGCCAAGCTGGGCGAGGTGCTCGACTACCACAACTTCGTGCTGCGCAACTACTTCAAGGCGCAGACGGTCGATTTCCAGAAGACGCTCGACGATACGCTCGCGTATGCGGAGCGCCTGAAGCCGATGGTCGCGGACGTATCGGGCGAGGTGAACGCGCTCATCCGCGCCGGCCGCAGCCTCCTCTTCGAGGGCGCGCAGGCGGCATTGCTCGACGTGGACCACGGCACCTATCCGTACGTGACGTCCTCCAACTGCGTCGCGGGACAGGCCTCCGCCGGCGCGGGCGTGGGGCCGGGACAGCTCCACTACATCCTCGGCGTGGCGAAGGCCTATGCCACGCGCGTGGGCTCGGGACCGTTCCCCACGGAGCTGGACGACGAGGTGGGCGAGCACCTGCGCGTGAAGGGCAACGAGTACGGCAGCGTCACCGGGCGCCCGCGCCGCTGCGGCTGGTTCGACGCGGCGGCGCTCAAGCGCGCGGTGGAGATCAACGGCCTCACCGGCATCTGCATCACCAAGCTCGACGTGCTCGACGGCCTCGACATCGTGCGCGTGGCGGTCGGCTATCGCGTGGGCTCCGGGACGCGCGACATCCTGCCCGTCGGCGCCGAGGCGCTCGCCATCTGCGAGCCGATCTACGAGGAGCACGCCGGCTGGAAGGAAAGCACCGTGGGGGTGAAATCGTTCGATGCGCTGCCCGCCAATGCGCAGAAGTACCTGAAGCGCCTCGAAGCGCTCGCGGGCGCGCCCATCGCGATCATCTCCACCGGTGCGGACCGCGAGGAGACGATCGTGCTGCGCCATCCGTTCGAGGGCTGAGCGGGTTCCGCGGCGCGAGGGTCCGCACCGGACCGACGCTTGACCGCGCCACGCAGTTACCGTTGGCGCGCTGGATTGACCGGCGTGCGCAGCTCGTAGTCGAGGCGCAGCGTCGGTACGCCTGTGGCGCTGCCGGCCGCCGGCGGGTCCACCCTGGCGGGCATGAGCGTGCCGGCCATGAACGCGACGACGGCGAGCGCGCTGGCGCCGGCTGCCACGCGATGCCGGCTCCAGGCACGCACGATGCGGCTGGCGCGTACATTGCGCAAGGCCGCTTCGCCCGCGCGCCGCTCGCGCACCGCGGCGTGCTCGCGCAAGCGCGTCTCTTCGCGATCCTGCCGCGCGTGCGCGGCCGCTTCCTCGGCCGCGAGGCGCCGCTCGACCGCCTCGGCCAGCTCCTCCTCGCGCTGGGCGCGGCGCTCGGCGGCGCGCGCCGCGGACATCGCAGCCTGCGCGGCCTTCCGCGCGTTTTCCGCAGCGGCTTCCTCGGTGGCGAGCGTGCGACGCGCGATGGCGTCCAAGGCCTCCTCGGTGGCGACGCGTTCGGCGTGCGCGCGTTGGGCGGCCATCGCTTCGTCATGCGCTTCCTGCGCCCGGGCAAGCGCCTGCTGTTCTTCGGCCGTGCGGCGTGCAGCTTGCGCGCGCGCGGCGGCCTGGGCTGCGGTGCGCTCGCGCTCGCAGCGTGCGACGTCCGCTTGCGCCTCGGCGCGGGCTTTCGCCTGCTCTGCGGCGCTCGCTTCCGCT
>DATMJE010000272.1:0-3183 GCA_035553995.1 Usitatibacter sp. | reverse complement strand
AGCGGGCGGTGGCCTCGTGGCTTGCGTCATCGAATCCTCGAGGGCCAGCGATCTGCCGATCATACGCGCGGCCCTCGGGACCCGGACGCACCAACGCTGCAATCGAGACCGAACGTGGACCTTTCGCTGCCGACTTGCGAGTGGCGCACCCGTACGCTGGCTTCCATCCGCATCCGCGAGGCGAACGCAATGACCCTGAAGTCCGAAACCAAGTTTCCCAGCCGGCGCACGTACGTGATCAAGGTGCGTGGCGACGCCGCACCCGGGGCGCTCGCCGGAAGGCTGGAGAACGTCGTCACCGGCCGGCAATGCGATTTCGCTTCCGGGAAGGAGCTGGTCGAGTCGCTCGCCAGCGACCTGCGCGAAATCCGGATTCCATGACCCACGTGCAGGCTCACATGCCCTCATTCAATCTCCGTCTTTCAACGCTCGCGATCGCGGTGCCGTTGGCCCTCCTGGCCGCCGGATGTGCCACGCCCTCGCTGCATCCGCAGCTCGACACTCCGCCGCGCTTCGCCCAGGCGCAGCCGCAGGAACAGGAGCCCGAGGCGGCCTGGTGGGACAGCTATCGCGATCCTGTTCTCTCAACGCTGCTGCGAAAGGCCGCTTACGAAAACCGCGACGTGAAGATGGCCGCGGAGCGCGTGAGGGCCGCGCGCGCCGGCGAGAAGGTGAGCCGTTCGTGGCTCTATCCGCAGGTCGGCGTGAGCGGCAGCGGCTTCGACCTCAGGAACGGCTTCGACTCGCAGCGCCAGCAGTCGTGGCCGGAGCTCAAGTCGGGCTCCGCGGCAGTGGATGTCTCGTGGGAAGTGGATATCTCCGGGCGCCTGCGGGCCGGCGCTGCCGCTTCGAAGGCCGAAGCCCTCGCGACCGAGGACGCGGCGCGCGGCGTGCGGTTGCTCGTGCTGACCGACGTCGCCACCAATTACTTCACGCTCGCCGGGGCGCTCAGGCAGCTCGACACCGTGCGCGCCATCTCGGCGGCACAGGACGAGACGCTGCGCCTGGTGAAGGCGCGCGAGCGCGCCGGGCTCGCCACGCCGTTCGACGTCGAGCGCGCGCAGGCCGACGCATCACGCGCGCACGCGGCGATCCCGCCGCTGGAGACGGTCGCCGCGGTCTCGCGCCATCGCATCGCGGTGCTCATCGGCGACCAGGCCTTCAACGCGGCGAGCATCGTTCCCTACGGCGGTGACACGGCCGTGCCGCCCACGCGTGCCGGGCAACCCGCGACGCTGCTGCAGCGCAGGCCCGACGTGCTCGCGGCGCAGGCGCAGCTCGAAGCGGCGAACGCGCGGCGGCAGCAGGCGGCCGCGGAGTGGTTCCCGCGGCTCTTCCTCGGCGCCGCTTTCGGCCGCGAAAGCATCAGCGTGAACGGCGCTTCGCTCGGCGCCGCGCGGTTCACCAACGCCGCCGCGCTGCTGGCGATGCCGCTATTCAACGCCGGCCGCACCCAGGCCATCAACGACATGGCCGAGAGCGCGCAGAAGGAAGCGGCCATCCGCTACGAGTCGGCGATGGTGAGCGCGCTCGAGGACGTGGAGAACGCGCTCGTGACACTCGGCTCCGAGCGTGAGCGTGCCCAGTCCCTGCACTCGTCGGCCGAAGCGGCCGTCGCCGCGCTCGGCCACGCCCGCTCGCTCTACCAGAGGGGCCAGATCGACCTGCTGCCGCTGCTCGACGCGCAACGGGCCGAGCTCTCCGCGCGGCTCGGGGCCAATGACAGCGACACCCAGCTCCTGCTCGACAGCGTCCAGCTCTACAAGGCGCTCGGCGGCGGCTGGCAGGTATTCGAGACCGATTCCAGATCCAGCACATGAGGACGACCGTGAACCATCATTTCGCCGCTGCCTGCATCGCGTTGCCGCTCGCCGCCTTCGTGGGCGCGTGCACCCACAAGCCCCCCGTCGAGCCGCTCCGCGCGGTCCGCACGACGGAAGTCCGCTACGAGAACGCCGCCGACAGGAATCGCTACGTCGGCACGGTGCGCGCACGCCACGAAGTCGACCAGGCCTTCCGGGTGGGCGGCAAGGTCGTGAAGCGCTCGGTGGAGGTCGGCCAGGCCGTGCGCCAGGGCGATGTGATCGCCGTGCTCGACGACAACGACTACCGGCTCGCCGAGGAGGGCGCGCGGCAGCAGCTCGTGGCGGCGACCGCGCAGGCCGCGCAGGCCGAGTCGGACCGCAAGCGCCTCGCCGCACTCGAGTCGGACGGCTCGGTGAGCGTCTCCGACGAGGAGCGCGCCGACAGCCAGGCGCGCACCACGAAGGCCGCGGCCGACGCGAAGGCGAAGGAGCTCGACATCGCCCGCAACCGGCTCGCCTACACGGTGCTGCGCGCGTCGCAAGGCGGCGTCGTGACCGCCGTCAAGTTCGAGGTCGGGCAGGTGGTCGCCGAGGGCGCCCCGGTCGTCTCCGTCTCGAACGAGCTCGAGCCCGAGGTCGTGGTCGACGTTCCGGAAGACCAGCTCGCGGCGTTCAAGTCCGCGCGCTACAAGGCCTCGCTCGCAAGCGCGCCCGACACGCAATTCGACGTGACGCTGCGGGAGCTCTCGCCGCAGGCCGCGGCGCAGACACGCACGTATCGGGCGCGTCTCAAGCCCACCGCGGCGCACGCGCTGCCGCTCGGCGCCACGGCCACGTTGTTCGTCGAGTATCCGGGAGCGAAGGGCTCGACGGCGGCCTTGCCCTCGGCAGCGATCACGCAGGCCGATGGCCAGCCCGCGGTGTGGGTCGCGCGCAAGGGTACTAACGATGGCGGCGCCAGCGTCGATCTCGTGCGCGTGACGGTGCACGGCTATCGCAACGAGGAGGTGCTCGTTTCGGGGCCCGCCCCCGGCGACCTCGTTGTAGCCGCCGGCGTGCAGAAGATGGCGCCCGGACTGAAGGTGGCGCTGTCGCCGTCCGCTGCTTCCGAATCCGCCACAAGGCAGGCCTCGCGATGAAGTCGTTCAACCTCACCCAGTGGGCGCTGGGACATCGCGCCATCGTCCTGTTCCTCATCCTCGTGATCGCGATCGCCGGCGGCGTCGGCTTCACGCGGCTGGGCCAGCTCGAGGACCCGAACTTCTCCGTGCCCTCGATGACCGCCATCGTCATCTGGCCGGGTGCCACCGCGCAGCAGGTGCAGGACCAGGTGCTCAACCGGATGGAGAAGAAGTTCGAGCAGCTCGACCACTTCGAG
>DATMJE010000271.1:0-5293 GCA_035553995.1 Usitatibacter sp. | reverse complement strand
GGGCGCGGGCGGCGTCTCCACCGAGCGCGGCGCGATCTCCTGCGGGATGATATCGACGCGCAGGGGCTGGTCGTCGCGGCGCGGGCCGAGCTCGTCGTAACGGGGCTTCGGCGCGACCAGGAGCACCAGGAGGTGGATCGTGAGCGACAGCGCGACGGCAATCCACAGGTTGCGCGTCGCCGGCGTGCGCTCCGGAAAGAGGGCTATGGAGGACATGGAACCACGACGCCTCCAATATACTGCCTGGCGGCCTGCAGAAACCTTGCCAAATGCCGCCCCAAGGGCCTACTTGCGCCGCAGGATGATCACGTTGCCCAGGACCGTCACGCCGATTCCGGCGACGGTGATCGCGTGCCAGCGGAAGTGCTCGAAGAGCGAGGACATCAGCAGCGCCACGATCGGCACCATGACGCCGATGTAGCCCGCCCGCGTTGCGCCCACGCGCCTGAGCAGGGTGAGGTAGCCCGCGAACGCGATGATCGAGCCGAACACGGCGAGGTAGGCCAGCGACAGCACATACGGCCAGCTCGCCTCGAAGGCGAGCGTCTCGCCCGCACCCACCGTGACGGCCAGCGCGATGAGCGAGCCGTAGAACATGGCCCAGGCCATCGATTGCCACAGCGGCAGTCCCGCCTCGTGGTTGCGGTGCGCCACCATGGCGCCCAGAGTGGAGATCAGCACCGCGAGCGCCGTGTAGATCGCGCCGGCCGCCGTTGCCTGGTTGCCCTGCAGCGCGGCGAACTCCGGCGAGTACACGAGCGCGATCCCGAGCATGCCGATGACCGAGCCCGCGATGAGCGTTGGCGACATCGGCGTGCCGAAGAAGAGGCGCATGCCGATGAGTGCCAGCAGCGGGCTGGCCGAATAACCCACGGCCACGAGCCCCGAGACCACGTGCTGCTCGGCGTAATACACCAGGATGTAGCCGATGCTGAACATCGTGAGCCCGAGGAGGGCCAGCCACCCGTGCTGGCGCGCATCGAACCGCAGGGGCAGCCGTCGTAGGGTGCAATAGGCGAACAGCAACAGGGCCGCGAGCAGGAAGCGATAGAACACGCTCGCCTCGGGTGCCACGCGGCCGAGCTGGAACGTGATCGCGATCCACGTCGATCCCCAGATGGCGACGCAGGCGACGAAGAGTTGCAGGTTGCCCAAGCCGTCAGTGCGCCAGTCCCGCCTGGTCGAGGATGAAGCTGTACGTGAAGGCGAGCTCCTTCAGCGCGTCGTAGCGGCCCGATGCCCCGCCGTGCCCCGCCTCCATGATGGTCTTCAGCAGCAGCGGGTTGTCATCCGTCTTGAGCGTGCGCAGCCTCGCCACGTACTTGGCGGGCTCCCAGTACATCACCTGGCTGTCGTTGAGCGACGTCTCGACCAGCATCGACGGATACGCGCGCTTCGCGAGGTTGTCGTACGGCGAGTACGAGCGCATGTACTTGTAGGCACGCGGCTGGTTCGGATTGCCCCACTCGAGGTATTCGCCCACGGTGAGCGGCAGCGATGCGTCGAGCATCGTCGTCATCACGTCCACGAACGGCACCTGCGAGACCACCGCCTTGAAAAGGTCGGGGCGCATGTTCACGACCGCGCCCATCAGCAGGCCGCCCGCGCTGCCGCCCTGGATCACGAGACGGTCGGGCGCGGTGTACTTGCGCCGCACGAGCGAATCGGCGCAGGCGATGAAGTCGGTGAACGTGTTCTTCTTCTTCATCAGCTTGCCGTCGTCGTACCAGAGCCTGCCGCGGTCGCCGCCGCCGCGGATGTGGGCGATGGCGAAGATCATCCCGCGGTCGAGCAGCGAGATGCGCGAGGAGCGGAAGGTCGGGTCGATCGGCACGCCGTAGGAGCCGTACCCGTAGAGCAGCAGCGGCTGCGGCCCCTTCGTGCGCAGCGACTTGCGGTACACGAGCGAGATCGGGACGCGCGTGCCGTCCTTCGCCACCGCCATCAGCGCTTCCGAGGCGTAATCGTCCGGGTCGTAGCCGCCGAGCACGGGCTGGCGCTTGAGCAGCTCGCGCGTGCGCTCCGCCATGTCGTAGCGATACCACGAGCGCGGCGTGACCAGGCTCTCGTACACGAAGCGCAGTTGCTGCGTGTCGAACTCGTAGTTGATGCCGGGATGCGCGGTGTACACCGCCTCGTCGAAATCGATGTAGTGCGACTTGCCGCTCGCGAACTCGGTCACGCGCATGCGCAGCAGGCCCTTGTCGCGCTCCACCGCGACCCAGTAGTCCCTGAAGAGGTCGATCTCCTCGAGCATCACCAGCGGGCGATGCCCGAGCACCTCGCGCCAGTTCTTCCGCGACGGGTCCGCGACGGGCGCGCTCACGACGCGGAAATTGCGCCCCTTGTCGTTGGTGCGGATGTAGAAATCGTCGCCGTGGTGGTCGAGGTAGTACTCGAGCCCGGCCTTGCGCTTCTCCACCAGGCGGAAGTCGCCGTCGGGCTGGTCGGCCGGCAGGACGCGCATCTCGGAGGTGTCCTTGCTGTGGGAGCCCAGGACGATGTAGCGCTCGCTGCGCGTCTCGCCCACGCCGATGTCGAACTGCTCGTCGGGTTCGTCGTAGATGGGCGTGGTGTCGCCGCCGAGCACCTGCCGCTGCAGCCGGTAGCTGCGCTTGGTGGTCTCGTCTTCCTCGACGTGGAAGAGCGTCCTGCTGTCCGCGGCCCAGGCGAGCGACGTCACGCGCGGCGCGGTATCGGGCAGGAGCTCGCCCGATGCGAGGTCCTTCACGTGCAGCGTGTACTGGCGAAAGCCGGTGAAGTCAACGGTGTACGCAAGCTTCGTGGTGTCGGGGCTCACTTCCCAGGTGCCCACGGCCGTGTACTTGCGCCCCCTGGCGAGCTCGTTCACGTCGAGGATCACTTCCTCGGGCGCATCCATGCTGCCCTTGCGGCGGCAGTAGATCGGGTATTGCAGGCCCTCGACCTCGCGCTGGTAATACCAGTAGCCGTGGCGCCGGTAGGGCACGCTCTCGTCGGTTTCCTTGATGCGGGCGAGCATCTCCTTGTAGAGCGACTCGCGGAAGCCCTCGAGCGGCTTCATCACCGCCTCGGTGTAGCGGTTTTCCGCCTCGAGATAGGCGATCACCTCGGGATCGGACTTGTCCCGCAACCAGTAATACGGGTCGACGCGGCGGTCACCGAACCTGGTGAGCACCTTCGGTTTCTTCGCCGCCACGGGCGGCGTGGCGACATCGGCCGCCTGGGCGGCAACTGAGACGGCAGCGGTAAGCAGCATGGCGCGCAACAACAGGGGGAAGAGGTGCATGAGGACTTCGGCGGGAGGGGCGATTATACGGCGGCAGCGTTACCGCCCCGCAGGACAGACGTCAACCGCCCCGGCCGGGTTCCGTTGATTGAGCTGGACGCCTCGTGCCTCCATAATTCGCACCGCCACGAACAATTTCACGGAGAAGAAACGCAATGAAGCTCAAGTTGCTTGCAATCCTCCTGGCCGCCTCGGCCCTGCCCGTCCTCGCCCAAACCGGCAACGCCGCGCCCGCGCAGCCCGGCCAGGCCCGCGTGGAAGTGGACCATGGCGACAGCGCCACGCCGAAGTCGGGCAAGTCCACCAAGGCGAAGAAGCCGCACCAGAAGTCGACGAAGAAGAAATCGAAGAAGCACACGCAAACCGCCGGCTGATCGCAGCAATCGGGGGCCCGCAACGGGCCCCCGAAGCCGCCGGGTCCGCCGCGCGCCGGCGGTAGCCCGCCCTGGGAAAGCGGTCTGCTATGCTGAAAAGATGTTCGCTGTCCCCACCCAGGCTTCCGCTGCAACAGCGGCCGAACGCCACGAGGCACTGCTGCAGCAAGCCCAGGCGCTCTTCGCCGGGGAGCGGGACCGTACGGCCAACGCAGCCAACCTCGCCGCGCTGATTTTCCACACGCTGCCGGATGTCAACTGGGCCGGCTTCTACTGGCACAAGGGTGGTGAGCTGGTGCTGGGGCCGTTCCAGGGCAAGCCCGCCTGCGTGCGTATCGCGCTCGGGCGCGGCGTGTGCGGCACCGCGGCGCGCGAGCGGCGTACCGTGCTGGTACCGGATGTGCACCGGTTCCCCGGCCACATCGCCTGCGATTCGGCTTCGAACAGCGAGCTGGTGATCCCGCTCGTGAAGGCGGGCGTTCTCTGCGGCGTGCTCGATCTCGACAGCCCCCTGCCGGGCCGTTTCTCGGAAGCGGATGCGCGCGCGCTCGAGCGTGTCGCCCAGGCGTTCCTCGAAGCCACCGACGTCGCCGCCTGAGATGTCCAACTACGTCGAGGATTCGCTCATTGCCGGCGAGGAGGTCGTGCATCGCGCACGGCTCACGTGGTGGTCGCAGGCGGCCTTCCTCATCTTCGGCGCGCTGCTGGCGGCGGTACTCGCGGGGATCGTGTTCTTCGCGCGGGACCGCAGCGTGCCGCTGGACTCCAGCCATGTCGCGATCATGCTCGGCATCGTGGTGGCCGTGGCCCTCGTCTGCTTCCTGGTCGCCGCGGTGAAGATGCGCTCCACCGAGATCGCGATCACCACCAAGCGCGTCATCGCCAAGTTCGGCTTCGTGAGCCGCCACACGGTCGAGATCAACCTGGACAAGGTCGAGTCCCTGCGCGTGGAGCAGGGCGTGTGTGGACGCATCCTCAACTACGGCACCATCCTCATCTCCGGTTCCGGCACCGCCGTCGCTCCCATCCCCAACATCGCCGATCCCCTCGTCTTCCGCCGCAAGTTCATGGAGGCCACGGACCGGCCGATCTCGATGCCGCGGCAACCCTAGACAGCGCCCGCCGCGGCGGGGGACGCGGATAATCGTGGAACCGCCGCAACCCGTGTCCCGATAGCGCCGTGCTGCGTTCACTCCTCGTCGACTTCAACTCCTACTTCGCCTCCGTGGAGCAGCAGGTGGAGCCCCGGCTGCGCGGCCGTCCGGTCGGCGTGGTGCCGATGCTCGCCGACACCACCGTCTGCATCGCGGCGAGCATCGAGGCGAAGCGCTTCGGCGTGAAGACCGGCACGAAGGTCGGCGACGCGCGGCAGCTGTGCCCGGGCATCGAGTTCGTCATCGCCCGGCACGAGATCTACATCGAGTACCACCATCGCGCGGTCGCGGTGGTCGACTCGATCGTGCCGGTGCGCGCGGTGCTCTCGATCGACGAGATGGATTGCGAGCTCACCGGCCGCTGGCGCGAGCCCGCGCGCGCTCTCAAGCTCGCCCGCGACGTGAAGAAGCGGCTCGCGGCCGACATCGGCGAATGCCTGCGCACCTCGATCGGCATCGGCCCGAACACGTTCATCGCGAAGACCGCTTCCGACATG
>DATMJE010000270.1:0-9772 GCA_035553995.1 Usitatibacter sp. | reverse complement strand
CGCAAAGCTGGAGAGTTCGGTGCGCGAACCTCCCATCGCCCGCTTCATCTGCTCCAGGATGTGGATGCGCGCCTCGCGCGCCTGGTCGAGCGCCACTTTCATGATGCCCTTGTTGATGGACTCGATCTTGAGGTCCATCTGCAGCGCGGTGAGGCCCTTTTCGGTGCCCGCCACCTTGAAGTCCATGTCGCCCAGGTGGTCCTCGTCGCCCAGGATGTCGGTCAGCACCGCGAAGCGGTTGCCTTCCTTGATCAGTCCCATCGCGATGCCGGCGACGTGCTCCTTGATCGGAACTCCGGCATCCATCAGCGCAAGGCTGCCGCCACAGACCGAGGCCATCGACGAGGAACCGTTCGATTCGGTGATCTCGGAGACCACGCGCAGCGTGTAGCCGAACTCTTCCTTGGTCGGCAGCACCGCGGCGAGCGCGCGCTTGGCGAGCCGCCCGTGGCCGATCTCGCGGCGCTTGGGCGAGCCCACGCGGCCCGTCTCGCCGGTGGAGAACGGCGGGAAGTTGTAGTGCAGCATGAAGCGCTCGGTGTACTCGCCCTGCAGCGCGTCGATGATCTGCTCGTCCTGGCCGGTGCCGAGCGTCGTGGTGACGATGGCCTGCGTCTCGCCACGCGTGAAGAGCACGGAGCCGTGCACGCGCGGAAGGATGGTGGGACGGATGGAGATCGGACGCACGGTGCGGGTGTTGCGGCCGTCGATGCGCGGCTCGCCGTTGAGGATCTGGCCGCGGACGATCTTCGCTTCCATCTCCTTCAGGATGCCGCGCACCACGTTGCCATCGGCCGGCGTCTCGGCATTGACGACCAGCTCGTCGAGGAGCCTGGCCTTCACGGAATCCAGCTTCTCGGAACGCACCGACTTGCTCTTGGTGCGATAGGCCTCGTTGATCTCGGCATCGGCGATGCCGCGGATGCGCTCGACCAGCGCTTCATCCAGGGGGGCCGCTTCCCAGTCCCAGTCGTCCTTGCCGCCTTCGTCGGCGAGCTCGTTGATGGCGTTGATCGCGGCCTGCATCTGCTCGTGGCCGTAGACCACGGCGCCGAGCATCACTTCCTCGGACAGCTCGTGCGCTTCCGACTCCACCATCAGCACCGCCTGCTCGGTGCCGGCGACGACGAGGTTGAGCTTGGAGCTCTCGAGCTCGGTCTTGGTGGGGTTGAGCACGTATTCACCGTCGATGTAGGCCACGCGCGCCGCACCGATGGGGCCCTCGAACGGGATGCCGGAGAGCGTCACGGCGGCGGAGGCGCCGATCATCGCGGGAACGTCCGAATCGACTTCGGGATTGATCGAGAGCACGGTCGCGATGACCTGCACCTCGTTGTAGAACCCGTGGGGGAAGAGCGGGCGCAGGGGACGGTCGATGAGGCGCGAGGTGAGGATCTCCTTCTCGCTGGGACGGCCTTCGCGCTTGAAGAAGCCGCCGGGGATGCGGCCGGCCGCGTAGGTCTTTTCCTGGTAATCGACCGTGAGCGGGAAGAAGTCCTGGCCCGGCTTCATGTCCTTGCGGCCCACGCACGTCACGAGCACCACGGTGTCGTCCATGGTGACGAGCACGGCGCCGTCGGCCTGGCGTGCGATCTCGCCGGTCTCCAGCGTCACCTCGTGGCGACCCATGGTGAATGTCTTCTTGATCGATTTCACGATGTCATCCTGTTGTGTGGCGCGCGCAGGCGTGGCGTGCGGCGTGCCGGGTGGAGGGACCTCCGGAAAGCGCAAGGCCCCGCGCAACTCCTGGTGAGGAGCCGTCGCGGGGCCCGGGATCCGGCGGTGTCCTTACTTGCGCAGGCCGAGGCGCTCGATCAGCGAGCGATAGGCCTCGACATTGCTGCGCTTGAGGTAATCCAGCTGGCTGCGGCGCTGGCTCACGAGCCTGAGCAGCCCGCGGCGCGAATGGAAATCCTTGACGTGCGACTTGAAGTGCTCGGAGAGCATGTTGATGCGCTCCGTGAGCAGCGCGACCTGCACTTCGGGCGAACCCGTGTCGCCTTGTGCGCGCTGGTATTGCTCGACGATGCGCGCCTTGTCCTGGGTGGTGACGGCCATGGGGTAATTCTCCGGAAAATCCTGCAAATGTGTCTTTTTGGTTGAACTCACGATTTTAACGCGAAACCCGCGTATTTCCAAGGCGAATCAGGGGATTTCGGCGCCCGCGCCCGCCAGCAGCCGCAGCGGCGCCAGCCGGCCGGGCTGCTCGCAGCGGCCCACCCCCACGAAACGCCCGCCCGGGCCGAAAAGCGCGATTTCCGCGCCCGGCGCGGCACCTCCGCACTCGATTTCCTGGCCGTGGGCGAACCGGCCTGCCTCCTCGGCGGCGCTGTCCCAGCGGGGCAGCCCCTCCACCAGGACCTCGAGCGGGCGAAGGAAGGCCCGCGCTGCTTCGACACCGGCGGCCTCGAGGCGCTCCAGCGTGACGGCCTCTTCGAGCGCGAAGCCGGCCACGGCGGTGCGCCGCAGCGCCGTGAGGTAGGCGCCGCAGCCCAGCACCCGGCCGATGTCGGCAGCGAGCGTGCGCACGTAGGTGCCCTTGGAACAGGTTACGGCGATGCGCAGCACGTCGCCCTCCAGGCCCACGCTGGCCAGGTGGGTCACATCGATGTCGCGGGCGGCGCGATCGATCTCGCGCCCCTCGCGGGCGTGCTCGTAGAGGCGCCGGCCGTCGATGCGCACCGCGGAATGCATGGGCGGCGTCTGCTGCTGGCGGCCGCGGAACCGCGCGAGCGCTGCTTCGACCTGCCCGGCGTCCACCCGCACTTCATGGCGCGCCACGATCTCGCCTTCGGTGTCGCCCGTGGAGGACTCCATCCCCAGCCGCAGCGTGGCGAGGTAGGCCTTGTCCGCATCGATCAGGAAGCGCGAGAACTTGGTGGCCTCGCCGAAGACGAGCGGCAGCAGGCCGGTGGCGAAGGGATCGAGCGTGCCGGTGTGGCCGGCCTTGCGCGCGCCCAGGAGGCGCTTGGCGCGGGCCAGCGCCTGCGTGGAGGAGAAGCCGGGCGGCTTGTCCAGCAGCAGCAGTCCCGCGGGCAGCTCGTGGGCCACGCCTCAGCGCTTGGCGCGGCGGCGCGCGGTCTTCGCTTCGGGTTCCGGCTTGGGGGCGGGCGGGGCCGGCGCTGCCGCATGGCCCACCGCCTCGTCGATCAGCTTCGACAGGCGCATGCCGCGCTCGACCGATTCGTCGAACGCGAAATGCAGCTCCGGAACGGATCTCGTGCTCAACCGGTGCGCGAGCTGCGAGCGCAGGAAGCCCGCCGCGTGCTGCAGGCCATGCAGCGCATCCTCGATGACGGGGCCGGCGCCGAGCACGGTGAAGAAAACCTTGGCATGGGACTGGTCGCGCGAGAGCTCGACACCGGTGAAGGTGACGAGCCCCACGCGCGGATCGCGCAGCTCGAGGCGCACGACCTCGGCCAGCTCGCGCTGGATCTGGTCGGCGATGCGCGCGGAGCGCTGCGTGCTCATGCGGGCACACCGCGACGGCGCAAGGCGCAGCACATGCGCAAGATCCTCAGGCGACCGTGCGCGCGACCTCGACGACCTCGAAGACCTCGAGCTGGTCGCCCACCTGCACGTCGTTGAAGTTGCGCAGGCTCAGGCCGCACTCGAAGCCCGCCTTCACCTCGCGCACGTCTTCCTTGAAGCGCTTGAGCGAATCGAGCTCGCCGGTGTGCACCACGACACCGCCGCGCACGACGCGCACCTCGGAGCTGCGGCGCACCAGGCCTTCGGTGACCATGCAGCCCGCCACCGTGCCGACCTTGGAGATCTTGAACACGTTGCGCACCTCGACGAGCCCCAGGATGCTCTCCTTGCGCTCCGGTGTGAGCATGCCGTTGACCGCCGCCTTCACGTCATCCACCGCGTCGTAGATGATGTTGTAGTAGCGGATGTCGACGCCGGCATGCTCCGCGAGCTTGCGCGCGGCCGCATCGGCACGCGAGTTGAAGCCGATCACGACGGCCTTCGACGCGAGGGCAAGGTTGATGTCCGACTCGGTGATGCCGCCCACGCCGGTGTGGATGATGTTCACCCGCACCTCCTCCGTGGAGAGCTTGGTGAGCGCGTGCGCGAGGCCTTCGTACGAGCCCTGCACGTCCGCCTTGATGATGAGCGCGAGCGACTTCTTCTCGCCCTCCGCGATGGAGTCGAAGACGTTCTCGAGCTTCGCCGCCTGCTGCTTCGCGAGCTTCACGTCGCGGAACTTGCCCTGGCGGAAGAGCGCGATCTCGCGCGCCTTGCGCTCGTCGTTCAGCACGTTGATGTCGTCGCCGGCACGCGGCACGTCCGACAGGCCCTGGATCTCGACGGGGATCGCGGGGCCGGCCTCGTTGACCGGCTTGCCGTTCTCGTCGTTCATCGCGCGCACGCGCCCGAACACGGCGCCGGCGAGGACGATGTCGCCCTTCCGGAGCGTGCCCGATTTCACCAGCATCGTCGCGACCGGGCCGCGTCCCTTGTCGAGGCGCGACTCGATGACGACACCTTTCGCGGGTGCGTTCACCGGCGCCTTGAGCTCGAGCACCTCGGCCTGCAACTGGATCGCCTCGAGCAGCTGGTCGATGCCCTGGCCGGTCTTGGCCGACACCTCGATGAACTGCGTCTCGCCGCCGAATTCCTCCGGCACCACCCCCTGCGCGAGCAGCTCCTGCTTCACGCGCTGCGGGTTGGCTTCCGGCTTGTCGATCTTGTTCACCGCCACGACGATCGGCACCTTGGCCGCCTTCGCGTGGTTGATCGCCTCGATCGTCTGCGGCATGACGCCGTCGTCGGCCGCGACCACGAGGATCACGAGGTCGGTGATCTGGCTGCCGCGCGCACGCATCGCCGTGAAGGCTTCGTGGCCCGGCGTATCCAGGAACGTCACGACGCCGCGCGGCGTCTCCACGTGGTAGGCGCCGATGTGCTGCGTGATGCCGCCGGCTTCCCCGACCGCGACGCGCGCCTTGCGGATGGCGTCGAGGAGCGAGGTCTTGCCGTGGTCCACGTGGCCCATCACGGTCACGACCGGAGGACGCGTCTCGAGATGCGCCTGCTCCTGCCCCGCCGCTTCCGTGAGGAACGCTTCCGGATCGTCGAGCTTCGCGGGCTTGGCGACGTGGCCCATCTCCTGCACCACGATCATCGCCGTGTCCTGGTCGAGCACCTGGTTGATCGTGACCATCGTGCCCATCTTCATCATGGTCTTGATGACCTCGGCCGCCTTCACCGACATCTTGTGCGCGAGGTCGCCCACGGAGATGGTCTCCGGAATGGGGATCTCGAGGATCTTCGGCTCGGAAGGCGCGGCGAAGGTGCTGCCGCCCTCGTCGTCGCGATGGCCACGGCCGCCGCGCGAGCGCCAGCCGTCGCGCCCGCCGGAAGCATCGCCGCGGGTCTTGATCGCACGGCGGCGCGCCATCTCGTCCGCCCACGAGGAGGCGGGACGCGTGGCTTTCTTCGGGCCCTTCTTGTCGGCGGGCCTGGCTTCGCCCGGCCTGGCAGCCGGACGATGCAGCGTGCCTTCGCTGCCGGCGGCAGCCGGTGCCGCGGCGGTGGCACCCGCTTCGCCCTTCGGCGTCTCGGCCTTCACCTCGACCAGGACGGGCGCCTCGGCCTCGGTGGCCGCTTCCTCGCCCTTCTTGCGCACGACGCGCTTCTTCTTCGGTCCCTCGGCATCGGCCGCCGCGGGCGCTGCGGCCGTGGCGGGTGCCGCGGCCGGAGCCGCTTCGGGAGCGGGCGCGGGCTGCGGCTGGGTGGCGGCGACTGCCGCGGCAGCGGCAGCAGCGGCCGCTTCCTCTTCCTTCTGCTTGGCCACGCGGCGCGACTGCGCATCGGCAGCCTGGCGGGCGGCGAGCTCGGCCTGGCGTTTCGCCTCGGCCTCGCGCTTGCGCGCCTCTTCCTCGTTGATGATCGGCGCGGGCGGGGCGGCGGGCTTCTCCGGCTCCGGGGCTACGGCCGCGGGCTCGGGCTTGTCCACCTTCACGAACGTGCGCTTCTTGCGCACTTCCACCTGGATGGTGCGCGCCTTGCCGGTCGCGTCCGATTTCTTGATCTCGGTGGTCTGCTTGCGCGTGAGCGTGATCTTCTTCTTTTCTTCCTTGTTGCCGTGCATCTCGCGCAGGTAGTCGAGCAGGCGCGTCTTGTCCTGCTCGGTGATCGCGTCCTCCCCCGCCCTCTTCCGGACGCCCGCGGCCTCAAGTTGCTCGAGCAGGAGCGTGACCGGGAGCTTCAG
Organism: Usitatibacter sp.; assembly: GCA_035553995.1. Classification (GTDB taxonomy): domain Bacteria; phylum Pseudomonadota; class Gammaproteobacteria; order Burkholderiales; family Usitatibacteraceae; genus Usitatibacter. Next base: position 3,552 of record DATMJE010000270.1, on the reverse strand, counting down.
CTCCTCGGCGAATTGGGTGACGTTCGATTTGGCCATGTGCTGCTTGATCTCCTCGCGCGGGCGCTTCAGGCCTGCGTCTGCTGTTCCCGGAACCACGGCTGGCGCGCGGCCATGATGAGCTTGTTGGCGCGCTCCGCGTCCATCCCGGTCATTTCGGTGAGCTCGTCGGTCGCGAGATCGGCGAGCGCATCCATCGTGGTGATGCCCTTCGAGGCGAGGACGCGGGCGGTCTGGTTGTCCATCCCTTCCATGCCCAGCAGGTCCTCGGCGGCGTGCTCGACCGTCTCCTCGCTCTTGATCGCCTCGGTGAGGAGCGCGTTGCGCGCACGGCGGCGCAGCTCGTTCACGGTCTCCTCGTCGAAGGCCTCGATCTCCAGCATCTCGTTGATCGGCACGTAGGCCACCTCGTCCAGCGACGTGAAGCCCTCGGAGACGAGGATCTCGGCAACCTCCTCGTCCACATCCAGCTTCTCCATGAACACCGAACGCAGGGCGGATGTTTCCTGCTCGCTTTTCTGCTCGCGCTCCTCGGTGGTCATGATGTTGAGCTGCCAGCCGGTGAGCTCGGAGGCGAGGCGCACGTTCTGGCCGCCCTTGCCGATGGCGAGCGCGAGCTGGTCCTCGTCGACCACCACGTCCATCGAATGGCGCTCCTCGTCCACGACGATGGAGCTCACCTCCGCGGGCGCGAGCGCATTGATGACAAATTGGGCCGGTTCGGCGGACCACAAGATGATGTCGACGCGTTCGCCGGCCAGCTCCTGCGTGACCGCCTGCACCCGCGAGCCGCGCATGCCCACGCACGTGCCGACGGGATCTATGCGCTGGTCGTTCGACTTGACCGCGATCTTGGCGCGCAGGCCGGGATCGCGCGCCGCGGCGCGGATCTCGAGCAGCCCTTCCTCGATCTCGGGCACCTCGAGCTCGAAGAGCTTCACGAGGAAGTCCGGCGCGATGCGCGAGAGCACGAGCTGCGGGCCGCGGGCGGCACGGTCGATCTTCGCGATGTAGGCGCGCACGCGGTCGCCCACGCGCAGGTTTTCCTTCGGGATGAGCTGGTCGCGGGGCAGCAGCGCTTCCACGCGGCCCGATTCCACGATGAGGTTGCCGCGCTCGGCGCGCTTCACCGTCCCGGTCACGAGCGATTCGCCACGCTCGAGGAAGTCGTTCAGGATCTGCTCGCGCTCGGCGTCGCGGATCTTCTGCAGGATGACCTGCTTGGCGGCCTGTGCGCCGATGCGCCCGAAGGTCTCGGCCTCGAGCGGCTCCTCGATCACGTCGCCCAGCGCGGCTTCGGCGTTCTCGGCGACCGCGTCGGTGATGGCGATCTGGTGCGCGGGCTCCTCGTGCTCCTCGTCGGGCACCACCGTCCAGCGGCGGAACGCCTTGTAGTCGCCCGATTCGCGGTCGATCTCGACGCGCACGTCGACTTCGTCCTTGAAGCGTTTCTTCGTCGCCGATGCGAGCGCCATCTCGAGCGCCAGGAAAACCGTGTCCTTGGCGACGTTCTTCTCGCGCGCCAGCGCATCGACCAAAAGCAGAATGTCCCGACTCATAAACCCTCATCATCCCCGGGGGGCGGAGATCTCGTGTCATCCCGGCGAATGCCGGGCCGTTCGCCGTCCCGGCCGCGGCCGGAACGCAAGCATTTGCCTAAAGCTCGGGCACCAGCCGCGCGCGATCGATGTCGCCCAACGCGAAGCGCTGCTGCTGTCCCGCCACGTCGAGGACCACCTCGTCACCGTCGATGCCGACGACGCGGCCTTCGAACCGCCGCTGCCCGTTACGTGGCAGCTTGAGCCTCAGCGTCGCGACGGAGCCCGCGAAACGCTGGTAATCCTCGGGCCGCCGGAGCGGCCGGTCGAGCCCCGGCGACGATACCTCCAGGCGCTCGTAATCGATTCCTTCCACCGCGAATGCGCGCGTGAGGTGGTTGCTCACCCGTGCGCAATCCTCGACGTCGATGCCCTCCGGCGCATCGATGAAGACGCGCAGCAGCCCGCCCCTGGACGTCTCCAGGTCCACGAGCTCGTAGCCAAGTCCGTGCAGGGTTTCGCGAAGCCACGCCTCGCGGTCCGTTGGCCGGTTCACCACCAGGGAAAGCGCTCCACAAACAAAAAATGGGCTCGAGGCCCATCCCAACTTCGAAACTGTGGAATTTTAACATGTTTCGCGACGGCGGGCCATTGTTGCCTGGCACGCACCGAAGCGTGGCCCGGGCGCGCGCGCAGCCCGCGCGGGAGTGCCGAATGGCCTGTTGCTGGCAAGCCACAAATCCAGAAATTTGTTGGCGATTCAGCACCTCTTGGCTATGCTTGCCCGGTTCCAGGAACCGGGCCCACAAGGCCAGGAGCCCGCAACAATCGCCACCCAAAACACCCATAAACCGGGAGACAGTTCAATGAAGCGGATCACCAGAAAAACACTGCCCAGCGCGCTCATGCATGCGCTCGGTGCCGGGCTCGCGCTGTCGGTCGTCGCGACCGCACACGCGCAGCAGGCGCAGCGCATCGAAAAGATCGAAGTCACGGGTTCGAACATCAAGCGCGTCGACCAGGAGACCGTCGCGCCGGTGGACATCATCACGCGCGAGCAGATCGAGCGCACCGGCCAGGCTACCGTCGCGGAAGTGCTGCGCAACATTCCCGCCAATACCGGCGGCAGCTTCGGCGAGAGCTTCACCAACAGCTTTGCACCCGGCGCTGCCGGCATCTCGCTGCGCGGCCTCGGCCAGAAGACCACGCTGGTGCTGCTGAACGGCCGCCGCGTCACCGGCTTCGGCTTCGCGCAGAACCTGCAGGACACGTTCGTCGACCTGAACTCCATTCCCGCGAGCGCGGTCGAGCGCGTCGAGATCCTGAAGGACGGCGCTTCCGCGATCTACGGCTCCGATGCCATCGCGGGCGTGGTCAACATCATCCTGCGCAAGGACTTCAAGGGCATCGAGGCGAGCCTCTTCGCCGGCCAGTTCGAGGGCAAGAACGACTGGCGCGCCAGCATCACCGGCGGCCTGGGCGACCTCGCGCGCGATCGCTGGTCGCTCTTCGGCACCGTCGATTTCTACAAGCGCGAGCTGGTCGAGTTCTCGGATACCAAGTTCGGCAAGGACCGCGACTTCCGCGACACCCCCGGCGGCCGCAACAACCAGTCGCTCACCGGCGGCGGCACGTGGCGCCAGGTCACGGCGACGGGCGCGAACACGAACTTCGAGCGCGCGACCTCGGAGTGCCCGCAGTTCGGCGGCGAGATCATCGATTCGGCCACCGCCGTGGCGCGCGGCCTCATCGCAGCCCCGCTCGGCAACACCAACCTGAACCAGCCGGGCAACACTTTCTGCTTCAAGGACTTCAACACGCAGTTCACCGCGCTGCCGAAGACCGACCGCGTGAATGCCCTCGGTCGCGGCACGATGGAGTTCAATCCCAACCTTACGGGCTACCTCGAAGCCGGCTTCAGCCGCGTCGACACGTTCCAGACCTTCCAGAGCCCGTTCTTCGCCGCCACCACGGCGCTCACGCAGACCGCCGCGGGCCTGAGGCCCTTCACGTACAA
>DATMJE010000269.1:0-6660 GCA_035553995.1 Usitatibacter sp. | reverse complement strand
GAGCACCGAGGCCGCCGGATCGCGCCCGAAGCGCAACGTGCCGCACTGGTGCGCGGTGCCGCCGATGGGGATGTCCCGGCCGAGATAGAGCGAACGGTCGAAGGCGTGCGCGTGGCAGTCGATCGCGGGCAGCATCTTCTGCAATTCGGCGCGCAGGCGATGGTGCGCCTCCATGTTGTTCTCGTGCAGGTGCAGGACGATGCCGCCGTCGGCATCGAGCGTCACGCGGTTCTCCGGCGCGGGCAGGTCCTCGGAGGTCAGCCAGAAATCGACGGCGTGCGCGGCCAGCTTGTCGAACGGCAGGTCGGGCAGCAGCGCTGCCGGCGCGGGCACCTGGCCCTTGATGGTCGCGCCGTGGGACTTGCCGAGCATCTGCATGTGGCCCATCGGCCATGGCCACTCGCTCGTGCCGAAGTAGAAGTCGTTGAGGGCGAGGGTCTTCTGGAAAACCGTCGGATTGGGCTCGCGCGAGATGGCGAGCAGCGCCGAGTTGTTGTGGCGCATGTAGTGGCGGCCCACGAGTCCCGAGCCGTTCGCGAGGCCGCGCGGATGGCGCTCGCTCGCCGAGCGCAGCAGCAGCACCGCGGAGTTGATCGCGCCGCACGCCGCCACGACGATGTCCGCGCTGTATTCCGCGTGCTCCCGGCCGTGCTCGACGTGCACGCGCGTGACACTGCGCCCGCTTGCATCGGTTTCCAGGCGCGTCACGCGCGCGTGGGTGCGCAAAGTCACGTTCGGATGGCGCAGCGCCGGCTCCACGCAGATCACCTGCGCATCCGCCTTGCCGCGCACGAGGCACGGGAAGCCATCGAAGGCATCGCACCGCACGCACGCGCTGTCGTACGCTGGTTTGCCGTCGCGCTCGTCGAGGAGGATACCCAGCGGCAACGGAAAAGGGCGGCAGCCGTAAGCGACCATCTGGTCGCGGATCCGCTGGATCGCCGGCTCGTGCGAAACCGGCGGGTGCGGATAGGGCCCGCTCGCCGGCGGCTCGGTCGGATCGGCGCCCCGCTCGCCGTGCACGTGGTAGAGCGCCTCGGCAGCGGTGTAGTAAGGCTCGAAATCGTCGTAGTCGAGCGGCCAGGCGGGCGAGATGCCGCCGTGATGCCGGATCTCGCCGAAGTCCTCGCGCCGCAGCCGGAAGAGTGCCGCGCCGTAGACCTTGGTATTGCCGCCGACGCAATAGTGGATGCCCGGCTCGAACGCCCGCCCGTCGGCGCCGTGCCACGTCTCGTTGGCGCGGTAGCGCTCGTCGAGGAAGACCGCGTGTGCGTCCCAGTTCTCGCGCTCGCGCGGCAGGAAGCCGCCACGCTCGAGCAGCAGGATGCGCTTGCCGGTGGAAGCGAGGCGCCAGGCGAGCGTGCCGCCGCCCGCGCCGCTGCCGATGATGATCACGTCCCAATGCTGCGTCATGATGCAGGCTCCTGAAACTCGGCGATGGTTTGCCGGTCGCAATCCGCGGAGGTTACCCCATGGACGCAAAACCGCTGGCAGGTCAGAAGGCCCTCGTGACGGGCGGGTCGAGCGGCATCGGCGCCGCGATCTGCCGCGCGTTCGCGCGTGCCGGCGCCGCGGTCGGCGTGAGCTACCGCTCGAAGCCCGGAGATGCCGAGGCGATCGTGGCGGAGATCCGCGCCGCGGGCGGCGAGGCGCTCGCCCTGGGCGCGGATGTGTCGAACGAAGCCGATGTCATCGCGATGTTCGAGCGGTTCGCCGCCGCACAAGGGCGCGTCGACATCGTCGTCGCCAACGCGGGGCTGCAGATGGATAGCCGCTTCATCGACATGACGCTCGAGCAGTGGAACGGCGTGCTGGGCGCGAACCTCACCGGGCAGTTCCTCACCACGCGCGAAGGCGTGCGGCGCTTCCTCGCGCAGGACCCGACGCCGCTTTCGCGCGCGCGCGGCAAGATCATCTGCATGAGCTCGGTGCACGAGGTCATTCCCTGGGCCGGCCACGTGAACTACGCGGCGTCGAAGGGCGGTGTCATGCTGATGATGAAGAGCCTCGCGCAGGAGGTCGCACCCAGGGCCATCCGCGTGAACGCCATCGCGCCCGGCGCGATCCGCACGCCGATCAACCGCTCCGCGTGGGAGACGCAGGAAGCGGAGCGCAAGCTCCTCCAGCTCATTCCCTATGGCCGCGTGGGCGAGCCGGACGACGTGGCCAAGGCCGCGGTGTGGCTCGCTTCGGAGGATTCGGACTACGTGACGGGCGCCACCATCTTCGTCGACGGCGGCATGTCGCTGTACCCCGGCTTCGCGGACAACGGCTGAGCACGCGCGCTGCTAGACTGCGCGCATGATCCTCATCGGCATGCTCGATTCGCCGTATGTGCGGCGCGTCGCCGTCTCGCTCAAGCTCATGGGCCTGCCCTTCGAGCACCGCTCGCTCTCCGTCTTCCGCACGTACGACGAGTTCCACGCGATCAATCCGGTGGTCAAGTCGCCGAGCTTCATCTGCGACGACGGCACGGTGCTCATGGATTCGACGCTGATCCTCGATTACCTCGAGCACTGCGTGGCGGGGGCGCGCAGGCTCATGCCCGAGGGCGGCGACGCGCGGCGCGAAGCGCTGCGGTTGATCGGGCTCGCGATGGCGGCGAACGAGAAATGCGTGCAGCTCTACTACGAGAAGGCGATGCGGCCGGAGGACAAGCGCCACATGCCGTGGCTCGAGCGCGTGACGCAGCAGGCGCACGAGGCCTTCACGCTGCTGGAAAAAGCCTGCGCCGGTCGCGCCTCGTGGCTGCAGGGCGATCGCCCCAACGCCGCGGATGTCGCCGTCGCGGTCGCGTGGCGCTTCTCGCAGATCTACGATGCGGCCGAGATCGATGCCTCGAAGTACCCGGCCCTGGTCGCGTACACCGCGCGGGCCGAGGCGCATCCGGCGTTCGCATCCACGCCGATCGAGTGACCGCGCCTCAGCGCGCGGCCTGCATCGCGATCTCGAACGAGCGCAGCCGGTCTTCCTTGCGGTAGGTGTCGCTCACGAGGATCAGCTCGTCGGCCTGGGTGTGGTCGAGGATGGTTTGCAGGCCTGCGCGCACGCGTGCCGGGCCGCCGACCACGAAAAGCGCCATGCGGGAAGCCACGGCCATCTGCTCCGCATAAGTCCACAGGCCCTCCATGCTTTCCACCGGCGGCTTGATCGGTGCGCGCTCGCCGCGAAGGATGCCGAGAGCGCGCTGGTACATGCTGGTCGCGAGCCGCTCCGCCGCCGCATCGTCTTCCGCCGCCATCATCGGCACGCCCACCATCACGCGTGGCGACGACAATGCGGGGGAGGGCTGGAACTCCGCGCGGTAGATCGCGATGGCCTCCATGAGGTCGCCCGGTGCGAAGTGCGAGGCGAACGCATAGGGGCGCCCCAGCCGCGCGGCGAGGTGCGCGCTGTAGAGGCTCGAGCCCAGGATCCACACCGGCACGTCGGTGCCCGCGCCGGGGATCGCCTTCACCGCCTGGGTGGGCTGCGCGGGCGCGAAGTACGACACCAGCTCCGCCACTTGCGCATCGAAATCGGAGCCGTCGCTCATCGTGTGCCGGCGCAACGCGCGCATGGTGAGCGGATCCGTGCCCGGTGCGCGGCCGAGGCCGAGATCGATGCGGCCCGGATGCAGGGCCTCGAGCGTGCCGATCTGCTCGGCCACGACCAGGGGCGCATGGTTCGGCAGCATGATGCCGCCCGAGCCCACGCGGATCGTCTTCGTGTGGTCGGCGATGTGGCCCATCACCACCACGGTCGCGGAGCTGGCGATGCCGTCGAGGTTATGGTGCTCGGCGATCCAGTAGCGGTGGTAGCCCCAGCGCTCGGCGCCTTGCGCGAGCTCGCGCGACTGCGCCAGTGCCGCCGGGATCGTTCCTCCCTGCGGGTAGGTGACGAGGTCGAGGATGGAGAGCGGGGTTTCGTCGAGCGTTTTCGCCATAATTGGGGGTTTCCCGTCCAGTCACGCCGGAGATTCCATGAGCAGCCAGACTTCCCTCGAAGACATCCGCCGCGATTTCGAGCGCGTAGCGCCCGAGGTCGTGAAAGGCGCCTCGCAGTTCGCGGCCTCCATTCTCGCCGACGTCGCGGGCCGCCGTGGCGCGCTCGATGGCCGCATCGCCGCGGTCGCGCCGGAGATGAAGCTTGCGGGCCCCGCCTTCACCATCGAGGTGCGCGCCGGCGACAACCTCATGATCCACGCCGCGATGACGATGGCGAAGCCCGGCGACATCCTCGTGATCGACGGCAAGGCCGACCGCACCTGCGCGCTGATGGGCTCGATCATGATGAACGCGTGCAAGGCGCTGCGGCTGGGCGGCGTGGTGATCGATGCCGCCGTGCGCGACGTGCTCGAGCTGCGCGAGCTGGGCTTCCCCGTGTTCGCCGTGGGCTCCAACCCCAACGGGCCCACCAAGTTCGTGCCGGGACGCATCAACTGGCCGATCTCGTGCGGCGGCATCGCGATCGACCCGGGCGACCTCATCGTGGGCGATGCCGACGGCGTGGTCGCGATCGAGCGCGAGAAGGCCGCCTCCCTCCTCGATGCCGCGGCGAAGAAGGTCGCCGACGAGACCTCGCGCATCGCCGGCATCAAGGCCGGGAAGGACCTGCGGCCCAAGTGGCTGGAGGGCGCGCTGCGCGCGGCCGGCGTGCTCAGGGACGGGGAGACACTTTAGGCAAAAAAACTGGAACGCAGATGAACACAGATGAACACGGATGAACACAGATAAAAGCGAAAAATAGCTAACCGAAAAACCGTGCTTCGTCACTCAAGCCACGAAACACCCTCGAAGGTTTTATCCGCGTTCATCTGCGTTCATCTGTGTTCATCTGTGTTCCAGTCCTTTGCCTCCAATTCGCGCGAAAAAAAAACGGCGCCGAAGCGCCGTTTTTCCGTGAAGCTTGCCGCCCTGGCTCAACCGAGCGGGCGGATCTGCACGGCCTGCTTGCCCTTGGGGCCATCCTTCACTTCGAATTCGACCTTCTGGTTCTCCTTCAGGGTCTTGAAGCCGCTGCCCTGGATCTCGGAGAAGTGGGCGAAGAGGTCTTCGCCGCCGCCATCCGGCTTGATGAAGCCGAAGCCCTTGGAATCGTTGAACCACTTGACGGTGCCGGTGCTCATTGCGTTGCCTTTCATGAATAAATCCCGAAACCCCCGGGACGCGGGGCGAGCGACGAAAGGAACGCAAGCGGAAACTGCAGGGAGCCGGCATTGGCGCCAGATCCCGAGTTTTCTTACCGTACCCGATCACTGCGAAGTTCATTATACGTAATTAGTTTTCACGCGCCATCCACCACCTTGCTCACTAAGCCCTTGAAATTCTTCGAAACATACCCCATCCCGCGGTGGTCCCTTCGGACCATCCCCGCGCCATGAGCGGGCTTCGTTCCCGGCTCGCGTGGACCCTCGCGGCGCTCGCCTTCGCGGGTGCCGCGAGCGCGCAGCGCGGCCCCGCCGCAGAGCCCCGGGCCATCACGCCACGCGGGCCGTTGCTTGCCGAAGAGCAGCACGTGATCCGGCTTTTCGAGACGACCGCGCCGTCGGTCGCCTACATCACGACCCAGACCATCGCCCGGCGCGGCTTCTTCACCGCGGAGGTGGCGCAGGGCGCGGGCAGCGGCTTCGTCTGGGACGAGCGCGGCCACATCGTCACCAACAACCACGTGGTCGAGGGCGCGCAGAAGGTGCAGGTGCAGCTCGATGCGGGGCGCACCTACGACGCGCGTGTGGTGGGCGCGGCGCCCCAGTACGACCTGGCCGTGGTCAAGCTCGAGGAGGTGCCTCCGGGACTCAAGCCGATCGCGATCGGCACCTCGAAGGAGCTGCGCATCGGGCAGAAGACCTACGCCATCGGCAATCCGTTCGGCCTCACGCGCACATTGACATCGGGCATCGTGAGCGCCCTCGATCGCCACCTGCCCACGGCGGACATTCGCGAGATCTCGGGCGCGATCCAGACCGATGCCGCGATCAATCCCGGCAACTCGGGCGGCCCGCTGCTCGACAGCGCCGGGCGCCTCATCGGTGTGACCACCGCCATCAAGTCGCCCTCCGGCGGCTCGACCGGCGTGGGCCTCGCGATTCCCGTGGACCTCGTGAACCGCATCGTGCCGCAGCTCATCGCGAAGGGGCGCGCGCCGCAGCCGGGCATCGGCATCGTGCCGGTGGACCCGGAGCTCGTCGCGCGCGCGGGGGTGGTCGGCGTGGTGATCGCGGAGGTGGTGCGCGGCTCGCCCGCGGCGCAGGCGGGGTTGAAGCCCCTGTCGCAGCGGGGCGGCAACGTGGAGCTGGGCGACGTGATCGTCGCCGTGAACGGCCGCCCGGTCGAATCGCTCACGTCGTTCATCGCCGAGCTCGATCGCGTCGGCATCGACCAGGCGGCCGAGCTCACCGTGATCCGCGATGGCAAGGAGAGGCGCGTGAAAGTGCGCGTGATCGACGTGCTGGGGCGGTAGTGTCCTGAGTCAGAAATGCCTTGCCGAATAACCGCGCCAGAACGGCCCCATGCGTCGTAGGACACTAGAAATCTTTCGCGGAGCCTTCCGATCCTACCGGCGCAGGTAGGGTATGGATTTTCCCCGGGGGGTAGGATGGCCTCTCTGTTCTCTCCTCCTGGCGCCGGCGAAAGCCGGTGCGTGGCCTTGCCCGGCGGCGTTCCGCCGGGTATTTTTTTG
>DATMJE010000268.1:0-16915 GCA_035553995.1 Usitatibacter sp. | reverse complement strand
CCGATCTCCACGTCGCCGTCGATGACCGTGTACGGGCCGACGGTGACGTCCTGCGCGAGCTTCGCGCGCGGATCGACGAGGGCGGTGGGGTGTACCTGGGCCATCAGTGATTTATCACTACAAAAAAAGCATTGGACGCAGATGAACGCAGATGAACGCGGATAAGGCCATTCCGTGTTTCCGTGCTGGCGCGACCGGCTGCGCGAAACATATCAATATCCGTTTTCATCTGCGTTCATCTGCGTCCATCTGCGTCCAATGCCTTGCCCCTCACTCCCCGATCTTGCGCAGGGCACAGAGCAGCTCCGCCTCGGCCGCGAGCTGCTCGCCCACCCGTGCGACGGCGCTGAAGCGCCCGATGCCGCGGCGGGCGACGCCCTGCTTCACCTCGATGCGCAGGGTGTCGCCGGGAATGACCGGCTTCTTGAAGCGCGCGCCGTCGATGCCGACGAAGTAGTAGACCCACTTGCCGTCGTTCTTGTAGCCGAGGCTGCGCAGCGACAGCACCGCGGCCGCCTGCGCCATGGCCTCGATCACCAGCACGCCGGGCATGACGGCGATGTGCGGGAAATGGCCGGGAAAGAACGGCTCGTTCATGGTCACGTTCTTGATGGCGAGGATGCGCTGGTCCTTCTCGAACTCGAGCACGCGGTCGATCAGCAGGAACGGATACCGGTGCGGAAGGTATTCCTTGATTTCCTCGATCGTCATCTCACTCATTTGTGTTCTCCTGACTTGCGGTCCTTCACGGCCTGGGCGATCCGGTCGAGGCGCCGCAGGTGGGCGGCGTTGCGCAGCCAGTCGTCGTGCGGCATGAGGGGCATGCCGGAGGTGTAGGTGCCGGGCTTGACGATCGACTTGGCGACGAGCGAGAAGCCCGAGACGGTCACGCCGTCGCAGATGGAAATGTGCCCGACGATGCCGACGCCGCCGCCGATCATGCAGTCGCGTCCGATCGTGGTGCTGCCGGAGATGCCGGTGCAGCCCGCGATCACGGTGTGCGCGCCGATCACGCAGTTGTGCGCGACCTGGATGAGGTTGTCCAGCTTCACGCCCTCCCCGATCACGGTGTCGTCGAGCGCGCCGCGGTCGATGGTGGTGTTGGCGCCGATCTCGACGTCGTCGCCGATGCGCACCGCGCCCACCTGCGGGATCTTGAGCCAGCGCCCCGACTCGCGCGCCATGCCGAAGCCATCCGCGCCGATGACGGCGCCGGAGTGCACGATGCAGCGCGCGCCGAGGGTGCAGCCGTCGTAGATCGTGACACGCGGGTGCAGGCGCGTTCCCGCGCCGAGGGTCACGCCCGCGCCGATCGCACAGCCGCTGCCGATGCGCACACCCGCGGCCACGCGCGTGCCGGCGCCGATGGAAACGAAGGCGTCCACCTGCGCCCCGCCATCCACCATCGCGGCCGGATGCACGTCGGCCGAAGGATGCACGCCGGGCGCGACCGGCGGCTCCGGGTGGAAGAGCGCCACCGCCCGCGCGTAGTACGCATAGGGATTCTCGGAGACGATGCGCGGCAGCTTCGCCGCATCGCGCTCGTGGCGGCCGAGGATCACGGCGCCGGCGCGCGTGCCTTCGAGGCGCGAGCGGTACTTCGGGTTGGCGAGGAAGGCGAGGTCGTTCGGCCCGGCCGAGTCGAGCGTAGCCACGCCCGTGAGCGGCGCGCCGACCTCGCCGACGGCTTCACCGCCGAGGCGCGAGACGATTTCGCGAAGCGTGAACGCGGGCAAGGGCGATCACTTGTCCGCCAGGGCCTTGATGACCTTGTCGGTGATGTCGATGCGCGAGCTCGCGAAGACCGCCTCCTGGATGATGAGGTCGAACTTCTCCTGCTCGGCGATCTGGTTGATGACGCGGGTGGCACGCTCCTGGACGCCGGCGAGCTCCTCGTTGCGGCGCAGGTTGAGGTCCTCGCGGATCTCGCGCTGGATGCGCTGGAAGTTGCGGCTGATGTCGGCGAGCTGGCGCTCCTTGTCGCGGCGCTGGGCCTCGGGCATGGTCACGTTCTCGCGCTCGAGCTCCGTCTGCAGGTCGCGGCCCTGCTTCTCGATCTTGCCGAGCTCCGCGTTGCGCGCAGCGAACTCCTTCTCGAGCTTCTGCTGGGCGCGCTTGGCGGGCGCCGCTTCGCGAAACACGCGCTCGGTGTTGACGAAGCCGATCTTCATCTCCGCCGCGAGGGCCACCGACGTGAACGCGGCCGATGCGACGGCCGCCAGCAACAACGCCACGATTCTCTTCATGACAGCCTCAGGTCCCTGCCGGACGCCGCGCGGTGATGGGCTTCCTCGCGCGCCGGCGACCTAGAAAATCTTCCCAAGTTGAAACTGGAATCTCTCGATCTTGTCGTCGGGCTTGCTGCGGACGGGGGTGCCGAAGGAGAAGCGCAGCGGGCCGACGGGCGAGTCCCAGCTTACCGCGAGGCCGGCGGAAGCGCGCAAATCGATGGGCCGCAACTTCTCGTCGATCCCCCAGACGTTGCCGATGTCGAGGAACGTGGCGAGCCGCAGGTTCTTCTCCTTGTAACCCGGCATCGGGAACAGCGCCTCGAGGTTGAGCACGAAGCGCCGGTTGCCGCCGAGGACGTCGCCGTTGGTGTCGCGCGGTCCCAGCGTGGCGGTCTCGAAGGCGCGCACGGAACCCACGCCGCCGGCGTAGAAGTTCTTGAAGAACGGCAGGTCGTGCCCCCGGTAGCCGTTGGCGTAGCCGATCTCGCCGTTGGCCATGAAGGTGAGCCACGAGATGCGTTGCGGGGTCCAGAAGGCCTGGCTCTGGAACGTGGTCCGGTAGTAGGTGAGATCGCCCGGCGGGACGCCCAGCTCGAAACCGACCTCGTTCAGCCACCCCTTGGTGGGCCACGTGAGGCTGTCGCGGGTATCGCGCGAGAACGAGACGTTGCCGCGCAGCGTGTTGGTGGTCGCGCCGAATTCGGCGATGAACTCGAGGTAGCGCTGCGGCGCCGACGGATCCACCTGCAGCTTGGTGCGCTCGGCCGTGATGCCCGCGTTGACCGTCTGGAACTCGCTCACGGGGATGCCGAAGCGCATGCCCGCGCCCGTGGAATACGTGTGGAACGAGGCGACGCCGTTGAGCGAGGAGGTGTCCACGTCGCGGCGGAAGAAATCGAAGCCGCGCGACACGCCGTCCGCGGTCCAGTAAGGATTCAGGTAGCTGAACGAATAGACCTTGTTCACCGAGCCGTTGTTGATCTGGAACGCGACCAGGTTGCCGGTGCCCAGCATGTTCGCCTGCGAGATCGATGCCTGGAGCGTGAGCTTCTCCGCCGCGGAATAGCCGAGGCCGAAGTTGAGCGAGCCCGTGTTGCGCTCGGTGACGGTCACGTTGATGTCGACCTGGTCGGAGGTGCCGGGAACGGCGGGCGTCTCGATGTTCACGTCGGAGAAGTAGCCGGTGCGCTGCAGGCGCTCCTTGGAGCGCGCGATCTTCTCCAGCGAATACCACGAGCTCTCGAGCTGGCGCAGCTCGCGGCGGATCACCTCGTCCTGCGTCTTCTGGTTGCCGGAGATGTTCACGCGGCGCACGTACACGCGGCGGCCGGGATCGACGAAGAAGGTGAAGCCCGCGATGCGCTTCTCGCGGTCGAGGTCCGGCACCGGGTTCACGTTTGCGAAGGAGTAGCCGTCGTTGCCCAGGCGGTCGCTGATGCGCTTGGTGGCCTCCACCACGCGCTCGCGCGAGAAGACGTCGCCGGTGCGCACCTGCGTGAGCGAGCGCAGCTCCGCTTCCGGCACGATGAGCTCGCCGCTGAACTTGACGTCGCCCACGCGGTACACCGGCCCCTCGGTGATCGCGATGGTGATGTAGATCTTCTCGCGGTCGGGGGTGATCGAGACCTGCGTCGACTCGATGTTGAACTCGAGGTAGCCGCGGTTCAGGTAGAACGAGCGCAGGCTTTCCAGGTCGGCGGTGAGCTGCTGCTTGGAGTACTGGTCGTCCTTCGTGAACCACGTGAACCACCCGGGCGTGGTGAGCTTCATCTGGCGCAGCAGCTCCTTCTCGCTGAACGCCTTCGCGCCGATGATGTTGATGTCCGCGATCTTGGTGACCGCGCCTTCCTCGATGTCGAAGCGCAGCGCCACGCGGTTGCGCTCGAGCGGCGTGACCGTGGTCTTCACCACCGCGCTGTAGAAGCCGCGCCCGGTGTACTGGCGCTTGAGCTCCTTCTCGGCGCGGTCGAGCAGCGACTTGTCGTAGATCTTCGATTCCGCGATGCCCGCCTGCTTCAGGCCGTCCTTGAGGTTGTCCTTGGTGAATTCCTTCGCGCCCTCGATGTCGATCGACGCGATCGCGGGCCGCTCCTGCACGAAGACGATGAGCACGTCGCCATCGGCTTCGAGGCGCACGTCGGAGTAGAAGCCGGTGGCGTAGAGCGCCTTGATGGCCGCGGCGGCCTTCTCGTCGTCGATGCGCTCGCCGACCTTCACCGGCAGGTAGGTGAAGACGGTGCCGGCCTCGGTGCGCTGCACGCCTTCGACGCGGATGTCGCGGATGACGAACGGCTCGATCGCGAACGCAGCCGTTGCGCCGAGGGCGATGAGGACGAGCATGCAAAGACGGAGGACGCCCGCCACTGCTGCCAGGCGGGACCGGTTGTATGCTCGATTCAAGGAGATTCAGCCCGTGAACAGGCGGTTGATGTCGTTGTAGAAGGCGAAGAAGGTCAGTCCCAGGAGGAGGGCGAGGCCTAACCGCTGGCCGATCTCCATCGTGCGTTCGGAGACCGGACTGCCCTTCACGATTTCGGCGAGATAATACACCAGGTGACCCCCATCCAGCAGCGGAATGGGGAGCAGGTTGAGCACGCCGAGGCTCACGCTCACGAGCGCGAGGAAGCCGAGATAGCTGATCCAGCCGAGCTGCGCGGACTGCCCCGCGTAGTCGGCGATGGTGATCGGACCGGAGAGGTTCTTCCACGAAACCTCGCCGATCACCATGCGGCCCAGCATCTTGAGGCTGAACACGGACAGGTCGTACACCTTCTGCACCGCGCGCGGCACGGCCTCGGCAGGGCCGTAGCGCACGGTCGTATTCATGCTCTCGTAGGCGCGCTTGAGCTCGGGGCCGGCCTCGACGCCCAGGCGGCCGATGCGCGCATCGCCCTCGCCGAAGGGCTCGGGCGTGGCGTTGACGGTGATGCGATGTCCCTGGCGGTCCAGCTCGATCGCGAGCGCCACGCCGGGATGGGCGCTCACCTCCGCGGTGAAATCGAACCAGGTGACGATGGGTTTCTCGCCCACGCGCACGATGCGATCGCCCGCCTGCAGGCCCGCGCGCTCGGCGGCGCTGCCCGGCAGCACGCGTCCCAGCTCCGCGGGCACCTTCGGCCGGAAGGGGCGGATGCCGAGCTTGCCGAGGAAATCGCGGTCGAGGTCTTCCTTGGTGAGGCTGGACAGGTCGAGCTCGCGCGTGGCGCGGCCGCCGCCGGAGGATTCGACCTCGATGGGCACGCGGCCGCGCCTGACCGCTTCCTTCAGCAGCGCCCAGCGCACGTCGTTCCACGTGGGCGCCGCCTCGCCCGCCACCTCGGTGATGGTCTGCCCGTTCCCGAGCCCGGCGACAGCGGCGGGGGTGTCTCGCGGCGGGTCGCCCAGCACCGGCTTCATGCCGGGAAGGCCGGCGACGAAGAGGCCCCAGTAGAGCAGGATCGCGAGCAGGAAGTTCGCGCACGGGCCCGCGAGCACGATCAGGATGCGCGCGCCCACGCTCTTGCGATTGAACGCCCGGTGCTGCTCCGCGGCGGGGACTTCGCCCTCGCGCTCGTCGAGCATCTTCACGAAGCCGCCCAGGGGCACGCTCGCGAGCGCCAGCTCGGTGCGGTCGCGCCCGAATCGCCGTATCCACAGGGGACGGCCGAAGCCCACGGAAAAACGCAGGATCTTCACCCCGCACAGGCGTGCAACCGCGTAATGGCCGAGCTCGTGGATCACGACCAGCACGCCGACCGTGACGATGAACGAGAGGATGGTGACGATGGCGTTGCTCATGCGCTCATGCTACGCGCGGCTACGCCGCGGCGGGAAACGAATCGGGCTGCGAGCCCGCGGGCCTCGACGTCCACGGCATAGACCTGCTCGAGGGTCGACATGGGTTCGACCGGCAACTCGCCCAGGACGTTCTCGATCACCTCGGGAATACCGGTGAACGCAAGGCGCCCGCCGAGGAAAGCCTCCACCGCGATCTCGTTGGCGGCGTTCAGCGCCGTGGGGGCCGTCCCGCCACGACGGATGGCCTCGGCGGCGAGGCCCACGCAGGGGAAGCGCGCGGCTTCCACCCGGCCGAACTCGAGCGACCCCAGCTTCGTGAAATCGAGCGCACCCATGCCCGACTCGATGCGATCGGGCCAGGCGAGCGCGCAGGCGATCGGCGTACGCATGTCGGGCGCGCCGAGCTGCGCGATGACCGAGCCGTCGCGATACTCGACCATCGAGTGGATCACGCTCTGCGGGTGGATCACGATCTCGATGCGCTCGAGCGGCGCGCCGAAGAGCCAGTGCGCCTCGATCACCTCGAGGCCCTTGTTCATCATGGTGGCCGAATCCACCGAGATCTTGCGGCCCATGACCCAGTTCGGATGCGCGCACGCCTGGTCCGGCGTGACACGCGCGAGGCGCTCGAGCGGCGTGGTGCGGAAGGGGCCGCCCGAGGCGGTGAGCAGGATGCGGCGCACGCCCGCGCGATCGAGCTCGCCTTCGCGCCCGCAGGCGAAGCCCCGCGGCAGCGACTGCAGCACCGCGGAATGCTCGCTGTCGATCGGCAGCAGCGTGCCGCCGCCGGTGGCGACCGCTTCCATGAAGAGCGCCCCCGACATCACCAGCGCTTCCTTGTTCGCGAGCAGCACGGTCTTGCCGGCGCGCGCGGCCGCGAGCGTGGCCGGAAGGCCCGCGGCGCCGACGATGGCCGCCATCACCATGTCGACTCCGGCATCGGATGCGATGCGCTCGAGCGCCTGCGCGCCCGCGAGCACCTCGGTCTCGAGGCCGGCCCGCCGCATCGCGGCATCGAGCTTTTCCGCGGCGGAGGCGTCCGCCAGCACGGCGTAGCGCGGCCGGTGGGCGACGCACTGCTCGAAGAGCGCCTCGTGCTGGCGCCCCGCGGCGAGCGCAAGGACTTCGAAGCGATCGGGATGGCGCGCCACCACGTCGAGCGTGCTCCTGCCGATGGAGCCGGTGGAGCCGAGGATGGTGAGCCGCTTCAGAGCAGGCTCCCCAGCGAAAGCGCCAGCGCTGCAACCGGCAGCGACGAGGTGAGCGCATCGATGCGATCGAGCACGCCGCCATGGCCCGGCAGCAGGTTGCTCGAATCCTTGAGGCCCGCGCCACGCTTCATCCACGACTCGAAGAGGTCGCCCACGACGCTCACGCCCGCGAGCAGCAGCATGATCGCGATCGCACCGAAGGCGCGGCCCCCGGCGAAGATCCCGGAGAGCGGCGTCTGGTGCGTGTTGGAAACGTAGGCGAGGATCACGCCGTAGAGGGCGACACCGGTGAGCGCGCCATACACGCCCTCCCAGGTCTTGCCGGGGCTCACCGCGGGCGCGAGCTTGCGCCGTCCGAAGCGGCGCCCGGCGAAATACGCCGCGATGTCCGCCACCCACACGAGGGCGGCGAGCGCCAGCAGCAGCCACGGGCTTACGTCGCGCAGGGTGACGAATGCGAGCCAGGTGGGCCACACGACCACCCATCCCGTGGCCGCGCACGCCGAGGGCGAAGGGCGCAACCTGCGCGCGAGCCACCACGGCGCCACGAAGAGCCACAGCACCGCGGCCACGATGAAGCCGGTCATCGCCGCCGCCGGAAAATTCACCGGGACGACACCGAGGTACGCGAGCCACAGATACACGCCGATCGCCAACGACGCGGCGAGGTACGCGTTGTGCCCCGCGGGCGTGAGCTTGCACATGCGCGACCACTCCCAGCAGCCGACGAGCGCGATGGCGAGGACGAACAGCGCCCACACGGCGGGGGAGGTGAGGAAGAGCATGCCCAGCACCACCACGACGGCAGCGAGGGCGGTGAGGACGCGGGTGCGCAGCACGGCGGTGGGCGCCTCGCGCGGGGCCTCAGACGGCCCGGGAAACCGGTTCGCCCTGCGCTAGCTGCTCGCTGGTGCGGCCGAAGCGCCGTTCACGGCGGCGGAAGGACTCGAATGCCTCTTCCAGCGCGCCGGCACCGAAATCGGGCCAGAGCGCGTCGGTGAAATAAAGCTCGGTGTACGCGAGCTGCCACAGCAGGAAGTTGGACACGCGCCGCTCGCCGCCGGTGCGGATGAAGAGGTCGGGCTCCGGTGCATAGGCGAGGGCGAGCCTGCCGGCGAGGCGCTCCTCGGTGATCGGGACGTTCGGGTCCTCCTCGCGGCAGCGGTTCGCGGCCTGCAGGATGTCCCAGCGTCCGCCGTAGTTCGCGGCGATGGTGAGCGTGAGCCCGGTGTTCCTCGCGGTGAGCTCCTCGCCGCGACGGATGTGCTCGACGATGCGCGGGTCGAAGGCCGGGATGTCGCCCACGACCTTGAAGCGGATGCCGTTGGAATGGAGCTTGGTCACTTCCTGCTCCAGCGCCTTGAGGAAGAGCTGCATCAGGAACGAGACTTCCTCCGGCGGGCGGCGCCAGTTCTCGCTCGAGAAGGCGAACAGCGTGAGGAATTCCACGCCGCGTTCGGCGCAGGCCTTCACCACCTCGCGCACCGCCTCCACCCCCTTGCGATGGCCTCCCACGCGCGGCAGGAAGCGCTTCTTCGCCCAGCGGCCGTTGCCATCCATGATGATGGCGACGTGCCGGGGGATGTCCGTGGGGCGAGGGATGGTGACGGTGGAGGAGTTGAATTCGGTCATAGGGAGGCGCAAGGCACAAGGCGCAAGGCGGGAGAGGCGCAAGGCACAAGGCGCATGGCGCAAGAAGAGAATTTCCGACGGTCTTTCTGCATTTGATCCTGTGTACGCGCTGCAGCTCTTTTCCTGCGCCCTGCGCCTTGCGCCTCTTTACACCGCCATCAAGTCCTTTTCCTTCTCCGCGACGAGCCTGTCGATGTCGGCGATGGCCTTGTCCGTCATCTTCTGCACCTCGTCCTGGGCGCGCTTCTCCTCGTCCTCGCCGATCTCGCTCTTCTTGAGCAGGTCCTTGAGGTGCTGGATGGCGTCGCGGCGGATGTTGCGCACCGCCACCTTCGCGTCCTCGCCTTCGTGCTTCACGATCTTCGTCATCTCGCGGCGGCGCTCCTCGGTGAGGGGCGGCATCGGGATGCGGATCACGTCCCCGGAGGTGGCCGGGTTCACGCCGAGATCGGAATCGCGGATGGCCTTCTCGACCGGCTGCACCATCTTCTTCTCGAACGGCTGGATCTGGATGGTCCTCGCGTCCGCGAGCGTCACGTTGGCCACCTGGTTGATCGGCATCTCGCTGCCGTAGTAGTCGACGCGCAGGTGGTCGATGAGGCCCGCGTGCGCGCGGCCGGTGCGGACCTTGGAGAGGTTGTGCTTCAGAGTATCGACAGACTTGGCCATCTTCTCGGTGGCCTGCTTGCGGATGTCCTGGATGCCCATGCCGGTCTCCGTGCTCCTCAGTTGTGGACCAACGTACCCTCGTCCTCGCCCATCACGACGCGCTTGAGCGCGCCTTCCTTGAAGATGGAGAAGACGTTGATCGGAAGCTTCTGGTCGCGGCACAGGGCGAGCGCCGTCGCATCCATCACCTTGAGGTGCTGCAGGAACGCCTCGTCGAAGGTGATGCGGTGGTAGCGCGTGGCGGTCTTGTCCTTCATCGGGTCGGCGGTATAGACGCCGTCGACCTTGGTCGCCTTGAGGACGATGTTCGCCTCGACCTCGCGGCCGCGAAGGGCCGCTGCCGTATCGGTGGTGAAGAACGGGTTGCCCGTGCCGGCGGCGAAGATGACGATCTTGCCTTCCTCGAGATAGCGGATGGCCTTGCCGCGGATGTACGGCTCGCACACCGGCTCGATGTTGAGCGCGGACTGCACGCGCGCCACCAGCCCCGCGCGGTTCATCGCATCCGCCAGCGCGAGCGCGTTGATGACCGTGGCGAGCATGCCCATGTAGTCCGCGGTGGCGCGATCCATGCCGGCCGCGCCCTGCGAGACGCCGCGGAAGATGTTGCCCCCGCCGATCACGACGCCCACCTGCACGCCCAGCTCCGAGACCTCCCGCACCTCGCTCACGATGCGGTCGATCATCTCGCGATTGATGCCGAAGGAATCGTCGCCCATCAGCGCCTCCCCCGAAAGCTTGAGGAGGATGCGCTGGTAGGCGGGAGCCGCCGGCGGATTGGCCTGCCCGCCAACGGCGGGCTTCGGACGCGTTTTCGCCTGGGTCATCGCGCGCCTTAGGCGGCGTTCTTGGTCATCGCGGCGACCTCGGCCGCGAAATCGCTCTGCTTCTTCTCGATGCCCTCGCCCACCACCAGCAGGCGATAGCCGCGCAGCTTGCTCTTGTTGGCGGCGAGCATCTTCTCGACGGTCTGCTTGTCGTCCTTCACGAAGGGCTGGCCCAGCAGCGTGATCTCGGCGAGGAACTTGTTCAGCCCGCCCTCGACCATCTTCGCCGCGATCTCCGGCGGCTTGCCCGACTCGGCCGCGCGCGCCTCGAGGATCTTGCGCTCCGAGGCGATCACCTCCTGCGCGACCTGGTCCTTCGACATGAACTTGGGCTTCGCGAACGCGATGTGCATCGCGACATCCTTCGCCACGGCCTCGTCCCCCTCGTACTCGACCATCACGCCGATCTTGCCCGGCGGGTGGACGTAGGTCGCGAGCTTGCCGCTGGTCTCGATGCGCTCGAAGCGGCGCACGGCGATGTTCTCGCCGATCTTCTGCACCAGCTTCTGGCGCACGCTCTCGACGGTCTCGCCGCCGATGCTGAGCGCCGACAAGGCGGCGACATCCGCAGGCTTCTGCGTGGCCACCAGCTCGGCGAGCTGCCTGGCAAGCTGGGCGAAATCCGGATTGCGCGCGACGAAATCGGTCTCGGAGTTGAGCTCGACCATGGCGCCGGTGCGGCCGTCCGCGGACACGTACGTGCCGACGGTGCCTTCGGAAGCCACGCGCGAGGCGGCCTTCGATGCCTTGGCGCCGCTCTTGATGCGCAGCAGCTCCTCCGCCTTCCCGAGGTCCCCGCCCGCTTCCTCGAGCGCCTTCTTGCATTCCATCATGCCGAGCCCGGTGAGCTCGCGCAGTTCCTTGACCATGCCTGCGGTGATTTCAGCCATCTCTGTCCTCGTTACGCGTGAGTACAAAAAAGGGGCTTCATAGCGCCCCTTTCATGCCGGGTCCCGGTTGTCGACCCGTTACTGCTTCTCCGATTCCTCGACCTCGACGAAATCCTCCGTCGGCGGGGCGACCATCTCGCTGATGACCTGGTTGCGGCCCTCGAGGATCGCATCGGCCACGCCGCGGGCGTAGAGCCGGATGGCGCGCGTGGAATCGTCGTTGCCGGGGATCACGTAGTCGATGCCGTCGAGCGAATTGTTGGAATCGACCACGCCGACGATGGGGATGCCGAGCGTGCGCGCCTCGGTGACCGCGATCTTGTGGAAGCCCACGTCGATCACGAAGAGCGCGTCGGGGATGCCGCCCATGTCCTTGATGCCGCCCAGCGAGCGCTCGAGCTTCTCGCGCTCGCGCGTGTACATGAGCTGCTCCTTCTTCGACAGGCGCTCGAGCGAGCCGTCGGCGACCATCGCGTCCATGTCCTTCAGGCGCTTGATGGAGCCCTTCACCGTCTTGAAGTTGGTGAGCATGCCGCCCAGCCAGCGGTAATCCACGTACGGGGCGCCGGCGCGTGTGGCTTCTTCCTTCACGATCTCGCGGGCCTGGCGCTTGGTGCCGACGAAGAGGATCTGCCCCTTGTTGGCGGAAAGCTGGCGCACGAACTTGAGCGCATCCTGGTACATCGGAAGGCTCTTTTCGAGGTTGATGATGTGGATCTTGTTGCGGGCCCCGAAGATGTACGGGGCCATCTTGGGATTCCAGTAGCGCGTCTGGTGGCCGAAGTGAACGCCGGCCTCCAGCATCTGGCGCATGGTAACGGACATGGATACTCCTGGTGGTTAAGGTTGGCCTCCCCCGCGGGGAACCTCGCCATCCCGCCGATCGCCGGCCGGGATCCGAAGCACCTTAGCCGTAGCGCGGGGTGTGGATTTGCTGTCAGGTGGACAGCACTACATTATAGCGCGAAACCGCCACTTTTTCATGGGCTTCCGCCGGAATAAACGCGCTCCCCGGCGCGTTCGCCAGACGCCCCCTCCCCCACCGAAAGGAAACGACATGAAGCGCCTCCACGCCGCCATTTCCCTGGCCGCGGCAAGCCTGCTGCTTGCCACGGCCGCGCATTCCCAGGCCCCCAGCCGGATCCGCGGCACCATCACCGCCGTCCAGGGCAACAACCTCACGGTGAAGTCGCGCGACGGCCAGGAGCTGCAGCTCGAGATCGCGCCCAACGCCACCTTCGCGTACATGCGCAAGATGAGCCTCGCCGACATCAAGCCCGGCACCCCGCTCGGCACCACCGCCGTGAAGGACGCGAGCGGCAAGCTCGTGGCCCGCGAGGTGCATATCTTCAATCCCGACAAGCCCATTCCCAACGAGGGCCATCGCCCGTGGGACCTCGAGCCCCAGTCCACCATGACCAACGCCACGGTGAGCACGGTGGCGCAGGCCGGGCAGGGCAACGAGATCAAGCTCAAGTACAAGGACGGCGAGCAGACCGTGGTCGTGCCTCCGGGCACGCCGGTGGTGATGGCGGTGGAATCCGACCGGTCGCTCCTCGTCCCGGGCGCCTATGCGTTCATCGCCGTGGCACCCGGCGCCGGCGGCAAGCTCACCGCCACGCGCCTGCAGGTGACCAAGGACGGCGTACGGCCGCCGCAATAGCCCATTCGCCGCCGGAACCGGCCCGGGCAAGCCGGGCCTAACGCTATAATTACGCCATGGACATGCGAGCGCACACCAGTATCGGTTCCAAGTCCCTCGAGGATATCGAGGGCATGCGCGTGGCCGGGCGCCTTGCCTCCGAAGTGCTCGATTTCATCACGCCGCACGTGAAGCCGGGTGCGTCCACCGGCCACCTCGATCGCCTCTGCCACGACTACATGGTCAACGTGCAGGGCACGGTGCCCGCGCCGCTCAACTACGCGCCGCCCGGGCACCAGCCGTATCCGAAGTCGATCTGCACGTCGGTGAACCACCAGGTGTGCCATGGCGTGCCGGGCGAGAAGATCCTGCGCAACGGCGACATCGTCAACATCGACGTCACGGTCATCAAGGAAGGCTGGCACGGCGATACCAGCCGCATGTTCTACGTGGGCGAGCCCACCGTGCAGGCGCGCCGCCTGTGCGAGACCACGTACGAGTGCATGTGGAAGGGCATCGCCACGGTGCGCCCGGGCACGACGCTCGGCGACATCGGCGCCGCCATCCAGCGGCATGCCGAGGCGCGCGGCTACAGCGTCGTGCGCGAGTTCTGCGGCCATGGCATCGGCCGCCGCTTCCACGAGGAGCCGCAGATCCTGCATTACGGCCGTCCCGGCCATGGCCTGAAGCTCGTGCCGGGCATGACCTTCACGATCGAGCCGATGATCAACGCCGGCAAGCGCGACATCCGCCAGCTGGCCGATGGCTGGACCATCGTGACCGCGGACCATTCCCTGTCCGCGCAATGGGAGCACACCGTGCTCGTGACCGAGGAGGGCTACGAGGTCCTCACGGTCTCCGCAGGCACGCCCGCCGTCCCGGCCTTCGTCACCCAGCGCAGCGAACGGCCCGTCGCGGGCTGACCCCGGGGCGCCCTGCCCGGCGCGATTACACCGGTAGTGCGCCGCTGTGAAGCAGCGCATAACCCGCGATCGCGCGAATCGGCAAAAGTCTTCCGCAGAGACCGCATCGGCCACGCACGCCAGGAGCGGCGCAAAAGGGAGAAGCACCACATGCAAGTGATCGCCATGACCCGCGAGATGGGCTCGCTCGGCAAGGACGTCGCCGCGCGCCTCGCCGAGAAGCGGGCGAAGAAAGTGGTCTACCACGAGATGATCGGCGAGCGCGCCGACAAGCTGCGCGTGCGCAACAGCCACGTCGTGCGCCTGCTCGAGACCGGCGCCTGCCTCTGGGAAAAGCTCACCGCCGACAAGACGAGCATCAGCATCTACACCGCGGACGAGACCTTCCGCATCCTGCTCGGCAACGAGGCCGCCGTGATCCGCGGCTGGGGGCCGGTGCACCTGCTCGCCGGCATCCCGCACGTGATCCGCGTGCGCATCTGCGCGCCCTTCGACCTGCGCGTGGAGCGCATGATGCAGCGCCTCGGCACCGGCGACCGCGCATCCGTGCAGCACGAGATGGAGCTCGCCGAGGAAGCGCACACCGCGATCACGCGCCGCCACTTCCGCCTCGACTGGCGCGAATCCGAGCACTACGACATCGTGCTTTCCACGGACCGCCTGAGCGTGGACGAATGCGTGGAGGAGCTCGAGCAGATGATGGCCCTGCCGCGCTTCCAGCCCACGCTCGCCTCCGAGCGCCAGGCGCGCACGCTGGCGCTCGAGTGGTCGATCCGTGCCAGCCTGCGCCGCGATCCGCGCACCGCCAGCGCGCGCCTGCAGCTCGAATGCACCGACGGCTTCGTGCACGTGCGCGGCAACGTGGTCGCCGAGGACCAGTCGCAGTTCGTGCACGAGGTCATCGCCGCGGTGCCGGGCGTGCGCGAGGTGCACTGCTCGCTGCGCAACATCTCGTCCAGCCCCTGGATGCGCGCCGAGGCCTGACCTTCCGCTATAGTGGGGTGGTGAACACCGCCGCCCCGCGCACGAACGACTCGGCCGTCGCCGGGCCCGCGAAGGCCGTCGAGCTGCGCGCATGGCTCAAGGCCCAGCGCGAGCGCCTGAAGGCGCGCTACCTGCGCAAGCCCGACCCCGCATACAACCTGGAGCAGAACGCGCACCTCGTGGACGAGGTGCTGCGCCAGCTCTGGTCGGCCACGGTCGACGATGCCGAGGCGGCGCTGGTGGCCGTCGGCGGCTATGGGCGCGGCGCCCTCTTCCCGCATTCCGACGTCGATGTCCTGGTGCTGCTGCCCGAGGGACACGATGGGGCCGCGTCGGTCGAGCGCTTCGTGCACGCCCTGTGGGATTGCGGGCTCGATCCCGGGCATAGCGTGCGCACCGTGGGCGAATGCGTGGACGAGGCGGCGAAGGACATCACCGTCGACACGAGCCTGCTCGAGGCGCGGCGCATCGTCGGCAACGAACGGCTCGTGCACAGCCTCGAGGAGCGCCTGCGCGAGCGCCGCGACGTGGCCGCATTCCTCGACGCGAAGCTGCGCGAGCAGAAGCGCCGCCACGAGCGCTACCAGGAAGCCGCGTACAACCTCGAGCCGAACATCAAGGAGAGCCCCGGGGGGCTGCGCGACCTGCAGAACGTCCTCTGGCTCGCGCGCGCGGCCGGGCTCGGCACCTCGTGGAAGGCGCTCGCGCGGGCGGGCCTCATCACCGACGCGGAAGAAGCGGCCATCGCGAGCGAGGAGCGCGTGCAGCAGGACCTTCGCATCCGCCTGCACTATCTCGCCGGCCGCCGCGAGGATCGCCTCGTCTTCGACCACCAGATCGAGATCGCGCGCCAGCTCAAGCTGCGCACCAAGGCCGGCATGGCGCCCTCGGACGAGCTCATGCGCCGCTATTACCTCGCGGCCAAGGCGATCTGGCGCTTCAACCAGATCCTCGTCGCCAACATCTTCGACCGCGTGGCGCCCGCCTCCGAGCGCCAGGTGAAGGTGCTCGACGACGACTTCCAGGTGGTCAACTACTCGCTCGAGCTGCGCGAGGAGGGCGCATTCGAGAAGCGCCCGGGGTTGATGCTCGAAGCCTTCCGCCGCCTGCAGGACAATCCCGCCATCCGCAACCTCGGCCCGCTCACGCTGCGGGCCTTGTCACGCGCGCTGCCGCTCATCAACCGCGAGTTCCGCGACGATCCCGCGAACCGCGCGTGCTTCATGGCGCTCATGCGCGCCGAGCGCCTCACGTGGACCCTGCGGCGCATGAGCCGCTATGGCGTCCTGGGGCGCTACCTGCCGGCCTTCGGCCGCATCGTGGGCCAGATGCAGCACGACCTCTTCCACGTCTACACCGTGGACGAGCACATCCTGATGGTGGTGCGCAACCTGCGGCGCTTCCGCATCCCGCGCTTCGACCACGAGTACCCGTTCTGCTCCAAGCTCATGCAGGAGTTCGACCGCGTCGAGGTGCTCTACCTCGCGGCCCTCTTCCACGACATCGCCAAGGGCCGCGGCGGCGACCACTCGCACCTCGGATCGAAGGACGCCGTGCGCTTCTGCCGCGCCCACGGCATGCCGAAGGCGGATGGGGAGCTGGTGGCGTGGCTGGTGGAAAACCACCTCGTGATGTCGGCGACCGCGCAGAAGCAGGACCTGGGCGATCCCGAGGTGATCTCCGGGTTCGCCACGCTGGTGCGCGACGAGCGCACCCTCACGGCGCTCTACATCCTCACCGTCGCCGACATCCGCGGCACGAGCCCGGCGGTGTGGAACGCGTGGAAGGGCAAGCTGCTGGAAGATCTCTATCGCTACACGCGGCGCGTGCTGCGCGGCGAGACCGATTACGCGGCCTCGTGGATCGCCGCCAAGAAGGAAGAGGCGCTGAAGAGCTTCCGCCAGTACGTGCCCGAGCCCGGCAGGCACGAAACGCTGTGGGGCCACCTCGACGACAACTATTTCCAGCGCTTCGAAGCCAACGAGATCGCGTGGCATACGCGCACGCTCTGGGCGCGCGCGACACCGGAAAAGCCGATCATCCGCGCGCGCCTCTCGCCCGTGGGCGAGGGCCTGCAGGTGCTCGTGTACGCGCCCGACCAGCCCGGGCTCTTCGCGCGCATCACCGGC
>DATMJE010000267.1:0-19759 GCA_035553995.1 Usitatibacter sp. | reverse complement strand
GTGTAGTCGCCGAGGAAGAGGCCCCCCGCGTTCGGGGCGCCCAGCATGTCGAAGGGACCCGCAACATGCGTCTCGATCCAGCTCACGCCATCGCGGGGGCGCGCCATCCAGAAGTCGCACGGCAGCGAAGCGGGGTCCGGCGTGTCGAAGCGCAGGTCGAAATAAGTCACGGCGATGGTGCCGTCTGCGGCCACGTGCACCTGCGGTGCGAAGGCCCGCGCGTCGGCGCGGGAGCTCACGCGCACGGGTGTGCTCCACGTTGCGCCACCGTCGCTGGAGCGCGCCATGGCGATCGCATCCGCCGTGCCGGAAAAGCGCCCGTCCTGCCACACGACGTAGAGCGTGCCATCCGGGGCCACGGCCATCTCGGCCACCGGCGTGCCATCGCGCACCTCGACATGCGCCGCGGGATCGCTCACGCCGATGGGCAGGTAATCGGCGATCTTCACGGGAGCCGTCCACGTCACGCCGTGATCGAACGAGCGGATCACCTCCAGCGTCGCGGTGCTGGCGCGCTCGTTGGTGCCGACGAGGTGTGTGAGCAGGTTCACGAGCGTGCCGTCGGGGAGCACGCGGATCAGGTTGCCGATGGTCTGCTGGTTCACGCCCGGATCGTAGATGGCGCGTGCGGGCTCCCAGGTGGCGCCCCCGTCGGTGCTGCGCGCGAGATACGTGGGGCCGCTCGCCGCCTGCTGCAGGCGATCCCAGACCGCGTAGACCAGGCGCGCATCGGTGGGGTCCGCGGTGAGCGTTTCCTTGTCGTTGAAGAAGGCGCCGGTGTCGCGGATGAGCGTCTGCGGCGCCGCCCACGTGAGGCCGCCATCGCCCGATCGCGTGGCCAGCACCGCGCTCACCGAGCGCGATGCGAGGAGGTTGCCGGTCGATGCGATGGCCACCTGGTGCGCGGTGCCGTCGGGCGCGATGTCGACCCACGGATCGCTCGCGCGCTCGAGCTCGCCGCCCGCGCAGAGCGAGAAGGGCGGCGCCACGCGCGTCCAGGTGGCACCGCCATCGAAGCTGACGCCGGTGAGCTGCCCTTGCGACGAGCCGTTCGACCACCGGTCCTGCTGCCACGCGGCGATCCAGTGGCGCGGATCGCGCGGATCCACGCGGAGCGACGGCTCGACCTCGGCGTTCAGGTACAGCGTGCCGCCAAGGCCGCCGCAGCCGAAGACGAAGGGCGTGGGTCCGGTGATCGCCCTGTCCTCGCCGGCCGCCTGCGTGGGGAGCCTTCCGATGCCGTTCACTCCCACGCCCGTGTGCGGCAGGACGATGGCTGGGCCCGCACCGCGCAAGAGCGGGTTCTCCGCGGCGCCGGCGGCCCCGGCGAGCACCAGCAACGCCCATGCGCTTCGGCGACTCATGGCGCGATGCCCGTCTTCATCCCTTGACGCACACGACCTGCCGCAGCGTATGCACCACGTCGACCAGGTCGCTCTGGTTCGCCATCACCTCGTCGATGGGCTTGTACGCGCCCGGGATCTCGTCCACGACCCCGGCATCCTTGCGGCACTCGACGCCGGCCGTCTGCCGCCGCACGTCCTCCTCGGAGAAGCGGCGCTTCGCCTCGCTGCGGCTCATGAGGCGTCCCGCGCCGTGCGCGCACGAGCACAGCGACTGCGGATTGCCCTTGCCGCGCACGATGAACGAGCGCGCGCCCATGCTGCCGGGGATGATGCCCATGTCGCCGGCACCGGCGCGGATGGCGCCCTTGCGGGTCACGAACACGTTCTCGCCGAAGTGCTTCTCGCGCGCGACGTAGTTGTGGTGGCAGTTGATCGCCTCGCCCACGATGCGGAAGGGCGGCAGGTGCGCCTCGAGCGCATGCAGCACGGCGCGCATCATCTCGCGGCGGTTCTCGATCGCGTAGTCCTGCGCCCAATGCACCGCCTCGACGTAATCCTCGAACGCGGGCGTGCCCTCCGCGAGCCAGGCGAGGTCCCGGTCCGGCAGGCGCGTATCCTGCCGCTCCATCTCGCGCCGCGCGCGCTCGATGAAGTAACGCCCGATCACGTTGCCGATGCCGCGCGAGCCCGAGTGCAGCATCACCCAGACGTTTTGCTCCTCGTCCACGCACAGCTCGATGAAGTGGTTGCCGCCGCCGAGCGTGCCGAGCTGCCGGATCCACGTCTCGCGGAAATCCTTCTGCATGGTGGTGATGCGCGGGTTGCGCTCCGCGATGCGGGCCAGGCCTTGCTGCAGCTGCTTCGCGCGGCGCTCGCGCTGGGCGTCGCCCTTGTGGCCGCGGTGCATGTCGAAGCCGACCGGCACGGCGGCCTCGATCGCGCTGCGGATGCGGCCGAGCGACTCGGGCAGGTCCTTCGCGATGAGCGAGAGCTGCACCGCGTTCATGCCGCAGCCGATGTCGACGCCCACCGCGGCGGGGACGATGGCGCCCTTGGTGGGGATCACGCTGCCGACGGTCGCGCCGATGCCGGCATGCACGTCCGGCATCGCCGCCACGTGGCCGTGCACGATGGGAAGCGAGGCGACGTTCTCGAGCTGGCGGCGGGCTTCCGGTTCGAGATCGGGCGTCCACACCTTGACCGGCACGCGGCCGGTGAGGATTTCCTGGGCGATGGGCATGGCGATGGGTTCCGGCTTTGGCGTGGGACAGCGCCCACGATCCCCCGTTTCAGTCCGAGTCCGACAACGCACCCGGTGGCGGCTCCTTCACGCGCGCGGCATCCACGCGCGCCTTCACCGCCTCGGAACGCTTGAAGAAAGCATCCGGGCTCGCGAGCGGCACGGCGCGCAGCACGGGCGGCTTGAGGTCCCCGAGCGTCACGCGTTGGCCATTCTCGGTTCGCGACGCCCACTTCTGGAAATACTGCAGCGAGGCGCCGGCCACGATCAGCGCCATCAGCACGCCCGTGGCCATGCGCATGTGGCGCGGACCCATCGCATGCAGGTGCGCGTAGCACGTGGCTGCGAGCACCGCCCACGCGCCCAGGCCCGCGTATTCGGACATCTCGCGCCACGCGAGCGCGTACGCCGCGATCTCGGCGACCTGCGCCCACAGCACCAGCGCGATGCTGGCCGTGAGCGCGATGCGCAGGTGCAATGCGAAGAGCGATTGGCCGACGAAGATGCGCGAGAGCAGGGCCCAGATGCCGCTCCAGGCCACGAGGATCGTGGCGAGGCCCAGCAGCGGCAGCACGAGCGCGTTCGCGTTCGGCTCGCCGGTGAGATTGAGCCAGTTGCCGAGCAGCACCGCCGCGAAGAGCGCCACGGCAAGCCCCGCATCCCAGCGCACGTGCCGGCCGGGCGGCGTGAGCGGGCGCTCCGGTGCCACCTCGTGCGCGCCATCGTGCACGCGCAGCGTCGTGCGCCCGATGCGGATCACGGGCTCGCGGGCAAGCGACAACGAGCGTACGCGCCGCGCGCCATGCTCGGTGTAGAGGCCGTTCAGCGTGCCGAGATCCTCCGCCACCAGCTCGCCGTCCGCGCCGCGATAGACGCGCAGGTGGTGGGGGGCCACGTGCGGGTCGTCCACCACGAGGTCGTTGTCGAACGCGCGCCCGATGCGCGCTTCCTCCGCATCGATGCGCTGCCGCAACGCGACGCCGCCGTCGCGCGCGATGAGCTCGATCCACATCACCGGGACCATTCGATCGCCTCGAGGAAGCGCTGTCCGGTCGCCACCGCGTTGGCCTGCGACACGCCCTGCATGGTGAGCTGTGCCAGCAACGCTTCGCGCCCGCGGTCCTGCGTGAGGACGAGGAGGGTGGCGTCGTAGATGCCTTCGAAGTCGCGGTACGCGCGCATGCACCAGGTGGCGCGCAGCGGCGGATGGCCATCGCCCGCGCCCACGAAATCGTCGTGGCATTCCTGCGCGGTGAGGCGGCGGCCCCCCTGCGGATCGCTCGCGGGACCGGGCGCGCGCTGCGAGAGCTCCTTCGCGAACTGGAACGCGTTGAGGTCGACGGCCTGGTAGTACGCGTAGCTGAAGTCCAGGCGCCCGGTGAGGATGCGGTTGGAGACGAAGAGGCCGGTCGTGCTCGAGCACTGCGTCATGTTCACCGCGGTGCGCGGCTTGGGCACGCGGTCGGCGTTGGTGCTCGCCCAGCAGGTCATCCACGGCGCCTTGCTCTCGAGGCCGCGATACGGGCCGAACGGCGCCGCGCGGAAATTCTCCTTGCGCAACGCGTCGTAGAAGGCGGCCTGCCACGCGTCGAGCTGCCGTCCGACTTCCTCGCGCGCCTTGTCCACCACGAGCGGCGGGCCGGCGCGCGCACGTTCGAGGAGCGCCGCCGCGTGGCGCGCGGGCACGAGGAATCCCACCTGCTCGCCGCCCACGCGCTTGGCGACGTTGATGCCCACGACACGGCCGTCGGCCGCCGTGACGGGACCGCCGCTCATGCCGGGATTGATCGCGCCGGAAAAGTGGATGCGTTCGTCGTAGCTCTTGTCCACGAGGCCGTTGTACGTGCCCTCGACGATGGTGAAGCCGAGATCGAGCGGGTTGCCCATCGCGTAGATGCGCTCGCCCTTGGGGAGCCGCCCGGCGAGCGCACGCGGCTCGAACTCGAATTCGGGAAGCCCGGCGTGCTCCACCTTCACGACGGCGAGGTCGTTCGCGACGTCGATCGCGAGCAGCGTGAGCGGCCCGTTCGCCCCGTCGGGTGCGAGGTACTCGAGCCGGTAGGTGCGCGGATCGAGCGCGAATTGCGAGACCACGTGGTAGTTGGTGATGGCGAGGCCGTCGGCGCCGACGATGAAGCCGGAGCCGATCGTGGTCTGCCGGCCCGCCGCCTGCAGCAGCGTGCGCACCTGCAGGATGCGCGGCTTGGCGAAGTCGTAGACGCGTTCCGCCGCGGTCGACAGCGGCTGCACGGTCTCGGGCGTGGTGGCGGCCGGAGGCGAGGGCGCCGGCGGCTGCGCCAACGGCACCGCGCACACCGCGAGCAGGACGGGCACTGCCACGGCGGCGCGGAAATTCATCGGCGCCTCAGAGGGCCAGCGCGTAGGCCTGGTCGCAGCGCGACGGGATCGCCCGCGCGATCGGCGTGAACCCCTGGCGGCGATACATGGCGATGGCGTTTGCGAGCACCGATGCCGTCGTGAGCTCGA
This sequence comes from Usitatibacter sp., assembly GCA_035553995.1. GTDB lineage: Bacteria > Pseudomonadota > Gammaproteobacteria > Burkholderiales > Usitatibacteraceae > Usitatibacter. The sequence goes on along the minus strand of DATMJE010000267.1, from coordinate 14,686 downwards.
TGCGCGTGTAGCCCGTGCCGCGCGCGAAGGCGATGGCACGCTGCAGCAGGCGCCGCCCCAGGCCCGCGCCGCGCGCCTCGCGCAGCAGGTACATCTTCTTCAGCTCGCACGCGTCCGCGTCGAGGCGCAGCACGCCGCAGGAGCCGACGATGCGGCCGCCGGCATCGGTCACGACATCGAATGCGCCGCCTGCGCCATAGCTGCGGTCGATGTCGGCGAGGTCGCTGTCGGCATCGGCCGGATCCGCGGGAATCGCGTATTCGCGCAGCACGCTCGCGACGACCGCGCGCACCGCGTCGTGGTCCGCGCGCGTCGCGGGGCGGATGGCGAAGCCGCCGAACCCGGCGCGGATACGACGCGCAAGCGCGCTTTCGCCGGTGAGATCGCGAACGAACGCGGCGGCACCCTCGCGCTGCTTCGCCTGCGCATGGACCGCGGCGGTGTACACCGTCTCCAGGTCGAGCCCACGCGGCAGGGGTGCGACGAGCGTCACGCCGGGCGTGGCGAGGATCTCCGTCGACTGCGTGCAGCCGATCGGCCGTCCCTGCGCTTCGGACATGGCGCGCATCGCCGTCGCGCCGTTGGGGAAGTTGCGCACGCGATCGGCCACCTGCGTGCGGATGCCGAGCTCGTCGAGGACCTTCGCGAAATGGATGCCCGCCGTGGCCCGGCTGGGGTCGGGAAAGTAGATGGCATCCGCCGCGAGCAGCGCTTCCCGCAGCGATTCCGCCGACGAGACGTCGGGGGATTTTTCGCCAGCGCGCACCGCGACGGACGTGGGCACGGTCCCGAGATCCGCGGCCGTTCCGGGCACCACCTCGGCGCGCGAGGTGAGATCCGCGATCTGCGCGTGGGTGAGGATCACGAGGTCCGCGGCATCGCCCGCGCGAAACCGCTCGAGCATCGCGCCCACGGCGCCGAAGCTGCCCTCGACACGGTCGCCATGCCCGGCCGCATGCGCGCAAACCACGCCCTGGGCCGCGCCGGCACTGATAATCCTCAAATCCACGCCGAATCTCCTGATTAGTCCGCCGACGCGCATGCCGCGACGGCGCATAATGGCCTGCGTATACCCACACAGAAGGGTAACTGCAATGCGCACCGCACGTATGATCGCGGTCCTCGTGGCCAGCGTCGCCACGATCGTTCACGCAGCGGATGTCCCCAATGTCGTGCAGGACGTGCGCTGGCGCTGCTGGTACACCTCCCAAGCGGAGAATCCCGGCATTGCCTGCCGGCTGGCGGAGCCCACGCAGGCGGTGGCCCCCCAGCCGCTCGATCCGCATTCGGCCGCGCTGGTGCTGCCGCGCATCGTGCAGCAGATCCACACCGATCCGGAATCCATGCGCGACACGGTGGTGGTGATCCCGCTGCACTCGCCGCCCATCGACATGCGCATGGTCATGCGCCTTGCCAACAGCGTCATGTGCGGGCGGCGCGTGGGCTGCCTCGTCGAGTTCGCCGCGGAGCCGGGAGGCTAGGCTTCAGCGATCCGCCTTCGCACCCGAAACCTGCACCACGCGCGCCCACTTCTCGATGTCCTGGCGCAGGAAGCGGTCGAACTCGTCGGGCTTCATCGACATCGACACCGCACCCTGCCTGGCCCACTCGCTGCGCAGGTCCGGCGCATTCGCGGCCTTGGTGATCTCGGCGTTCAGCTTGTCCACGATCTCGCGCGGCGTGCCCTTCGGCGCCATGATGCCGAGCCAGATCACCGCTTCATAGCCGGGTACGCCCGCCTCGGAGAGCGTGGGCACGTCGGGCAGCACGGTGGAGCGCACCTTGCCCGAGGTGGCGAGCGCGCGCAGCTTGCCGGACTGGACGTTCGGCGCCATGGTCGTGATCGCATCGAACATCATCTGCACCTGGCCGCCGAGCACATCGGTGCGCGCGCCGGAGCTACCCTTGTACGGCACGTGCACGATGTCCACGTGCGCCATCGCCTTGAAGAGCTCGCCCGCCATGTGGTACGGAGTGCCGGGTCCCGACGAGGCGTAGTTGAGCTGCCCGGGCTTCGACTTCGCGAGCGCGATGAACTCCTTCAGGTTCTTCGCCGGCACCGAGGGATGGACCACCATCACGAGGTCCGAGTAGTTCACCGGCGCCACCGGCACGAAGTCGCGCATCAGCTCGAACGGCTTGTCCTTGATGAGCGACTCGTTCACGGTGTGCGTGTTCGACATCATGAGCAGCGTGTAGCCATCGGGCGCGCTCTGCTTGACCGCGTCGGTGCCCACGATGGAGCCGCCGCCGGGCCGGTCGTCGACCACGAAGGACTGGCCGAGCGCCGCCGAAAGCTTGTCCGCGATGACCCGCGCGTAGATGTCGGCCGGGCCGCCCGAGGCGAACGGCACGATGATCTTCACCGGCCTCGCGGGCCACGATTGCGCCGACGCGTTCGGCACGGCGAGCGCGAATGCGCAGGTGAGGGCAAGCAGGTAGCGGCGCAGCATCGGGTCTCCTCCTCGACGGGTTTGGCGCATCGTATCAAAGCCACACCGGACGTCGGAGGCGGCCTACGTGGCGCAAGCCCCGGCGCACAGCATTAACCGCGACGTGCCGACTCCCCCGGGCGCGGGCCTGGCGCAACCTGTCGATATGCAAGGTCAATAACCAGGAGGCTTCCATGAAAGCTCGCATCTCCATCGCCGCCGCCCTCGCCGCCCTCGCCCTTGGCGGCTGTTCCGGAATGACGCACCAGGAGAAAAGCACCGTCGCGGGTGCCGCCATCGGCGGCGTCGCGGGTTCGGCGCTCTCGAACGGCAGCGCGGTAGGCACCGTGGGCGGCGCGGCCGTCGGCGGCGTGGTCGGCCACGAAGTCGGCAAGTAAGTAACGCTTCTTGGGCGTGAGCATGCCGCGAACGCGCGGCCCTCACGCCTTTTTCATGGGCCGCTGTCGACTCACGCGCACTTGCGCTGGCGTTGTGCCTGCTCGAATGCAGGCGGTCCGGGAGGCGCGTAGAGCGGGTTGAGCCACGCGAGCAGTGCCGCGTGGCCGCACGAGTCTTCGTCCTCGGGCAGGTAGTCGTGCAGGACCCCGCAATACTGGAAGCCCTGCGTCATGGGGAAGCGCAACGCCGGCTCGGCGATGTCGCCCCACACGACGCGCATGGCATACATGTCCGGCGTCAGGGTCGTGCGCAGCGCGCGGTACCCGGGCATGCGTGCGGCAACGATGACGCGGCGCAGGTTGAGGCGGCGGCAGAGGCGCCGGCGCGCCTGGTAGAGCGCGCGGGCGACGCCGAAGCCGCGGCGCGTGGTATCCACGACGAGGTCCACGCCGTAGAGCGTATGGCCCTCGGGATCGTGCGTCGTGAAGTGGCCGTCGGCCGTGATGCCGCGCCACGTGTGCTGCGCGCCGAAGTCGTCCCAGCGCACCACCAGCGAGCTGGCCATGCCCAGCAACTGCCCCTCGCAGGCAGCGGCGAGCTGGCCCTGGGGAAACACGTGCCGCTGCGATTCGAACTGGCGCAGGCTCCAGGGCACCATGTACGGCGCGGCCACCCGCTGCAGCGCGCGGACGGCCGCGTAGTCGTCCAGCCGCGTCTCGCGCACGCGCACCACTCCGCTGCCCGGAACGGGGCCTGCGCGCCACGCTTCGGCCGCGCCGCGGGAGGGGGTGCGCGGAAAGGCGCGCACGGAGCCCACGCTAGCCTCGCGTCATTCGGTCTTGCGGAAGGTAGTCTCCGCGCACTGGGGACATGCCGGGAGGATGGACGTGCGCGTGGTGTGGATGGTCCACCCGCAGTTCTCGCAGGTGAGCATGCCTGCCGTGGTGATGTCGCCCGTGCGGAACGTGAGGCCCGGCTGGTCGCGGTGCAGGATGTCCCGGCGCAGGAAGTTGCGCAGGCGGTCGGCATTCTCGACCGTGAACTCGCCCGCGGAGATGACCGTGCTGAAGGCGCTGTCGATGGCGGTGTCGAGCGCGGCCACGGTGCGCTCGCCCGCCTCGTTGAAGAGGCTCTGGACCTGTCCCATCATGCGATCGAAGAGATCTTCCTGCGCGCGGCGCGCGCCGGCGGGTGTGGTGCCCTCGTAGGAGCCGAAAGCGCGGCCGCGGGCGCCGGTACGCTTGCGGCCGAGGTGCGTTCGGATGGCGCCGCGTGTGCGCGGGCGCGGCGTCGGGGTGCTTCCCGGACTGGACGGATGTCGCATGCGACGTGCTCCTCTCGAGTTCTTGGGAACGTCTTGCCGCCGCAGGAGTAGGCCATGCTGTCCGCTTTGTAGGACGGCCGCTGCGTGCGTGGCAGCACGACCTGTGCGACCCCCCTTGCCGTCCGCGAGTTCCTACCGGATTCCGATGATCTTGTGCGATTGCAGCGACAGCCGCCACCGCGGGTGGCGCAAGCAATAATCGATCGCGGCGCGCGTGTTCGCCTCCCGCGCGGGACCATCCATCGGTTGCAGGAAGAAATGGCGGAAATCGAGCGCGGCGAAGCGCTCCGGCGGGGCCTCGGGCTGCGGGTAGACGAGCTTGAGCTCGTCGCCCCGCTCGATCGCGAGCGCCTGGGTCGCTTTCGGGCTCACGCAGACCCAGTCCAGCCCCGCGGGCGCCGGCACGGTGCCGTTGGTCTCCACCGCGATGCGAAAGCCGCGCTCGTGGAAGGCCGCCACGAGCGGCGCATCGAGCTGCAGCAGCGGCTCGCCGCCGGTGCAGACCACGAGGCGATGCGCGGCCACACCCGCCGGCCATTCGCGCTCGACCGCATCCGCCACCGCGGCCGGACTGGCGAACCGCCCGCCGCCGCTGCCGTCCGTGCCGACGAAATCCGTGTCGCAGAAGTTGCACGCGGCGCTCGCGCGATCGGCCTCGCGCCCCGACCACAGGTTGCAGCCGGCGAAGCGGCAGAAGACCGCCGGCGTGCCCGCCTGCGCGCCCTCGCCCTGCAAGGTGTAGAAGATCTCCTTGATCGCGTACACGCGCTTCAGTCGGCCTGCATCTTCGAGTTGCGGGCGATGCGGCCGAGGCGCTCGCGTTCGGCATTCAGGAACGCCGTGTACGCAGCGAGCGTATAAGGCGCGGGCTCGATGCCCGAAGGCACGAGCTTGTCCTGGAAGTCCTTGCTCTTCACCACCGCGAGCAGCTCTTCGTTCATCCGTCCGACGATCGCGTCGGGGGTGCCCTTGGGCGCGAAGAGCCCGGCCCAGTGCCCGATCTTCACGCCGGGAAAGCCGGCCTCGGTGGTGGTCATGAGATTGGGTGCCGCGCTCATGCGCTTGTCGTACGTGTTCGCGATGGCCTTCAGCTTCCCCGCCTTGATCTGCGGCAGCACCACGATGCTCGCCTCCGAGGTGGCGGAAACGTTGCCGGACATGACCGCCGTCACGCTCTCGTTGCCGCTCTTGTAGGGGACGATCGTGAGGTTGGTGAGCCCCGCCTCCTTCAGCATCTCGGCCACGAAGTGCGGGGTGCTGGCGGTGCCCGCGGTAGCCCAGCTCACGCCGTTCGGCTGCGTCTTCGCCCACGCGATGAACTCCCGCAGGTTGTTGGCCGGGACACTGGGATGCGCCACGATCACCGAGGGCGCCACCGCGATCATGCCGACCGGGATCAGGTCCTCGTCCTTGTACGGCATGTCCTTGCGGATGAGGCTGTTGGTGACCACGCCCGCGGCGCCGATCAGGAACGTGTAGCCGTCGGGCTTCGCCTTGGCGACGTACTCCGCGCCGATCGCCGCCCCGGCGCCCGGTTTGTTCTCGATCACGATGGGCTTGCCCAGGCGCTTGGACACGCCGTCAGCCGCCGCGCGTGCGATCAGGTCGTTGGCGCCGCCGGCCGCGAACGGCACCACCCATCGGATGGGATGGTCGGGCCACTCGGCGCGCGCGGCGAAGGCCGCGAGCGCGAAAGTGAGGATGAGGAACCGCTTGGCGACGTCGCGCATGGGGTGCTCCGTGGGGGCAATCCCCGATTATCCCAAAACACCGTTGACGGCCGCGATGCTGCATGGCAGCATCGGGCCATCTTCACGAGAGGACGTTTTTTCCGGATCCATGATGCGCCCCTTCAAACATTTCACGAGCGACGCCCCGGCGTCCTGGTCCTGCATTGCGCAGGTACCGGGCCGACTGCCGGCACGGCCGCTCTCCGGGAGAACGACGGAATAGCCCTCATCGACGTCACGAGGAATTCCCGCCGAAGCCCGGAGAGCCCACCGCCTCCGGGCTTCGCACTTTTGGCTTCCCGAATTCCTTCGACAGGTGACGACGATGAACGCATGGACCTTGAAGCCCGCACCGGCGCGCCTGCTGCCCGCGTGGCGATTGAAGCTCAGGCGCAGGCAGCTCGGCTTCGCGCTGTACGAAGCCGGGCGGCGCCCCGGATTGCCGGGGCCGCTGGCCAATGCGCAGGCGCGCTTCGAGTACGAGGCGCGCCGCGCGGGCCGCGAGTGGTTGATGTTGTAACCGGCAACTTCGCGGGCTGTGCGCGGCCCGCCTAGCGAGGATTTCGGGTTGCCGCCCGGACCGCGAGGCAGGAACGCCTGCTAGTGGCAAGACCGGGTTCGATGACCCTGCGGCCGGCGCCCGTGCCGGCCGCGGTCAGAAAGCGGATCACTTGTACTTCGCCGCGAGCTTCTCGGTCTCGCGCGCGAGCACCATGATGTCCAGTCCTACCGCGGTGAAGACCGTGCCCCAGTCCATGTAGCGGCGGGTGGAGGCGTCGTCGGTGGCGAGGATTCCGGCGGGCTTGCCGCAGGCGCGGATGCGCTTGATCGCGTCCTCGATGGCCGACTGCACCTCGGCATGCGGGATGTCGCCCAGGTGCCCCAGTCCCGCGGCGAGGTCCGCCGGGCCGATGAATACGCCGTGGACGCCGTCCGTGCGTGCGATGGCCTCGAGGTTGTCCAGCCCCTGGCGCGTCTCGATCTGCACCAGCAGGCAGAGCTCCTCGTGGGCGCGCTTCGCGTAGTCCTTGATCCGTCCGAAGCGGGCCGCGCGCGTCACTCCCGCCACGCCGCGCACCCCCGCCGTGGGGAAGCGCATCGCCGCGACCGCCGCCTCCGCCTCCTGCTGCGTCTGCACATAGGGGACGAGGAGCGTCTGGGCGCCGATGTCGAGGTGGCGCTTGATGAGCACCGTGTCGTTCCACGCCGGGCGTACCACGGGCATCGCCGGATAGGGCGCGACGACCTGCAGCTGGGCCAAGGTGGTATCGACCTCGTTGGGAGAATGCTCGGTGTCGATCACGAGCCAGTCGAAGCCCGAGCCGGCGACGATCTCGGCGCTGTATGGACTGGCGAGCGAAACCCAGAGGCCGACCTGCTGCTGGCCGGCGGCGATGGCGCGCTTGAAGCGGTTTTGTGGGAGGTCGGTCATGGCACTGCGGTCTTTCCCCGGTTTGATAACGAATATCGGTGAGCGCATACTAGCCCGACCGGTCCAATTTATCGACCGCGTAGGAATAGTCTGATAGCGAAGTTCCGTTTCATGACCGAGACTTCTCTAACCACCCCCCGCAGGAGCTACTTGATGACGTACGAATACGATTTCGAGATGGTGAAGCGCGCGTACGCCGAAATGGCTCGCCGTGCCCGGGAAAAGGATGAAGTTCGCCGCCTCCCCCGCAACGGCATGCCGATTCCGCAAGCCATGGCGCCGGCCAACGAGGGAATGGAGCGTCAGCCCTTTCCGGCCTGAAGTCCTCCCCCCTTCCTGCAAAAAACCTCGCCTTGGCGAGGTTTTTTGTTTTGGATCCAATTGATAGTCTGGCAGTTGGGCACCATCTAGTTTCGAATGCCCACCTTCGCGTCCGCCGGACTTCGCATGCGCACCCTCAAGCAGCTCGCCTTCGGTTGTTTCCTCTCGCTCTCGGCCGCGGTGAGCCTCTTCGCGCACGCCGCCGTGCCCGCGGCCGCCCTGCAGGACGCCGCCCAGGGCGTCTCCGCCCTGCGCTCCCGGTATGCGCAGCTCGCGCCGCGGCTCGACCAGAACGAGTTCGGGCGTCCGCTGTACCTCGAGTCGCAGGAGGGCGAGAACACGCTGCGCGGCGAGGTCTTCGCCGTGGTGAGCCATCCCTTCGAGCAGGTGCGCACGCTGGGGCTCGCGGAGAACTGGTGCCAGGTCATGCTGATGCCGTACAACACCAAGCAGTGCATCCCCGCCGACGATGCGCTGGCCGTGTTCGTGGGGCGCAAGAGCGAATCTTCCGTGAGCGACGCGTTCCGGGTGGATTTCCACTACGCCGTGCGTTCAAGCAGCGACGACTACTTCCAGGTCCAGCTCGACGCGAAGAGCGGTCCGCTCGGGACGCACGATTACCGCATCGGGCTGGAAGCCGCGCCGCTCGATGGCGGGCGCACGTTCATCCACCTCTCGTATTCGTACGCGTTCGGGACCATGTCGCGCCTCGCGATGCAGACCTATCTCGCCACGGCCGGGGCCAACAAGGTCGGCTTCAGCATCGAAGGCCGGGACGATGCCGGCGCGCCGCGCTACGTCCACGGCGTGCGCGGGGTGATCGAGCGCAACACCATGCGCTACTACCTGGCCATCGAGGCGTTCGTCGATTCGCTGGCCGCGCCGCCGGAGATGCGCGTCGAGAAGCGCCTGCGGGACTGGTATGCGGCCGCCGAGCGTTTCCCGCGCCAGCTCCACGAGATGCCGCTGGACGAATACCTCGCGATGAAGCGGCGCGAATACGCGCGCCTCGCGCAGCGCTAGCCGGATACCGCGCTAGCCGCGGCCGACGAAGGGCATCTTCGTCGCCATGATCGTCATGAACTGGACGTTGGCGTCGAGCGGCAGGCTCGCCATGTAGACGATGGCGCTCGCCACGTGCCGCACGTCCATGCGCGGCTCGACCATGTAGCTGCCGTTGGCCTGCGGCACGCCCTGGCCCTGCACCATGCGGTCCGTCATCTCCGTCGCGGCATTGCCGATGTCGATCTGGCAGCACGCGATGTCGTCCTTGCGGCCGTCGAGCGAAAGCGTCTTCGTGATCCCGGTCACCGCGTGCTTGGTCGCGGTATACGCGATCGACATGGGCCGTGGCGCGTGCGCCGAGATGGAGCCGTTGTTGATGATGCGTCCGCCCTTCGGCGACTGCGCCTTCATGATGCGGATCGCCTCCTGGCAGCAGAGGAACGTGCCGGTGAGGTTCGCCGCGACCACGGCCTGCCAGCGCTCGAACGGCAGGTCTTCCATCGGCATCGCCGGCGCGCCCATGCCGGCATTGTTGAAGAGCACGTCGAGGCGCCCGAAGCGCTCCTTCGTCTTCGCGAAGAGCGCCTTCACCGATTCGGGCGAGCCCACGTCCGCCGGCACCGCGAGCGCGCGCTCCCGTACCGGGGCTTCCGCGACCGCCTTTTCGAGCAGCTCGGCGCGCCGTCCCGCGAACACCACGCTGTAGCCTTCCTTCGCGAGCGCGAGCGCCGCCGCCTTGCCGATGCCGGTGCCGGCACCGGTCACGAGCGCCACCTTGTCCGTCACAGCCATGGTTCGACCCCGTCGTTGGTTGTCAGGCGAGCGCTCGCAGGACCTCGCGCAGTGTCTCGACGACCTGCGTGAGCTGCCCTTCCTCGGCGATGAGCGCGGGTGCGAGCTCGATCACGTCGCCCGCGGAGCGCACCAGCACACCCTTCTCGTAGCAGCCGAGGAAGGTCTCGAAGCCGCGCGCATTGGGCGCACCCGCGCGAGGTGCCAGCTCGACCGCGCCGGCGAGCCCGCAGTTGCGGATGTCCACCACGTGCGGCTCACCCTTCAGCGAATGGAGCGCCTTCTCGAACGCGGGCGCGATGCGCGCGCCGCGTGCGAAGAGATCCTCGTCCTCGTAGAGCTGCAGCGTGGCAAGGCCTGCGGCGCACGCGAGCGGATGCGCCGAATACGTGTAGCCGTGGAAGAGCTCGATCGCCGCGGGCGGCCCGGCCATGAAGGTGCGATAGATCTCGTCGGTCACGATGACGCCGCCCATCGGGACGGAGCCCGAGGTCACGCCCTTGGCGAAGGTGATCATGTCCGGCACCACCTTGAAGACGTCCGCCGCAAAGGCACCGCCGAGGCGGCCGAAGGCCGTGATCACCTCGTCGAAGATGAGCAGGATGCCGTGGCGCCGCGTGATCTCGCGCAGGCGCTCGAGATAACCCACGGGGGGCACCAGCACGCCGGTGGATCCCGCCACCGGCTCCACGATCACCGCTGCGATGGTGGAGGCATCGTGCAGGGCCACGAGCCGCTCGAGCTCGTCGGCGAGATGCGCGCCCCACGGCGGCTGGCCGCGCGAGAACGCGTTCTTTTCGGGTGCATGCGTATGCGGCAGGTGGTCGACGCCGGCCAGCATCGCGCCGAACATCTTGCGGTTGGCGGGGATGCCGCCCACCGCGATGCCGCCGAAGCCCACGCCGTGATAGCCACGCTCGCGGCCGATGAGGCGCGTGCGTGCGGCTTCCCCGCGCGTACGCTGCCAGGCCAGCGCGATCTTGAGCGCCGTATCCACCGCCTCGGAGCCGGAGTTGCAGAAGAAGACATGCCGCAGCGGATCGGGCGCCATTTGCGCGATGCGCGTGGCGAGCTGGAACGCCTGCGGATGGCTCATCTGGAAGGCGGGCGCGTAATCCATCGTCGCCGCCTGGCGCTGGATCGCTTCCACGATGGGCTTGCGGCCGTGGCCGGCGTTGCAGCACCACAGGCCCGAGAAGCCATCGAGCACCTTGCGGCCATCGTCGGTGTAGTAGTACATGCCCTCGGCGCGCACGAAGAGGCGCGGCTTCGCCTTGAACTGGCGATTCGCGGTGAAGGGCAGCCAATACGCTTCGAGCTCCTGCGGCTCGAGGCGCAACGCTTCTGAAAGTGCGGTCATGGGGTGCTCTCGCGAAGGTCAACAATGTAAACCATCTGGACTACCGGCGTGTCGGTCGATGCCCACGCGCAATTGGGGATTCTCCGGCATAGGCGGGCAAGCTGCGCGCGATAAGGTGTGGGCATCGACAATCGCATCGGAGGAAAACGACATGATGAAACGAAAAGCCCTGTTTGCCGCGATCGTCACCTGTACCCTGGGTGCGATCCCGGTCATCGCGTCCGCGGAGGTCATCATCGTGCAGGAAGCGCCGCCGCCGCTTCGCCACGAGGTCGTGCCCGCGCCGCGCCACGGTCACGTCTGGGCCCCCGGCTATTGGGATTATCGCCACGGCCATTACACGTGGGTGAACGGCCACTGGGAACGCGAGCGCCACGGCATGTACTGGCATCCCAGCCGCTGGGAGCAGCGCGATGGCCACTACGTGTTCGAGAGGGGCCGCTGGGACAAGGAGCGCTTCGCCGAGGAGCGGCATGAGCGCGAGCATGAGCGTGAACGGGAGCGTGAGCGCGAGCACGAAGGCTTCGCCAACCACCACGATCGCGACGGCGATGGCGTGCCGAACAGCATCGACCGCGCGCCGGACAACCCGCACCGCCAGTAAGCTGCGTCGCCCGACGGCACGGCCGCTTCGCGGCCGTGCCGTTTTCACTTCCTGTCATCCGCCTCGCAGGGCGCTGCGTTTATGGGAACACGGAGGAAGAAATCATGACGATTCGCAAGCTGCTTGTCGGAAGCATTCTCGCCGCAACGGTCGGCGCCGCGTTGCCGGCGGCCGCCAGGACCGATGTCGATCTCTATTTCAACTACGCGCCGCCGCCACCCGTGGCCCCGGTGGAAGTGGTTCCCGTGCCGCGCCCGGGCTGGGTGTGGGTGCCGGGCTTCTACGAGTGGCGTGGCCGTGACCATGTGTGGGTCGGCGGTCACTGGGTGCATGAGCGCCCGGGCTATTACTACGCGCCCTCGCGCTGGGTGGAGCGTGATGGCCGCTGGGGTTATTACGGCGGGGGCTGGCACCGCGATTGGGACCACCGCGGTGGCTGGCATCGCGATTCGGACCACGACGGCGTTCCGGATCGTGCGGACATTGCGCCCTACAACCCATACGTGCGCTAAGGCCCCTGTTCCCGGGAGCTGCAATGCCGGTGCCATGCACCGGCATTTTTTTTGGCTCGCGCCGTAAAAAGTTCACGCACCACCCCGTTGGCCCCCGATCGAGCGCATCAATGCGTGGCATGACGCTTGCAGCGAGCTTTTCGCTAGCAACACACCACCAATCCCTGGCCACCATAGGAGGCATGATGCGCAAGCTTGCACCTGCGTTCGTTCTGACTTCCATCATCGCGCTGGCGAGCGGCTCCGCGCTCGCGATGGGCGACATGAAGCACAAGAAGTCCAACGACAACGCGACCGCCACGCAGAGCAGCAACCCGTCTTCCACCTCGAGCACCGGCTCGACCACGGGCAGCACGACGGGCACGTCCTCGAGCGACATGAGCTCGAGCGGCAGCAACAACAGCTACAGCAGCAACGGCAACAGCAGCACGAGCGGCAGCGGCTCCTCGCTGGGCAGCACGGGCTCCACGTCCAGCTCGACGGGCGGCTCGTACAACGGCACCACCGGCGCGGCGAACACCAACCCGTCCGCGGGCAGCAGCAACGACAACATGGGCAGCACGAAGAGCAGCAAGAGCTCCACGACGTCGAGCAAGTCCGACCAGTCGCAGCACATGAGCTCCGCCGGCACGCCGACGAACTCCGGCAAGTCGCGCACGACGACCGCGAAGGCCGGCTGCGCGGGCCTCAAGCCGAGCGATGCGAAGTGGGCGCAGAACGATTGCGGTGGCGCGTCGGGTAGCGCTTCGGGCACCGGCGCCAGCAGCGACAGCGGCGGCGCGAGCGGCGCGGGCACTTCCGGCTCCGCGGGCTCGACGGGCAGCAGCGCGGGTTCTTCGGGCGCCGGTGCGTCGGGCTCCGGCTCTTCGAGCTCCGGCTCCAGCCGCTAACGCGGTGTCCGACAGGGCATGCCGGTCGATGCCGACACGGCGAACGGAAACGGCTGGCATTGCCCGGGCGCCCCGATGGGTAACCTGAAGCCTGGGACGAACACACTCATTGGAGGAGGCGATCATGTGGACTAGACGAGTGCTCCTGGCGACGATTGTCGCGGCAGCCGCCATGTCCCTGCCGCGCCATGTTCCGGCTTCGTGGAACAGCGGCATGGGTGCGTCGGACCTCACGATCAGCGCGCTCCGATAAGCGTCTCGTTTCAAGCGCAATGCCGGCGTCCCAAACGCCGGCATTTCGTTTTTGGCGCACGCGACGCACGGCCGATGTCAGCACGGGCCGACTGCAACTCGCGCGGTCGGCTGGCAGAAGGCGCGGGCTGCAGCAAGTAACCTGAGTCTGTCATTCGAACCGCAGCCACCGTGAACCTCGTCCACCGCATCATCTCCGCCGGCTTCGCCACTGCAGCGCTTGCCAGCGCCGCGGTCCCCGCGCTCGGCGGAAGCGGATGGAGCGAAGCCGATGCCGATGGCGGCGTCCGTGCGGCCTCCGCCATCCAGGCAGGCGCGCAGCGACCGGCCTTCGCTGCAGCCGCAGCCCTCGCAACGACCGATTCCGAACGCAGGTAAGCCACCGAACCTTATCCTGCTCCTGTCGACCGCCAGTGCGCACTGGCGGTTTTTTTTTGCGAGCCCGCAAATGAATGCCGCGCGTTGGAAGGGCTCCAATTGCTGTACCATCTCGCCTCCCCCGGCAACGCCACTCCGCAAGAAATCCCCCGATGGCCCAGTACGTCTACACGATGAATCGCGTGAGCAAGATCGTTCCGCCCAAGCGCGAGATCATCAAGAACATTTCGCTGTCGTTTTTCCCCGGCGCCAAGATCGGCCTGCTTGGCCTGAACGGCGCCGGCAAATCCACGGTGCTGCGCATCATGGCGGGCATCGACAAGGACTACGAAGGCGAAGCCGCGTCGATGCCCGGCATCCGCATCGGCTACCTGCCCCAGGAGCCGCAGCTCGAGCCCGGCCATACGGTCCGCGAGGCGGTGGAGGAAGGGTTGGGCGAAGTCTTCGCCGCCAAGAAGCGCCTCGACGAGGTCTACGCCGAATACGCCGAGCCCGACGCGGACTTCGACAAGCTCGCCGCCGAGCAGGAGAAGCTCGAGAAGCTGCTCGCCTCGGCCGATTCGTCCACGCTCGAGACGCAGCTCGAGGTCGCGGCCGACGCGCTGCGCCTGCCCCCGTGGGACGCGAAGGTGGATGTCCTCTCCGGCGGCGAGAAGCGTCGCGTGGCCCTGTGCCGCCTGCTGCTGTCGAAGCCCGACATGCTGCTGCTGGACGAGCCCACCAACCACCTCGATGCGGAGAGCGTCGAGTGGCTGGAGCAATACCTCACGCGCTTTCCGGGCACCGTGGTCGCCGTCACGCACGACCGTTATTTCCTCGACAACGCCGCCGAGTGGATCCTGGAGCTCGACCGCGGGCAGGGCATTCCGTACAAGGGCAACTATTCCGACTGGCTCGAGCAGAAGCGCGACCGCCTGCAGAAGGAAGAGTCCTCCGAGAGCGCGCGCCAGAAGGCGCTCAAGAAGGAGCTGGAGTGGGTGCGCCAGAACCCGAAGGGCCGCCAGGCGAAGAGCAAGGCGCGCATCTCGGCCTATGATGCGCTCGTCGCGCAAAGCCGTGAGAAGGCGCCCGAGACGGCGCAGATCGTCTTGCCGCCGGGGCCGCGCCTCGGCGATCTCGTCGTCGAGGCGATGCATGTCCGAAAGGGGTTCGGCAACCACCTTCTGATCGAGGATCTGAATTTCCGGCTGCCGCCTGGCGGCATTGTCGGGATTATCGGTCCGAACGGCGCCGGCAAAACGACGCTGTTCCGCAT
>DATMJE010000266.1:0-4095 GCA_035553995.1 Usitatibacter sp. | reverse complement strand
CGGTATTGCTCGAGATCGTCGTCCCTGCCGGCGGCCGGCGCCGCTTTCTTCATCGGCCCAGCAGCTGCTCGACCTTGCTCACGAACTGCGGCGAGTCGGGCTCCACCGCGGAGCCGAACGACGTGACGGTGGTCCCGTCGCGCGCGATGAGGTACTTGTGGAAGTTCCACTCCGGCCGCTGGCCGGTGGCGCCCGCGAGCGCGTCGAACAACGGCGAGGCACCCGGCTGCACGGATGTCTTCGCGAACAGGTTGAATTTCACCGCATAGGTGCGATCGCAGAAGTCCGCGATTTCCCTGTTGCTGCCGGGCTCCTGCTGGCCGAAGTCGTTCGACGGGAAGCCCAGCACCACGAGGCCGCGATTCCTGTAGCGCTCGTGCAGGGACTGCAGGCCCTTGTACTGGGGCGTGTAGCCGCAGTAGCTCGCGGTGTTCACCACGAGCACCACCTTGCCCGCGTATTCGCACAGGTCCTCGGGCTGGCCGAGGATGTCGTCGACCTTGTGGGAGAGCAATGCGGGGCAGGATCCGGCCATGGCGGAGCTCGACAGGAGAAGCGCGAGGAGGAGGGCGGCGGCTTTCATGGGCGTGACTATAACTCCACCCGGCCGCGTGCCGCGAGCGGCGCGAAGCGCCCTGTCTACAGCGAGGACAGCAGCTCGTTCAGCGCGTTGATCTCGGCGGGCTTCACCAGGTGATGGTCGAAGCCCGCTTCGCGGGCGCGGGCGCGATCCTGCTCCTGGCCCCATCCGGTGAGGGCCACGATCGCGGGCCGCGGATTGCGGCCGCTGGCGCGGATGCGCCGCGCGACCTCGTAGCCGTCCATGCCCGGCATGCCGATGTCGAGCAGCACGACGCCGGCGTCGAACTCCTGCAGGCACTCGAGCGCTTCGGCGCCGTCGCGCGCCACGCGCACGTCGCCGCCGAGGATGCGCAGGATCATCGCGAGGCTGTCGCCCGCATCGCGATTGTCGTCCACGACGAGGATGCGACGGCCTTCCAGCGCGGCGCCGACGGTGCGGCTCACGTTGCGGTCGGGTTCGGCTTCCACCTCCAGGGGAAGCGTGATCACGAACTCGCTGCCGCGCCCCAGGCCCTCGCTGCGGGCCTCGATCGTGCCGCCGTGCATCTCGGCCAGCCGGCGTGCCAGCGCGAGCCCGACGCCCAGCCCGCCGCGGTTGCCGTTCTGCCTGCCGCGCGTGAACATGTCGAAGATGGCTTCGCGTTCCGCCGGCGGGACGCCGATGCCCGTGTCGCGCACGCCCACGACGACGTTGCCGCCATCGCGCCGTGCGTGCACATGGATCGAGCCGCGCCCCTCGGTGTACTTGGCCGCGTTGTTCAGCACGTTGCCCAGCACCTGCCCCAGCCGCACGGCATCCCCGTTGAGCCACAGCGGCTCCTGCGGCAGCTCCACCGTGAGCTCGTGGCCCGCGGCCTCGATGAGCGGCTCCGCGGTCTCGATGGCATGGCGCACGATGGCGCCCAGCTCGATGCGCTCGCGCTTGAGCTCGAGCGTGCCGCGATTGATGCGCGAGATCTCGAGCAGGTCGTCCACCAGGCGCACGAGGTGATTGACCTGGCGCGCCATCATCTCGTGCAGGCGCGAGACGGAGGCGTCCCGCGAAGAATTCATCGCGAGGATGTGCAGCGAGTTGCGGATGGGTGCCAGCGGATTGCGCAGCTCGTGCGAGAGGGTCGCGATGAATTCGTCCTTGCGCCGGTCCGATTCGCGCAGCGCCTCGCGCGCGAGCACGATGTGCGAGATGTCGCGGAAGTAGCACACGACGCCCTGGCGGTCACCCGGCAGCGGGATGCGGTGGATCTGCCACTCGTAGTACTCGATCGTCCCGCGGTCGCGGCGCCGCTCGATGCGCTCCGGCACGATGTACGGCACGCCGGTGGCGAGCGTCTCGTGGAAATGCATCGCGATCTCGTCCGCGTACTCCTGCGACCAGAGCCGGTGGATGACCTCGTCGAAATCCCGCCCGACGAGGTCGGGAATGTCGCCGAAGACGGGACGAGCGACCGGGTTCGCGGCGGCGATGCGGAACTGGTCGTCGACGAGGAAGATGCCGAGCGGGGCGGCGGTGAGCAGGGCTTCGAGCTCGGCGGCGGTGCGCTCCAGCTCCTCGCTCGCCTTGCTGCGCGCCTGCTCGGCCTGGATGAGGGCACCCACGCGCACGAGGAGCTCGCGGGCGCTGAAGGGCTTGGCGAGGTAGTCGTCCGCACCGCTTTCCATCCCCTCGATCCGCGCCTCTTCGCCGGCGCGCGCCGAGAGCAGGATCACCGGCACGGTGCGCAAGGAAGGATCGGCACGCAGCGCGCGCACGAGGCCGATGCCGTCGAGGCGCGGCATCATCACGTCGGATACGACGACATCGGGCCTGAAGGTGCGGATCGCCGCCAGCGCTTCGAGGCCATCGGCGGCGGTTGCGACCTCGTAATCGGTCGCGAGCAGGCGGCACACGTATTGGCGCAGGTCGGCGTTATCGTCGGCCACCAGCACGCGGTAGGAGGTGCGCGCCCGCGCGGCCGGCGTCACGGGAGCACCCGGCAGCCAGCTGAGCGCTTCCTGGACGAAGGCCCCGGCGCGATAGCCCGCGGCGGCCGCGGGAGCGCCGCTTTTCACGTGCGCGGCGGGCAGGTGCGCGTGACCCTTCGGAATGAGGACCGTGAAGGTGGTGCCGCGGCCCGGCTCGCTTTCGACCTCGACATGACCGCCGTGCAGCTTCACCAGCTCGTGCACGAGTGCCAGGCCGATGCCGCTGCCTTCATGGCTGCGCCCGCGCGATCCCTCGACACGCTGGAAGCGCTGGAAGAGCTTCGGCAGGTGCTCCGCCGGAATGCCGACGCCGGTGTCGCGCACGACGAGCTCGAAGTCGTGCGCGCGTTCGCGCACGCGCACGCCGATCTCGCCCTCGAGCGTGAACTTGAAGGCGTTCGAGACGAGGTTCAGCACGACCTTTTCCCACATGTCGCGGTCGATCCATGCGGCCTCCCGCAGGCTGGGACAGTCGACCACGAGGCCCAGCCCCGCGCGCTCGCAGGCGGCGCGGAAATTGGCGGCGAGGTCGGCGGTGTAGCCCGCGAGGTCCGTCGGCTCGAAGGACGTCTGCGCGCGCCCGGCCTCGATGCGGGCGAAGTCGAGCAGGGTGTTCACGAGCTTGAGCAGGCGCTGGCCGCTGCGCTGCATCACCATCAGCAACTGGCGATCCTCGATGTCGCCCGAGGCTTCGTTCTTCGCCAGCAGGTCCTCCACCGGCCCCAGCATGAGCGCGAGCGGCGTGCGGAACTCGTGGCTCACGTTGCTGAAGAACGTGGTCTTCGCGCGATCGAGCTCCTCGAGCGCTTCGGCGCGCCGCCGCTCCTGCTCGTACGCTTCGGCGTTGGCGATGCCCGCGGCCACGCCGCTCGTCACCAGCTCGAGGAAGCGACGATAAGCGTCGTCGACCTGGCGATAACGGTTGAGGCCCACGACGAGCGTTCCGGCGAAGACACCGCTGCCCGACGCGGGGATCGGAAGGACGGCCGCGGCCATCGGCGGTTTCTGCCAGTCGCCGCAGGGAAGGCGCTCGTCGTTGTCGAGCGCCACGATCCTGGCCTCGCCGGATTCCAGCGCTTCGAGCAACGGCCAGCGTGCGGCATCGCCGAGGAATCCGGCACCCTCGGATGCGGCGGCGAGGCGCAACGGCTGGTCATCGCCATCACGCGTGTAGAGAAGCGCGAACGGTAGGTCGCGCGCATTGGTGCTCGTGGCCGCGACCGCGAGCCGGCACGCATCGTCGCGGCTGCGCGCGGTGGAAGTGCGTGCCGCGACCTCGCGCAGCAGCGAGAGCTGCCGCTCGCCGATCACGCGGCCGGTGTCCTCGGTGTTCGCGCAGATGAGGCCGCCCACGCCGCCGGCGTCGTCGGGGATGGGGCTGTACGAGAACGTGTAGTACGTCTCTTCCTGGTAGCCGTGGCGCTCCATGATGAGGAGCTGCTCCTCGACGTAGCTGCCCTCGTCGCGCGCCATCACGTTCTCGGCCATGGGGCCCACGAAATCGAGGATCTCGCTCCACACCTCGCGGAACGGGCGCCCCAATGCGCGCGG
>DATMJE010000265.1:0-20888 GCA_035553995.1 Usitatibacter sp. | reverse complement strand
GCCAGGATCCACCGCGGGCTGAAGGGCGTGTACTTCGACCGCTCCCGCGTCTGCGACATCGACGGGCGCGCGGGCGAGCTGTGGTATCGCGGCTATTCGATCCACGACCTCGCACAGCGCTCGACCTTCGAGGAGACCTGCCACCTGCTGCTGGTTGGCGAGCTCCCGACGAAGCCGCAGCTCGAGGCCTTCACGGCGCAGCTCGCGGCCGCGCGAAAGTTGCCGGAGCCGGTGTTGCAGGCCATCGCGCTGGTGAAGGCCGCCCATCCCATGGACGTGCTGCGGACCGCGGTGTCCGCCCTCGCGGCCTTCGATGCGGAGGTCGCGGACAACTCGCCGGAAGCCAACATGCGCAAGGGCATCCGGCTCACCTCGCAGGTGCCGATGATCGTGGCCGCGCACGAGCACATCCGCAACGGCCGCGCGCCCGTCCCGCCCGATCCGGCGCTGGGCCATGCCGCGAACTTCCTCTACATGCTGAAGGGCCGGCGCGCCAGCGCCGAGGCGGAACGGCTGATGGACGTCGACATGATCCTGCACGCCGAGCACGGCTCCAATGCGTCCGCATTCACGGCGCGCGTGGTGGCGGGCACGGAGGCGAACCTGCACGCGGCGATCACGGCGGCCATCGCGGCGCTCTCCGGACCGGCGCACGGCGGGGCCGCGGAGAACGTGATGAAGATGGCGCAGGAGATCGGCGAGCCGGGCAACGCTGCCGAGTACGTGAAGCGCAAGCGCGCCAATCGCGAAGCCGTCATGGGCTTCGGCCATCGCGTCTACCGCGCCGAGGATCCGCGGGCGCGCCACATGCGCGCGGGCGTGGAGAAGCTCTCGCTCGAGATGGGCGAGCCCAGGTGGTACCAGATCCTCGCCGCGCTGGTCGAGGCGATGAAGCCATACGCGCGCCACGGCGTGAACGTCAACGTCGATTTCTATGCCGGCGTCGTCTACTACCTCAATGGCATCCCGCCGGATCTCTTCGTGCCGATCTTCGCCGCAGGGCGCGTGCCGGGCTGGGCCGTGCAGGTGATCGAGCAGATGGAGTCCAACATCCTCATCCGGCCGCTCACGGTCTACAACGGCCCCGCGCCGCGGCCTTACGTGCCGATCGAAGAGCGCTGAGCTTCCTCGCGGCGTTCAGCCCAGCGCGCAAAGCACCGCGGCGGTCATCACGATGTCCTCCACGCTCGCCCCGCGCGACAGGTCGCTCATGGGACGCGCGAAGCCCTGCAGGATGGGCCCGATCGCCTGCGCGCCGGCGAGGTGCTGCGTGAGCTTGTAGGCGATGTTGCCGGCGTCGAGGTCGGGGAACACGAGCACGTTCGCGCGGCCCGCGACGGGCCCGGGCTGCGGCATCTTGCGGCGCGCGATCGACTCCACCAGCGCCGCGTCGGCCTGCAGCTCGCCGTCGATCGCGAGGTTCGGCGCGCGCTCGCGCGCAAGCTCGAGCGCACGCACGACCTTGTCCACGCGCGGATGGGTGGCACTGCCCTTGGTCGAGAACGAGAGCATCGCCACGCGCGGCTCTTCCCCGAGCAGCGCCCGCGCGCTCGCGGCAGAGGCGAGCGCGATGTCCGCGAGCAGTGCGGCGTCGGGATCCGGATTCACGGCGCAGTCGGCATAGACCAGGTTGCGGGCGGGAAGGGCCATGAGAAAGAAGCTCGAAGGCGCGCCGATGCCTTCGGCGAGCCCCACCGTCATCAGCCCCGCCTCGATCACGCGCGCGGTCGTGTGCGTGGCGCCGGCGAGCATCGCATCCGCGTGGCCCGCGCGAACCATGAGCCCGGCATGGAAGAGCGGCTTCAGCACCGCGCGCCGCGCGAGCTTCGGATCGCCCGGCCACAGCGCCGCGTATTCCTCCAGCCGCGGGTCGAGTCGCGGCTCGGCCGGCAGGATCGGTTGAGCCAGGCCTTCGCGCTCCAGGCGCCGCGCGGCCTCGACGATGCGCTCGTCGCCGGTCTCGGGCAGCACCACGCGTCGCGGCCGCGCACGTGCACGCGCGATCAGCGCCTCGAGGATCGCGCTCACCGGCCCACTCGCGGCGCTCGCGGCATGGCATGATTCCCGGCAGTGGCGATTTCGATCATGGAGGAGACGACATGGACAAGGGCATCTTCAGCACGCGGAGGCGCTCCCTGCTCATCGCGGGCTCCGCGCTCGCGGCGGCACCACGGCTCGCATTGTCGCAGGAACGCTATCCAACGCGCCCGATCGACGTGGTCGTGCCGTGGGGCCCGGGCGGCGGCGCGGACCAGCTCGCACGCCTCACCTCGAAGCTCATGGAACCGCTGGTGAAGGTGTCGCTGCCGGTGGTGAATGTGCCCGGAGCAACGGGCGCCACCGGCATGGCCAAGCTGCTGGCCGAGCCGGCCGAGGGCTATTCGATGGCGGTGTACATCGCCGATTCGCATGCGCTGCTCGCCTCGCCCGCGCCGCGCTGGACGCTCAAGGACATCCAGCCGGTCGCGGTCATGATGCAGGTGCCGTCCTTCATCTTCGTCGCGCAGGACAGTCCCTTCAAGGACTGGTCGCAGTTCGAAAAGGCGACGCGTGCGAAGCCCAAGGCGCTGAAGGTCGCCACACTCGGCTTCGGCAGCGTCGACGACATGACGCTCGGCTACCTCGAGTCCAAGGGCATCAAGGTGGTCGAGGTGCCGTACGCGAAGCCCAGCGAGCGCTACGTATCGGTCATCGGCGGGCACGTCGACGCGCTCTACGAGCAGGCGGGCGACGTGGCCCAGTTCGTGAACAACAAGCAGATCCGCCCGATCATCATTTTCGGCAAGCAACGGCTGGCCGCGTTCAAGGATGTGCCGTGCTCGCACGAGCTGGGCTTCGAGATCGCGCTGCCGCAATTCCGCGCCTTCGTGGTGAAGGCGGGCACGCCGCCCGAGCGCGTGAAGGTGCTCAGCGATGCGCTCGAGAAAGTGGCCGCGAGCGCGGAGTACCGCAAGTTCCTGCAGGAGCAATACGCGGCGGAGGACAGCTTCGTGCCCGCGTCGGGTGCCGCGGCATATCTCGATCGCCAGCTCGCGGACATGAAGAACGCGATGGTGAAGAAATCGTGACACGGCTTCGCGCCGCCGTGCCGTACGCGGCGGTGTTCGCGGCGGCGCTGTACCTGTACCACGCGACCGACGCGTTCGCAGCCATGGGCCGCGAAGGGCAGTTGAGCCCCGCTTTCTGGCCGCGCGCGGTGCTCGGATTGCTCATGCTGGTGTGCGCGTGGGAAGTCGCGCGTGCCGCATGGTTTTCCCGCGATGCGCGTGCCGCCTCCGTCGCCGCCGCGCAGGGCGAAGAAGCGCCGGGCGAGCCGCCCCGCCAGCCGCTGCGGCTCTTCGCCGGCATCGCGCTCACGGCGGCTTACGTGCCCGCCATGGAGGCGCTGGGATTCTTCATCGCGACCGCCCTCTACCTCGCGGCGTTCATGGTCGTGGGCCGCTACCGGCGTCCCTTCGTGGTGGCGATCGCGAGCATCGGCGGCAGCCTCGCCTTCGTGTTCGTGTTCATGAAGGTGGTGTATGTGTCGCTGCCGCTCGGCATGGGTCCCTTCCGCGCATTCTCGGCCTCGCTGCTCGCGGCGCTCGGGATCCACTGAGGGCGGGCCGTGCCGGAAGCGATCCACCAGCTCGCCCTGGGATTCGTGCACCTCGCGACGCCGTCGAACGCGCTCGCGCTCGCCGTGGGGCTCGTGGTCGGCATGCTGGTCGCGGTGCTGCCCGGCCTCACGCTGGTGATGGGCGTGGTGCTCGCGTTGCCGTTCACGTACGGCATGAGCGTCACGCCGTCGATCGTGCTGCTCACGGCCATGTACCTTTCGGGCACGTATGGCGGCGCGTTCACCTCGATCCTCTTTCGCATTCCGGGCGAACCGCTCGACGTGCCGCTGCTCTGGGATGGCTACCCGATGGCGCGGCAGGGGCAGCCGGCGAGGGCGCTCGGCTGGACGTTGATCGCGGCGTTGGCGGGCGGTCTCCTCACCGCGGTTTCGGCGGTGGCGCTTGCCGTGCCGTTCGCGAAGTTCGCGCTGCGCTTCGATTCGCCCGAGTACTTCGCGATCATCGCGTTCGGGCTCTCGGGTGTGGTCTCGCTCGGCGGCGGGTCGCTGCCGCGCGCGCTGGTGAGCCTGTGCATCGGCCTCATGCTCGCCACGGTCGGCGTGGACGAGACCTACGGTGCGGACCGCTTCACCTTCGGCGTGCCCATGTTGAAGGACGGCATCGAGTACCTCACCGTCATGGTGGGCGCGTATGGACTGGGCGAGGTGCTCACGCGGCTGGAGCAGGGATTCGCCACGCCGCAGATGGATGCGAGCGCGAAGGTGAGCACGCGGCTGCCGCGCTGGAGCGAGATACGTGAGCTGAAGGGGACGTTCGCGCGCAGCTCGCTCGTCGGGATCCTCTGCGGCATCGTGCCGGGCGCGGGCGCAACCGTAGGCTCCTTCGTCGCGTACGGCGTGGAATCGCAGTACGGCAAGCGCAGGGGCAAGCTCGGAACCGGCATTCCCGAAGGCATCGTGGCGCCGCAGCTCGCGTCGACGGCGACCGTGGGCGGGCACATGGTGCCGCTCCTCGCGTTGGGCATTCCCGGCAGCGGCGCCACGGCGGTGATCCTGGGCGCCTTCCTGCTGCATGGCGTGCAGCCCGGACCGCAGATCTTCCAGACCGGCGCCGACATGGTGTACACGATCTTCGCGTCGATGTTCGTCGCCGTCTTCGGCATGTGCCTGCTGGGCTATTTCGCGATCCGGCCGCTCATCGCCGTGCTGAGGCTGCCCGAGGCGGCGACCTCGGCCTTCGTGGCGCTCTTCTGCTTCGTGGGCGCATACAGCGCGCGCAACAGCGTGACCGACCTCTGGATGATCGTGGCCTTCGGCATCCTCGGCTACCTCTTCGAGCGCTTCCGCTTTCCCATCGCGCCCATGGTGCTCGGCTGCATCCTCGGCCCCGTGGCGGAGAATTCCTTCATGACCAGCATGATCGCGTACAGCAACGACTGGACAGTGTTCTTCACCCGGCCCATCAGCGGCGCGGTGATGCTGCTCACCTTCGCCGCGCTCGCGTGGCCGCTCTGGCGCGGCGTGCGGCAGGCGCTGCGGGAGCGCGAGGCGCGGGCCGATGCGGCGATCCCGGAGGCAAACCCATGAGCATCGCTGCGACGCATGCGAAGTCCCCTGTGGCCGAAGCCGTGACGGCGCTGGTTTCCCGTGCGCGTGCCGCGCAGGCGGTGGCCGAGGGCTACGACCAGGCGCGCGTGGACGATGTCGTGGCCGCGGCCGCCTGGGCCATCCTCGAGCCCGCGCGCAACCGGGAGCTCTCGGAAATGGCGGTGCGCGACACCGGCATCGGCGACGTCGAGGACAAGATCCTCAAGAACCATCGCAAGACGCTCGGCCTGCTGCGCGACCTGCACGGCCTCGCGACCGTCGGCGTGATGCGCGACGATCCCGTGACCGGCATCATCGAGATCGCGCGACCGGTGGGCGTCGTTTGCGCCGTGACGCCGTCCACGAATCCGGCCGCCACCCCCGCGAACAAGATCATCAACAGCCTCAAGGCGCGCAACGCCGTGATCGTGGCGCCGTCGCCGAAGGGCGTGTCCACGTGCGCGCGCCTCATCGAATTCATCCATGCCGGCCTCGAGCGCATCGGTGCGCCGCGGGAGCTCGTGCAGATGCTGCCCGCACCGGTCACGAAGGAGGCCACGGCGGAGCTCATGCGCCAGTGCGACCTCGTCGTGGCGACGGGCTCGCAGGCGAACGTGCGCGCTGCCTATGCGAGCGGCACGCCCGCCTTCGGCGTGGGGGCCGGCAACGTGGCCTCGATCGTGGACGAGACCGCGGATGCCGAGGACGCGGCGAAGAAGATCGTGCAATCGAAGACCTTCGACAACGCGACCAGCTGCTCGTCGGAAAACAGCCTCGTGCTGGTGGAGGCGATCGCGGACCGCATGCTCGCGGCGCTCGCGGGGCAGGGTTGCGTGCGCGTCGCGGGCATGGACCGCCAGCGGCTGGAAGCGCTGATGTGGCCCGATGGCAAGCTCTCCAGTGCGGTGATCGGCCAGTCGGCGCCTGCGATCGCGGAGCGCGCGGGGCTCGCGGACGCCGCCGCGCGGCAGGCGAAGGTCCTCATGGTGGACGAGGACGGCGTGGGCCCCGCGCACCGCTTCTCGGGCGAGAAGCTCTGTCCCGTGCTCACGATCTATCGCGCCCGCGACTTCGAGCAATCGAAGGAGCTGGTGCGGCGCATCTACGGCTTCCAGGGTGCGGGCCACTCGGTCTCGCTGCACACGAAGATCGAGGCGCGCGCCGTGGATCTCGGGCTCACGCTGCCCGTGGCGCGCGTGATCGTGAACCAGGTGCACGTCGTGGCCAATGGCGGCAGCTTCTCCAACGGGCTCCCCGTCTCGCTCTCGATGGGATGCGGCACGTGGGGCCGCAACAATTTCTCCGACAATCTCAACGTGCGGCATTACATGAACGTGACACGCGTGGCGCGTCCCATTCCGGAGCGCGTGCCGACCGTGGATGACTTGCTCGGCGACTACTGGGCGCGATGGGGACGATGAGCGTGAGCCCGGTGGCCGGTCGCGCGGCAAGCGTGCGCGATCTCGTCGAATCCCAGGCCGCCCTGCGGCCGGATGCGACGTATTTCATCGCGAGCGAGACACGCCGCGCGCTCACGTTCGGGGAGTTGCGCGCGTCCTGCAACCGCGTGGCCGCACTCCTGGCACGCGAAGGTGCTGGCCCGGGCGCGCACGTCTCCATCGTCATGCCCAACGGCCTCGCCACGCTGCGGATCCTCCTCGGCGCCATGGCCGGCGGCTACTGCGTGAACCCGGTGAACCTGCTGTCGCAGCCGGAGCAGATGCGCTACGTGCTCGATCACTCCGACTGCACGGTCGTGTTCGCGGCGCCCGAATGGGCCGCACGCGTGCGCGATGTGGTCAAGGACATCGGGCGGGCCATCATGGTGATCGAAGCCGAGCCCGACAGCGAGCGGCTCGCCGGCGAGCGTGAGAGCGACGCCGCGATCGAGCCGGCCCGACCGGAACCGCATGACCTCGCGCTCCTCATGTACACCTCGGGCACGACCGGCGTGCCCAAGGGGGTGATGCTCACGCAGGCGAACCTGGCCGCAAACGCCCATGCCATCGGCGCCGAGCATCGGCTCGGTCCGGAAGACCGTGTGACCGCCGTGCTGCCGCTGTATCACATCAACGCATTCGCCGTGACGATGCTGGCGCCGCTCGCGCATGGCGGATCGCTCGCCATGCCGCCGAAGTTCTCCTCCGCGCGCTTCTGGGACCTCGCCATCGGTTGCGAGTGCACGTGGCTCAACGTCGTGCCGACCATGGTGAGCTACCTGCTGGAGGGCGAGGCGCCGCCGCGCGAGGCGCTCGCGCGCATCCGCTTCTGCCGCTCGGCCTCCGCGCCGCTCGCCCCCGAGCTGCTGCGCGGCTTCGAGCGCAAATTCGGCATCGGCGTGATCGAGACGATGGGCCTCACGGAAACCGTGGCCCCCGCGTTCTCCAATCCGTACGAGCCGGAGCGGCGCAAGCTGGGCTCGGTAGGTCGGCCCTCGGGTTGCGACGCGCGCATCGTCGACCGTGAGGGGCGGGAAGTGGCCGACGGCACCGCGGGAGAGATCGCGATCCGCGGTCCCCAGGTCACGCCGGGCTACTACAAGGATCCGGCCGCGACGGCGGCGGCGTTCTTTCACGGCGGGTGGCTGCGCTCCGGGGACCTCGGCATCCGCGACGCCGACGGATTCTTCTTCGTCACCGGCCGCATCAAGGAGCTGATCATCAAGGGCGGCGAGAACATCGCGCCGCGCGAGATCGACGAGGTGCTGCTGCGGCATCCGGCCGTGCTCGACGCGGCCGCGGTCGGCATTCCAGACCGGCACTACGGGCAGGAGGTCGCCGCCTGCGTGATCCTGCGTCCGGGCGAGTCGATCTCCGCCGCGGAGCTGCGCGACTTCTGCATCGAGCGGCTGGGGCGTTTCAAGGCGCCCAAGGCGATCACGATCGTCGAGGAATTGCCGCGCGGTCCTTCTGGTAAGGTGCAACGGCTGAAACTCATCGAACGCCTCTCGGCGATGGCATGACCATGCAAAAAACCCTGTCCCTCGCATTGCTGGCGATGTTCGCCGGCGCCGCACTCGCAGCTCCCGACGAGGCTCTCGTGAATGCAGGGCGCGCGATCTACCGCGATGGCGTCCTCCCCACGGGTGCGCCGCTCGAGGCGAAGCGTGCCGGCAGCGATGCCGTCCAGGGCGCCGCCGCGGCGTGCGCGAACTGCCACCAGCGCAGCGGCTTGGGGCTCTCGGAAGGTGCGGTCGTGACGCCACCCGTCTCCGCACCGGTGCTCTTCGAGAAGGCGGTCGCGACGCCGGCGGGCCGCCGTGCGCCGGGAGTGGAGTTCCGCGACTATACGTTCCGCACGCGCCCTGCCTATGACGACGCGACGCTGGCCCGCGCCATCCGCGAGGGCGTGAATCCCTCCGGCGAGGCGCTGAAGGACCTGATGCCGCGCTACGCGCTCGCCGATGCGGACATGAAAGCGCTGGTCGCTTACCTGCACACGCTCTCGGCGCAGCCGTCCCTGGGCGTCGTAGGCAATCGCGTGCAGGTGGCCACCGTGATCACGCCGGATGCGTCGCCGCAACAGCGCGACGAATACCTGGGCGTGCTGCGCGCCTGCGCCGCGGATCACCCGGAGTGGCATCTGCACGAGTGGACGCTGCAGGGACCGACGGCGACGTGGCCCGCGCAGCTGCGCGAACGCAACACGCGCGAGCCCGTGTTCGCGGTGCTTTCCGGCGTTGGCGGCATCGACTGGGCGCCGGTGCAGCGGTTCTGCGAGGCGCAGTCGGTGCCGTGCCTCTTTCCCAACGTGATCGTGCCGGGCTCGCGCATACCGGGCTGGTACACGTTCTATTTCTTCCGCGGCGTCGAGCTCGAGGCGACCGTCTTCATGTCCGAGATCAAGCGCCGCCACGCGGAGCGCCCGGTTCCGCGCGTGATGCAGGTGATCGGCAAGGGCGCGGCTTCCCGCGGCGGGTCGCTCGTCCTCGATTCCCTCTACGACGCCGGCATCCAGCTCGAGGAGGACGAGAAGGACGTCTCGAAGCTGGGCGAGGACGACGTGCTCATCCTGTGGCAGTCGCCCGAGGAGCTTGCCGCGCTGATGAAGCGGGTGCCCACGCCGCCCAAGGGCACGCTGGTGCTCGTCTCGGGGCTGCTCGCGGGCCTGGAGGATGCGCCGCTGAATGCTGCGTGGAAGGCCGTCGCGCAGATGAGCTATCCCTATGACGCCGCCGCGCGCTGGAAGCTACGGATGGATCGCAACCTGAAGCCCTGGCTTGCGCAGCATCACCTCGATGCAGGGGACATGCGGCTGCAGGGCAATACGCTCGCCGCGTGCAACGTGTTTTCCGAAAGCCTGCTGCGCATGAACGGCAAATTCATGCGCGACTACCTGGTGGAGACGATCGAGAACTACCCGACCGCGATGGGCAATGCGCCCGCGCCCGAAGCCTTTCCGCGATTCAGCCTCGGACCGGGACAACGCTTCAGCTCGAAGGGGGCTTACCTGGTGCGCTTCGTGTCGCCGCAGGACAAGCGCGTGGCGCCGGTCAGGGACGAATGGATCGTGCCCTGACCGGCGACCGCGCGAGAGGTCAGACGACCTGGTAGGGCCGCATCATCTCGTGGTCTTCGTGCGAGAGGATGTGGCAGTGGTACACGTACTCGCCGCGGCGGCGGAAGGTCACCAGCACGCGCGTGATCTCACCCGGGTACATCACGGCGGTGTCCTTCTTGCCGCTTTCGTATGCGCCGGGTGCGCGCGCCGCGCCCGCCAGCGCGATGTTGCCGAGGATCGCGCCGTTGGAGGCGTCGCTGTTCACCTTGGGCGTGAGCGTACCGGTGAACGGCTGGCGGCTCACGATGCGGAAGTCCACGAGGTGCATGTGGATCGGGTGCGCGTCGGCGGTCGTGTTGTGGAACTCCCACACTTCCGTCGTGCCGAGCGCGGGACGTTCGGTGATGGGATCCTTGAACGTGAGCGTGCCGAGCTGGCCCGTCGCCGGGTCGCGGTCGACCGGCCCGATCATCGTCTGCAGGCGCCCGAAGCGATCCGTGCCTTCGAACAGCAGGACGCGCCGCACGGGAACGTTCGCCGTGTTCACCGGGTCCAGCGGGCCGAGCACCGGACGCAGGTTGGTGCCGGGCCCCACGCTCGCATTCGCGATGCTGGAGCGCGGCAGCGTCACGTCGAACGCCATGATGCGGTCCGTGGTGCCCTGCGAGGGCAGGTGCGCGGCCGGGTACGGCGCGCGCGCCGTGTTCGTCACCACCACGCGCGAGCCCGCGGGCACGTTGGTGAAGTCGACGATCACGTCGTAACGCTCGCCCGGGGCGATCAGGAGCACGCCCGGCGTGCCGTTGAGATCCGGCACCTTCGGCGTGTCCAGCATGCCCAGCTCCGTGCCGATCACGAAGAACGGCACCGGCGTGCCCTTGCCCGGGACGACCTGCCCATTCTTCGGGAAGGTCTCGAAGCGCATCTCGTAGAAGCGCGAGTCCGAGCCGTCGAGCACGCGCAGGCGGTACTTGCGCGGCTCCACGTCCATCTTCGGCCATACCTTGCCATTGACCAGCACGAACTCGCCGAAGAACTCGGGCAGGTGCGTGGGGTTGGGCAGGTTGCCCTGCCCGGTGGACGGGTAGAACAGGTTGCCGTCGGCGGTGAACGACCGGTCCTGCATCACCACGGCGACTTCATACGGGAACGAGGGCAGCACGTTCGAGGAGCGCAGCGCGTTCTCGTTCACGTCGCGCAGGATGTAGAAGCCCGCGAGGCCCATGTACACGTTGGTGCGGGTGATGCCGAGCGCGTGGTCGTGGTACCACATCGTCGCGGCTTCCTGCAGGTTCTCGTAGGTGTACGGCTTGGAGAACAGGCGTCCGCTCTGCGGGCCGAGGATGGTCGTGCCGTTCGGGGCGATGGCACCGTCCTGGCCCTGGAAGGGCGTCGCCCATGCATCGGGCAGGCCGTCGGACAGGTACTGCGAATCGCCGCCGTGCAGGTGAGCGACCGCCGGCACGGGCGTGAGGCCGCCGATGGCGCCCGGGTTGGCCCAGTCGAGCGTCGTGTCCACCGGCATGCGGTTCGGCAATGCGTTGCCGTTGGCGTCGACCAGCTTATTGACGTACGTGACGGTGATGGAACGGTTGCGTTGCACCTCGAACGTGCGTCCCGGGAAGGTCGGCTGCTGCGATGCCGTTCCGTAGCCCCAGAGGCGCGTCGCAAGCGGGGTGCCGTTCGAATCCACCAGGCCCAGGTCTCCGCTGAACTCGGTGATGTTGACGGTGAAGTTGCTGCCGCCGGCCACATCGGGCTGGAGGATGTAGCTCGGCGCCAGCGGATTGGCGAGAGGCTGCACGAATTGCGGAATCTGGCTCGGGTTGAGGCCGGATGTTGCGGACTGGCCCAGCGCTTTGCCTGCGAACATCAGCGCGCCTGGCGCGAACGTCGCCGCCCCCGCAAGGGCGCCTGTCTTCAGGAATTTCCTTCTCGACAACATTTTGTGCTCCCATTTTTTTGTGGAATGATTTGCCCGTTAACCGTGCGCAAATGTCGGGCGACACAAGTTTGCGGTGGTCAATCCTTCCGGTGGGAGGGGTGCGCAGCGGCAAATTGCCGCAGTTGCAGCCATCCGGGCTGCGGCGAATTGTCGCGGCCGGGAATAAACGCGCGCGGTGCCGCTAACCTTGGCGGCATGCGAATCCACACGACGATCCTGGCGGCCGCCTTGTGCGTCCCGCCGGCATGGGCGGGCGACGGCCACGACGCCCACCAAGGCCATCACCAGCACGCGGTGCAGACGGCGAACATCGACCGGGAGCTTGCGAGGAGCAGCGCGCAATACGCGGCGCCGCACGTCTCGCTCGTGCGCCAGGACGGCAAGCGCGTGGACTTCGCCGCCGAGCTCGACGACGGCCGCCCGGTCTTCATGAACTTCATCTACACCACGTGCACCGCGATCTGCCCGCCGATGTCGCAGATGTTCGCCACGCTGCAGCGCAAGCTGGGCGCCGGCCGCGACAAGGTGCACATGATCTCCGTGTCGATCGACCCGGAGCAGGACACGCCCGCGCGCCTTGCCGAATATGCGGCGCAGTTCGGCGCGGGGCCGCAATGGCAGTTCTACACCGGCAGCGTGGAGGCGAGCATCGCCGTGCAGAAGGCGTTCGGCGTCTGGCGCGGCGACAAGATGAGCCACACGCCGCTCACGCTCGTGCGCCTCGCGCCGGACGGCGACTGGGTACGCTACGACGGCTTCGTCACCGCCGAGCGCCTGGCGCAGGATTTCCGGGTAAGCGTCGCGTCGCGCGAGGGGCGCTAGCGGGCGAGCAACCCCGAAGCCGCGAGCGCCAGCACGGCAATCTGCAGCAGGCACACGAGCGCCAGCAGGCGTTCGCGCCGCCGCCAGAAGACCGGCACCACGCCCGCGAGGCAGAAGATGGAGCACGCGATCAGCAGCGCGATCGCGGCCAGCACCAGCATGTCGCCGTGCGCGATCAGCCGCGCCCAGCCGTGCCATCCCGGATCGATGCCGGTGCGATGGAGATATTCGGCCGCGGGAAGGTGCCACAGCTCCGGCAGCCGCTCGATCGGCACATACGGCACGACGGCGCCGGTCACGTAGAGGATGAATGCGAGGACGAGCAGGACCACGCCGCTGCGCGTGCCCCACGCAAGCCAGCGCGCGTAACGCTCCTGCGCCGCGAGAAGCCCATCGTCGCGGTTCACGGCCATATGCCCAGTCCCTTGGCGAGCGTGCGCACGCCCGCGAACAGCATGAGTGCGAGAACGAGGCGGCGAACCACGGTCGCCGACACCACGTGCAGCAGCCGTGCGCCGATGAGCGATCCCAGCATCATGCCGGCGATCGACGGTGCGGCGACGATCGGCAGCAGCGCGCCCTGGTTGAGATAGACGAGGGCCGCCGCGGGCGAGATCACGAAGGCCGACGTGCCTGCGGCAACCTTGAGCGGCACGCCCATCACGAGGTTCAACGCCGGCACGTTCGCCCAGCCCGCGCCGAGCCCGAACATGCCGGCCACGATGCCGATGCCGACGAAGAGCGCGAGGCCCAGCGGCGTGCGATGCGCCTGCCAGGCATGCTCGCGTCCCGTGTGCACGTCGCGATAGATGCCGTGGAGGCCCAGCGCGACGGCCAGGGGATCGGACTGCGTGACCTCCGGATACTCCGTGTTGCGCACGCTCGCCATGATCGCGAGGATCGCGAGGATGGTGAGGCCGAGCGCGATCTGCAAAGCCGCAGCCGGCAATGCGAGCCCGACCATGGCGCCCGCGATCGAGCTCACCGAGGCGATGAGCGCCGGCGGCAGCGCCAGCCGCAGGTTCGCGAGGCCGTCGGCGAAGAGCCGCGGGCCCGCGGCGAGCGCGCCCGAGAGCGCCACGAGGAGCCCGGCGCCGCGCACGAAATCGAGATGGAAAGGAAAGAAGCCGGCCACGATCGGGACGAAGAGCACGCCGCCGCCCACGCCCGCGGGCACGGCCACGATGCCGAGGAAGAAGCACACCACGAAAAGCGCGAGCGGCCAGAACCACCACGCCGCCTGGATCGCGCTGAAGGCGTGGCTGCTCATGCCTTGCGCTGGTAGTACAGATTCTGCGGGTGTGTGGCCTGTGCGAGGAAGAACCAGCGCTCCGCCACCAGGCCCGCGTACTGCACCAGCACCGCGGCGCAGAGAATCGCGACCGATCCGGCCTTCATTCCCGCGATCACCAGCGGCACCGGCAGCACGAACCCGAGCAGCAGGAACGTGACGCGAACGCGCTGCATGCCATCCGTGCTCACGCCGTGGAAGAACTCGCGCGTGTTGAAGGCACTGGCCGTGAAGCCCTGCGAGCGTTGCTCGACCACGGGGTGATGGATGCCGATGGCGCTCTGGATCGTGGATTTGCGCACGATGCGGGCGTTGCGGGCGAGCGAGGCGGCGCGCACCGCCAAGGCCGCCAGCGTGGCGACCACTGCCGCGAATGCATAAGTCCAGGCGAGCTGCGGTGCCAGCACGGCGGCGAGCGGCACGGCGAGCATGAGTCCCGAGGCACAACCCATGAGCACGAAGTTGGCGAGCGTGAAGCCGCTCGCCCATTCCTGCAGGAAGCGGATGCACGCGTAGATGTTCGCGGTGCAGACGAAAAGCACCGCCGCGGCCACGCAGGCGACGGCACCGATCGCGATCGCCGCACCCGAATCCCAGTGCATCGCCGCGGCATACGCGGCCGCGAGCGCCATGAAGGCGGGCAGCGCGATCACCTCGCGCGAGAGCCACGACGTGCGCCACATGGCCGCCGATCGCCACGCGCGCTCGGGACGTCCGAGGTGGAAGAACGACGCGAGGAGGCCGAGTGCCGCCAGTACCACGGCGACGACCGCGCCCGCGACGGCAAAGCGCGCGTCGGCATGCACGGCACCGGCATAGACGGCGAGGAAGAGACCCTGCGCCGCGCCGATGAGGGTCGTCAGGAAGACGACGGACCAGGCGGGTCGCATTCGGTGATCCGGCGCGGCAGGTAATGGTTGGCGGGACGCGTTTCCCACTCCGGCATGAGGGCATAGCCGTCGCGCTCGGCGATGGCGCGTGCGGCCTCGGATTCCGGATCGTGGATGTCGCCGAAAAGGCGCGCGTTCGTGGGACACGCCAGCACGCACGCGGGCTTGCGCTCGGATTCGGGCAGCTTCGCGTCGTAGATGCGATCGACGCAGAGCGTGCATTTCTTCATCACCTTCTGCTGCGCATCGAGCTCGCGCACGCCGTACGGACAGGCCCACGCGCAGTACTTGCACCCGATGCACTTGTCGTAATCGACCAGCACGATGCCGTCCTCGGGGCGCTTGTAGCTGGCACCCGTCGGGCAGACCGGGACGCACGGCGGGTCCTCGCAGTGCAGGCACGACTTCGGGAAGTGCACGGTCTGCGTCTCGGGAAAGGTGCCGACCTCGAACGTCTGCACGCGATTGAGGAACGTGCCGAGCGGTTCCTTTCCGTACGGCAGGTAATCCGAGAGCGGCCCGGCGAGGCCGGAGGTATTCCACTCCTTGCAGCTGGTCACGCATGCGTGGCAGCCCACGCAGACGTTGAGGTCGATCACGAGCGCGAGTTGCTTTTTCATGCCTTGCCTTCGCCGACGAAATACGCGAGCCAGGTCGGCGTGCGTTTTTGAGTTCCCGGCACGGCCGGCATCGTGCCGAACTCCGGCAGCGTCTTCGCTTCCTCGTCCGGCTTTGCCGCGCGGATGCGCACGCGCACGTCGTACCAGCCGGCCTGCCCGGTGATCGGGTCGGAGTTGGAGATGCGCGCCGCCGTGCTCGACCCTGCGGGCCCTGCGGGGCCGCGAGCGGGAAGCTCGTCGGTGATGAGATGGTTGAGGAGGAAGCCCAGCCGCGATTCGTCGGCGTCCGGTGCGAGACGCCAGGCGCCGGGCGCCTTGCCGATCGCGTTCCAGGTCCAGACGGTGCCGGGCTCGACCGCCTCGGAATAGCGCGCCATGCAGCGCACCTGGCCCCACGGCGACTCGATCCACATCCAGCCGCCGTCCACGATGCCGGCCGCGCCCGCGGTGCCCGGGTTCACGAAGAGATAGTTGTGGCCGTGGATCTGGCGCAGCCACGCGTTCTGCGAGTCCCACGAGTGGTACATCGCCATCGGCCGCTGCGTGACCGCGGTGAGCGGGAACTCCTTTGCATCCACGACCTGCGATTCGAGGGGCGGGTAATAAAACGGCAGCGGCGTGAAGTAGCGCTCGATGCGCTCGCGCAGGTGCCCGGGCGGGCGGCGGCCGGGACGGCGTCCCTGCGCGGCGAGGCGGAACTCCTGCATCACTTCGGAATAGATCTGGATCACGAGCGGGTTGCCGAACTTGCGCTGGCCCATGTCCACGGCCCAGCGCATGTACCCGCCGTTCCAGTTGCGCATGTACTGCAATTCGGGTTCGAGCTTGGTGTGATGCACACAGTTGTTCGCGGCGTACATTTCCCACTGCCTAGGGTTCGCCGGCCCCTTCATCGAGAGCGAGCCGTCCGCGCCGCGCCATCCGGTGAGGAAGCCCACGCCGGATCCGGGAGAGGTCTCCCAGTTGACGACGAAGTCCGGGTAGTCGCGGAACCTGCGCGAGCCGTCGGCATTCGTGAACGCGGGCAGCTTCAACCGGGAGGCGAGCTCGACGATGACTTCCTGGAACGGGCGGCATTCGCCCTTCGGCGGCACGACGGGGATGCGCACCGAATCGGTGGGGCCGTCGAACTCCGAGATCGGCCGGTCGAGCACCGACATCACGTCGTGGCGCTCGAGGTAGGTGGTATCGGGCAGCACGAGATCCGCGAACGCGGTCATCTCGGACTGGAACGCATCGCACACGACGATGAACGGGATGCGGTACTCGCCGTCGTCGCCGCGATCGTTGAGCATGCGGCGCACTTCGCCCGTGTTCATGGTCGAGTTCCACGCCATGTTCGCCATGAAGATCATCAGCGTGTCGAGGCGATACGGATCGCCGCGCCACGCATTGGTGATCACGGTGTGCATGAGCCCGTGGACCGCGATCGGGTACTCCCAGGAGAAGGCCTTGTCGATGCGTACCGGCGTGCCGTCTTCGTGGATGAAGAGGTCGTCGGGGGAAGCGGGCCAACCCAGCGGCGTGGAGGCCAGCGGCTTGTTCGGCTGCACCGCGTCGGGATTGTTCGGCGGCTTGGCGCTCGGCGGAATCGCGCGCGGATACGGCGCCTTGTGGCGGAAGCCGCCGGGCCGGTCGATCGTGCCCAGCAGCGACATCAGGATCGCCAGCGAGCGCACCGAATGGAAGCCGTTGGAGTGCGCGGCCAGCCCGCGCATCGCGTGGAAGGCGACAGGGCGGCCGGTGACGCTCTCGTGCTCGACGCCCCAGGAATCGGTCCAGCGGATCGGCAGCTCGAAGGCCTGGTCGCGCGCGGTGGTGCCCATCTCGCGCGCGAGCCGGCGAATGACCTCGGCGGAAATGCCGGTGATCTCCGCGGCCCACTCGGGCGTGAACTCGCGCACGTGCTCGACCAGCAGCTCGTACGCGGGCTTGACGGGCTTGCCGTCGCGCAGCGTGAACTCCCCGCGGATCTCGGCGCGTGCGCCCGGCGCGTAGTTCGGCACCTCGCTGCCGCGGCTGGCGTCCCACCACAGGTGGTTCTGCGGGAACATGTCGTTCTGGCGCGGGCTCGATTCGTCGAGCACGGGCAGGCCGTAGCGGGCGCTCGCCGGATCCATGTCGACGAGGAAGCCGCCGTTTGTGTAGCGCGCGACGAACTCGTGGTCGATGAGGTCCGCCGCGACCAGCTCGTGGATGAGTGCCAGCAGCAGCGCGCCATCCGTGCCCGGCCGGATGGGAATCCACTCGTCGGCGATCGCGGAGTAGCCGGTGCGGATCGGGTTGATCGAGATGAAGCGCCCGCCCGCGCGCTTGAACTTCGAGATCGCGATCTTGAGCGGGTTGGAGTGATGGTCCTCGGCCGTGCCGATCATCACGAAGAGCTTCGCGCTGTCGAGATCCGGGCCGCCGAATTCCCAGAACGAGCCGCCCATCGTGTAGATCATGCCCGCGGCCATGTTCACCGAGCAGAAGCCGCCGTGCGCCGCGTAGTTGGGCGTGCCGAACTGGCGTGCGAAAAGGCCGGTGAGGGCCTGCATCTGGTCGCGGCCGGTGAAGAGGGCGAATTTCTTCGGATCGGTCGCGCGGATCTTCGCGAGCCGCTCCGTGAGCAATTCGAACGCACGCTCCCAGGTAATCGCCTCGAATTCCGCTGCGCCGCGCTCGCTGCCCGGCTTGCGCAGCAACGGCTGCGTGAGGCGCGCGGGCGAATGCTGCTTCATGATGCCGGACGAGCCCTTCGCGCAGATCACGCCGTTGTTCACGGGGTGCGCGGGATTGCCGTCGATGTAGCGGATCTCGCCGTCGCGCAGGTGGACCCGGATGCCGCAACGACACGCGCACATGTAGCACGTGGTCGTCTTCATCTCTGCGTGTTGCGTCACTTCGGCGGAGTCGTCGGATATTGGGGGACGACTGATATTAAAGGAAAATACAGGTGCGGACAGTCATCGATTCCGATGATTGCGGCCGGTCCTTCCCGGAGTCCGATCACGATCAACGCCTCGCGCGGCGCCGCGGCATGTCCCAGTAAGGCGTCGGCGAAAAACGCTCGACGAGGAAGTCGATGAACGCGCGCACCTTCGCGGGCAGGTGCCGGTTCGGCAGGTACACCGCATAGATATGCCGCTCCGACGGCACGTACTCGGAAAGCACCGCCCGCAGCCTGCCCTCCTGCAGCGCGCTGCCGATGAGAAACGTGGGCAGCAGCGCGATGCCGAGCCCGCCCATGACCGCAGCAGTAAGCGCCTCGTCGTCGTTCAGGCGCAGGTTGCCCGAGATCGGCACCGAGATGTCGCCGCCCGGCCCCCGCAGCCGCCATGTGTCCTGTGGATTGAAGTACGTGTACGTGAGGCAGTTGTGGTCGCGCAGCTGCGACGGCTTCTTCGGCATGCCATGGCGCTTGAAGTAGCCGGGCGTGGCGACCATCTTGCGGTTCACGGCGGCGAGCCGGCGCGCGACGAGGGTCTGCGCGGGCTCCTTCACGATGCGCACCGCGACGTCGAAACCCTCGTCGGCAAGGTCGACGAAACGGTCCCCGATCGACATGTCGATGCGCACCTCGGGATGGCGCGCCAGGAACTCGGGCAGCGCCGGGGCGATGTGCAATGTGCCGAACGCAACCGGCGCGCTCAGGCGCAGCAAGCCGCGCGGCGCGGAATGGAACCGTCCCACCGCGTGCCGTGCCTGCTCGTATTCCTCGACGATGCGTGCGCAGTGCGCATAGAACTCCTCGCCGGCCTCGGTCACGCTCATCGCGCGGGTGGTGCGATTCAGCAGGCGCGCGCCGATGGACTTCTCCAGGTGCGTCACCGCCTTGCTCACCGCGCCCTTGGAAAGGCCCAGCCGGCGGGCGGCTTCGGAGAAGCTCTTCGCCTCCACGACGCCGGCGAAGATCACCATGCGCTCGAGATCCTGCATTGCGCGATTATGCCGGACGCGCGACCGATGGCACGCCGCCGGCGGCTATTGTTTCCGCACGGAAACAGCGTGATTCCGTTCCCCATGCTTATCACGCACGCTTCGCGGCCCCATCATTCACATCGAACCTGTTGAATCGACGGAGGAAGCCATGCTCTATCAATACCCGCTGGAATCTTTGGCGCGACGGCGCGCGACCACCTCGCAGCTCGACTTCGCGAACGAGGCGCGGCGTGTGCTCGTCGACAGCGACGACGCATTGTTCGAGGCGCACGAGCACGGGCTCGCGATTTTCGCGGCCAACGAGGACGCGCTGAGCACGCCGGTGCGCGTGCTGAAGAACCTGTACGGCGGCTTCGTCGACGTGCGCCGGCCGAAGGTGCGCGTGGTGCCCGGCAACCCGCCGCAGGAGCCGATCATGCACGTGGGCATCAGGACGCGCCCCGATTATTCGATCGCCGTGCTGGCCGAGCTTCGCGCCCGAGGCGCGCGGCTGGTCGAGGAGTGCGTGCGCGGACGCGTGCTCATGCTGCGCGCGGAAGCGCCGCTCGCAAGCCTGCTCGGACTGCCTTCGCGCCTACGCACCATCACCGAGGGAACCGCCGCGCATTCGATACGGCTGGTGCGCTATGCGCCCATGCCTTCACCGACGCACCCCGCAGCCTGAGAGAGGAGAAAAGCCATGTTCCCGATCATCACCGACCTGGATGCCGCGCGCATTCGCGACCTGGGAAGCCGCCTGCGCGGCGCTTCCGGCCTGGGCCGCCTCATGGACATGGTCGATACGCAAGCCGAGATCGTGCCGCGCGACGGAATCGACGAGAACATCGTCACCGTGAACTCGGTCGTGTCCTATCGCGACGAGCTCACCGCGAGCGTGCACCAGGTCGCGATCGTGTATCCGGACGATGCCGACATCGCGAAGGGGCGGATCTCCGTCCTCTCGCCCGTGGGCGCTGCCTTGCTCGGTCGCGCGGCCGGCGCGCGCACCGCGTTCGACGCGCCCGACGGGACACGCCGCGTCCTGCACGTGCTGCGGCTGCACTACCAACCCGAGGCCTGGGGGCACCTCGGCGTGTGATCGTGCTTGCCGAGCCCCTTGCTCTCTCCTGGCGCCGCGCGCATTGTGGGCGCGGCGTACCGACACCAACAAAAGGGGGGCTCATGAAGGGGATCATGATCGCCGCGACGCTCGCCGCCGCGGCCGTTTCGGGCTGCGCCGGTTTCGAGTTCCGTTCCGACGCGGCACTCACGGGCACGGAGCAGGGACTCAAGCTCTACACGCCGAAGCCTTACGTGCTCGTGGCCCGCCAGGGCGGCGACAGCAAGCCGGTCGATGTCTCGATCGTCTACCTGCCGGACCTCGCGCATCCGTACTACGCGAAGGCGCGCTCCGGCTGGGGCAGCAGCAACCTCACCATGAAGGTTACCGACGGCATGCTGACCGAATTCGGCCAGCAGGTGGACAGCAATGCCGCGGCCACGCTTACGAGCGTGGGAAGCCTGCTCACGGCGGCGGCGGGCTTGCGCACGAAGGATGTTGCACGCGATGCGAAGAACCCGCTCGAGTTCTCGCTTTACGAGATCGACAATACGACGGGCACCACGATCTTGCGCGAGGTGACGATTCCGGATGCGGCGCCCGCCGGAGCTAAACGCTAGTCGATCGGGCGGACCGCGATGCGTAAGCCGGCCGCACGCAGGATTGCCATCAAACTGCGCAACTCCGGATTGCCAGTGGTCGACAGCATCT
>DATMJE010000264.1:0-2589 GCA_035553995.1 Usitatibacter sp. | reverse complement strand
CAGGAACAGCGAGAACCCGCGATCGCCGTAGCTGGTGAGGCCCTTCTCGAGCCCGCGGTCTTCCTTCTTTTCGTCGGCCATTTTTCTCCGGCGTCATTCCCGGCGCCCGCGAGGGCAATGGCCGGGAATCCAATTCGCTTTAAGATCAGCATCCATCATACAAGCAGGGATTCGCCATGATCGGCGGGCTGGTCGAGATCCTGCTCTTCCAGGGGATTGGCGAGCTGGCATCGCACTTCGCGCTGCCGCTCATCCCGGGGCCGGTCATCGGCCTGGTGCTGCTGCTCGCCTGGTTCCGCGTGCGGCGTGGCGTGCCGGAGAACGTGGGAACGGTCGCGAACGCCCTGGTGCAACACCTAGGTCTTCTCTTCGTGCCCGCCGCCGTAGGCGTGGTGATGTTCTGGCCGCAACTGCGCTCGCACGCCGGTGCCGTCTCGGCGGCGCTGGTGGTGAGCGTGGTCGCGACGATCGCCGTCTCCGCGCTTGTCATGAAGCTGCTGGCGGGGGTTCATGACGCGGCCGAAAAGCAGGGAACACAGATGAACACAGATGAACACAGATAAGGGCTTGTCCGGGTGTCCAAAGTGCCTGCTTGCGTCCACTCCGCCGAAGAATTGTCTATGTTCAGCTTTGCGCCTTTATCTGTGTTCATCTGCGTTCATCTGCGTCCCCCGCTTTTCTGCTGACTCATGAACATCTACGAGATCTGGGTCTATCTCTCCGGCAGCCCGCTGCTGGCCCTCGTGCTCACGCTCTCCGCATACCAGGCCGGCGTGATCGTCTACGAGCGCGCCAACCGCAACCCGCTCGCCAATCCCGTGGCCATCGCGGTGATCCTCGTGGCGGTGGCCATCACGGCGATCGGCATGCCGTACGAGAAATACTTCCAGGGCGCGCAGTTCGTGCATTTCCTGCTCGGCACGGCCACGGTGGCGCTGGCGGTTCCGATCCATCGCGCGCTCGCGGGAATGCGCGGCCGCGTGTTGCCGCTGTTGGCGGCATTGTTCGCGGGCGGAGCCACATCCATCCTGAGTGCGGTCGCGGTGGCGAAGCTTCTCGGCGCGGACAGCGCGATCGTGGGCGGCCTGTATGCGAAGTCGGTCACCGCGCCCATCGCGATGGGCATCGCCGAGCGCATCCACGCCTCTCCCACGCTCACCGCCGTCTTCGCCGTCACGACCGGCATCCTCGGCGCCGTCCTCGCGCGCTACGTCCTCGATGCGGTGGGCTCGAAGGCGTGGTGGCAGCGCGGCTTCGCGTTGGGGATCGCCTCGCATGGCATCGGCACTTCACGCGCGTTCAGTGTCCACCCCGAGGCCGGCGTCTACGCGAGCCTCGCGATGGGCCTGCACGGCATTGCGGGGGCGACCTTGATCCCGCTCATCGTCCGCGCAGCCTGAATCCCTATAATTCGCCGCTTTCCCGAGGGAAATGACATGGCCAAGAAAATCCCCGCCACGCTGATCCCGGGCGACGGCATCGGTCCCGAAGTCACGCAGGCGACGCTCGATGTCCTCGAGGCGGTGGACGCGCCGTTCGAGTGGGAGTGGCAGAAGGCCGGCATGGCCGGCGTGGACGCCTGCGGCGACCCGTTGCCGAAGGAAACGCTAGAGAGCATCCGCCGCACGCGCCTTGCGCTCAAGGGGCCGCTCACGACACCCGTGGGCGGCGGCTTCCGCTCTTCCAACGTGCGCCTGCGCGAGGAGTTCGAGCTCTACGCCAACCTGCGACCCGCGCGCACGCTCGTGCCGGGCCGCTTCGAGAAGATCGACCTCGTGCTGGTGCGCGAGAACCTCGAGGGCCTGTACGTGGGCTTCGAGCACTACGTCCCGATCGGCGACGATCCGCGGGCCGTCGCCGTGGGCACGGGCATCAACACGCGCGCCGGCTCCACGCGCATCTGCGAGTTCGCCTTCGACTACGCGGTGAAGCACAACCGCAAGAAGGTCACCCTGGTGCACAAGGCGAACGTGCTGAAGGCGCTCACCGGCCTCTTCCTCGATGCCGGGCGCGAGGTCGCGAAGAAGTACGAAGGGCGCGTCGCGGTGGACGAACGCATCATCGACGCGTGCGCGATGCAGCTCGTGATGAACCCGTGGCAATTCGACGTGATCGTCACCACGAACCTCTTCGGCGACATCCTTTCCGACGAGATCGCGGGCCTGGTGGGCGGGCTCGGCATGGCGCCCGCGGCCAACATCGGCACGACGGCCGCGATCTTCGAGGCGGTGCACGGCTCCGCGCCCGACATCGCCGGCAAGGGCATCGCCAACCCGCTGGCGCTCATGCTCACCGCCGCGATGATGCTCGACCACGTGGGCGAGCAGGAGAAGGCGCGCAGGATCCGCGATGCGCTGGACGGCGTGCTCTGCGAGGACCAGGTCCGCACCGGCGACCTGGGCGGCAAGGCGAGCACGAAGGAATTCACGCAGGCGATCGTGAAGCGGCTGCGCTGACCGGGACTCCCGTCATCGTTCCGGGACACTCCGACCCGCGGTAACAT
The DNA here is from genome assembly GCA_035553995.1 of Usitatibacter sp. GTDB lineage: Bacteria > Pseudomonadota > Gammaproteobacteria > Burkholderiales > Usitatibacteraceae > Usitatibacter. The sequence goes on along the minus strand of DATMJE010000264.1, from coordinate 86 downwards.
CGTTCGATGCGCAGCAAACTCTTCGTGCCGGCCTCGCGGCCGGAGCTTTTCGCCAAGGCGCTCGCCGGCGAGGCGGACGCACTCTC
>DATMJE010000263.1:0-15635 GCA_035553995.1 Usitatibacter sp. | reverse complement strand
GGAACAGCAGGACGATGGAGATGATCCACATCAACGGCGCGCGCGTGAAGAGCTTCCATCCGGAGCTCACCCAGCGCATGCCCGCACCGGCCGGGTTGCTGCGCGCGGGCAGGACGAGGGGCGGCTCGATGGGGCCGGTCTCGGGGGCGGGCGTGGCGCTCATGGTTTCTCCCTGGGTCTCGTGGCCACGAGTCTGTCATTCCTCGAGGGCCACGTCCACGAGCACGGGCGAGAGCACGCGCGTGAGCTGCGCGGGCTCCATGCCGAGGAGGAACCCGCGGCGGCCGCCGTTGATGAAGATGCGGTCGAGCTCCAGCACGGAGCGCTGCAGGTAGATCGGCATCTTCTTGCGCGTGCCGAAGGGCGACGTGCCGCCGACGAGGTAGCCGGAATGGCGCTGCGCGACCTCGGGCTTGCACGGGAAGATGCGCTTCACGCCCGCCACGCGCGCGAGCTCCTTGGTCGAGACCTTGCGGTCGCCGTGCATGAGGACGATGAGCGGGTCGCCCGCATCGGTTTCCATCACCAGCGTCTTCACCACGTGGTGCTCGTCGACGCCGAGCGCGCTCGAGGAGACCGACGTGCCGCCGTGCTCGACGTAGTCGTAGAAGTGCTCGGTGAAATCGACCTGCTGCCTGGCAAGGAACTGGGTCGCGGGCGTGGCGCTGTGCTTCATGGCGGCGCGGATTCTAGACGAATATGCGGATCAGCAGGCTCGATCCGGTGAGGACGAGAAGCGCGCCGATGACACGGCGCATCTGTTGTTGCGACAGGCCCACGTGGATGCGCGTTCCCACCTTGAGTCCCAGCCACGCGAAGGGTGCGGCGAGCAGCGCCCCGGTGGCGAGCGCCACGGTGACGAGCCCGGTCACGACGTAGGTGACCGCGCGCACGATGGCGGAGATCGCGATCAGCGTGGACATCGTGGCGCGGATCTGGCTCTTGTCGGAAAGCCGCGCGGTGAGATACGTGGCGTAGATCGGGCCGCCGGTGCCGAAGGTGGTCGACATCGCGCCGCCGAAGATGCCGGTGGGCAGCGACCACCAGCGCGACACCCGCCGGGTGACCACGGGGTTCACGATGCCGTGGATGCCGACCGCGACCGCGAAGATGCCCAGCGCGGTGCGCAGGTAGACGTCCGGCACCTTGACGAGCACGGTCACGCCGACCACGAACCCCACGAACGTGATCGGCAGCAGCGCCTTCAGCTCGTCGCGGGCGAGGTGCTCGCGGCTGGTGCGGCCGACGACGGTCGCGGTCACGCAATCGATGAGGGCAAGCAGCGGCACCAGGTACGAGATGGGCAGGAAGTGCGCGAGGATCGGCACCGTGACGATCGTCGAGCCGAAGCCGCTCAGCCCGAACACGAGATAGCCCAGCACGATCACCGCCGGCCCCACGACCCACAACCACGGGGAGAGCGCCGCGGTGTCGATCATCCGCGCGGATGATGCTTCGCGTGCAGGGCCTTCAGGCGCTCGCGGGCGACGTGCGTGTAGATCTGCGTGGTCGAGATGTCGGCGTGTCCCAGCAGCAGTTGCACCACCCGCAGGTCGGCGCCGTGGTTGATGAGGTGGGTGGCGAAGGCATGGCGCAGCGTGTGCGGCGAGATCGGGCGCGCGATGCCCGCGCGCAGCGCATGGCGCTTGATGAGCGCCCAGAATGCCTGCCGCGTCATGGGGCCGCCGCGCGCGGTCACGAAGAGCGCATCGCTCTTGCGGGCACCCAGCAACTGCGGCCGCGCCTCGCGCTGGTAGCGCACGATCCAGTCGGTCGCCTCTTCGCCGAGCGGTGTCAGCCGCTCCTTCGAGCCCTTGCCGAGGACGCGCACGACGCCCATGTCGAGGCTCACCTGCACGGTCTTGAGTCCCACCAGCTCCGAGACGCGCAGGCCGCTCGCGTAGAGCGTCTCCAGCATCGCGCGGTCCCGCAGCCCCTGGGGTGCATCGGTATCGGGCGCTTCCAGCAGCGCTTCCACCTCGGCTTCCGACAGCGATCGCGGCAGCGAGCGTGGCAGCTTCGGCGACTCGAGGGCGCTCGCCGGGTCGTCGTGGCGCAGGCCCTCGCGCACCGCGAACTGGAAGAAGCGCTTGAGGGACGAGACCAGCCGGCTGGTGCTGCGCGGCCGCGCCTTCTTCGCATCCACCTGCCAGGCGAGGTGGCGCTGCAGGTCCGCGGCGGCAGCCTCGAGCGGCGCGCGGCCGTGCGCCTCGCGCAGCCACGACGCGAACTGCGCGACATCGCGGCGGTAGGCTTCGAGCGTGTTGCGCGCGAGGCCGTCATTGAGCCACAAGCCGTCGGAGAACCGGTCGATGAGCGACCGGTCAGCTTCGCAGAGCGCCTTCATGCTCCAGCAGCCAGCGCTTGATGCCGAGCTCGAAGCCCTCGGCGGCAGCGCCCATGAAACCGCCGATGCGGCCGCTGGCGCCGACGATGCGATGGCACGGCACGATCACCGGGATCGGGTTCGCGCCGCAGGCACCCCCGATGGCGCGGGCCGAGGAGCGAAGCTCGTGCGCGAGATCGCCATAGCTGCGCGTCTGCCCCGCGGGAATGCGCTGCATCGCCTCCCAGACTGCGAGCCGATGATGCGTGCCGGAAAGCCGCAGCGGCACCTCGAACACGAAGCGGCCATCGTCGAGATAGGACTGGAGCTGCACGCACACGAGGTGCGCGAGGGAGCCGCGGCGCGGCGCCTTGGCGGGCGTGTCCGGCGCGAGGAAGCGTACGCCGGTGAGATGCGTGTCGTCGGTGGTGATGCCGAGCGTGGCGAAGGGCGCGCGCACGCAGGCGTCGAACGCCGTGAGCGAACCGTCAGGCATGGCTGGGCGCCTCCGCGAGATCGCGCAGCTTCGCGAGCAGGTCTTCGGGGATCGCGAGCCCCTCGCGCAAGGCCTTGTCGCGCGCGCGCAACCGCCGGTCCCCCGGCAGGCGCACCTCCGGATCCGCGGTCATCGCGGTGACGAGCGTCTCGACGCGTTCGAGGTACACGTCGCGGCCGGCGAGCGCGCCGGGGTCCACTGCGAGGAGCGCCTGGCCGATGCGCGTGGGCCGGCCTTCCTCGGTGAAGAAACTGTCGGACTCGAAGCCGTACGCCGCGCCGGAGAGCGCGCACGCGAGCAGCTCGACGATCAGCGCGAGCATCGCGCCTTTCACGCCGCCCGCAGGCAGCATGCTGCCCTGCAGCGCGGCCCTCGCATCCGTGGTGGGCTGGCCCTGTGCATCGACCGCCCAGCCTTCGGGGATGGGCCTGCCCTCGCGCGCGGCGACCATGATCTTGCCGCGCGCGACCGCGGAGAGCGACACGTCGATCACGAGCGCAGGCCCGTCGCGGCGCGGGAACACCGCCGCAAGCGGGTTGGTGCCGAAAAGCGGCCGCTTGCCGCCCCACGCGGGCATGGCCGCGGGGGAGTTGCCCAGGGCGAGCCCGACCAGGTCCGCCGCGGCGAGCGCGGCCAGGTGATAGGCCGCGACGCCGAAATGATTGCTGTTGGTGACGCTCACGAACCCGACGCCGTATTCACGTGCGCGCTTCACCGCCTCGCGCCCGGCGAGCTCGCACGCCTCGAAGGCGAGGCCGCCCTGCGCATCCACGAGGCAGGCCGCTTTCCCGTCGTGCGCGACGCGGGGCACGGCAGCCCCATTCGCGCGCCCGTTGCGCAGGTGGCCGCAGTACTGCGGGATGCGTGACGCGCCGTGCGAGGCGATGCCTTCGAGCTCCGCGGCCATCAGGGCACGCGTGGTCGCGGCGGCCATCGCATGCGTCGCACCCGCGCGCATGAGCGATTCCATCATCAGCTTCTCGAGCTCTGCGGCGGGGATGCGATGGGCGGTCATGGGGCTAAGAGAAGTGATTGGCCGGGACGCACGCGGGTGAACTCGACCGGCTTCCACGAGACCTCCAGCCGCCCGTCCGCCAGCCGCACGCGCGAGAACGCCGACGTCTCGAGGTCACCCGTGCGCGGATGGTCCTCGCGGAAATGCGCACCACGCGAATCGGTGCGGGCATCGGCAGCTTCGCAGATGGCGCGGCTCACGGTGATCAGGCTCTGGAGGTTCAACCAGTCGTGCCAGGTCAGATTGTAACGAAGGTCCTGGGGCCCAAGGCCGGTCTCGTGGAGCTCGGCCTCGAGCTCGGCCAGCCGGGCGCGTCCGCGGGCGAGCCCCCCGGCCGTGCGCAGGATGCCGACGTCCTCCCACATGACGCCGTGCAGCGCGTCGCGAATGGCGCCGAGGTTGCCCCGCGGGGCGCGGTCCAGCGGCTCACGGGCACGGGATTCGGCTTCCTCGAGCGCGCCCGGCGCGGGTTCGCGCAGCGCGGCGTGCGGCGTCCAGGCGGCCATCGCATCGCCCGCGAGGCCGCCGAAGACGGTCGAGTTGGCGACACCGTTGCCGCCCAGGCGGTTGGCGCCATGCACGCCGCCCGTATCCTCGCCGGCGGCGAAAAGCCCTTCGAGCGCGGTGTGGCCATCGGCAGCGAACTCGACGCCACCCATCATGTAGTGCGCGGTCGGCACCACCTCCACGAGGCCCGCCGCGAGGTCGAACCCGCAATCGGCGCAACGCTCGACCATGCCCTTGAACTGCGCGCGCACATTCTCGGGGCCGAGGTGGCCCATCGCGATGTACACGCCGCCGTTGGGAGTGCCGCGTCCGGCGCGCATCTCGGAAAAGATCGAGCGCGAGACGATGTCGCGCGTGGCGCGTTCGCCGCGTGCATCGTAGTTGCCCATGAAGCGCTCCTTCGCGCCGTTGAGCAGATACCCTCCCGAGCCGCGCAGGCCTTCCTCGAGCACGGTGCCGGTCATGCGCGTGCCGGGGCCCGCGAGCAGGCCCGTGGGATGGAACTGCACCATCTCCATGTCCCGCAACGTGAGCCCCGCGCGCAGCGCCATGGCGAGGCCGTCGCAGCTCTTGTCCCCCGAGGGCGTGTGGAAGCGGTACATCGTGGGCCCGCCGCCGGTGGCGAGCAGCACCGCCTTCGCCTGCACGAAGACGAATTCGCCCTCGCGCATGTCGATCATCACCACGCCGGAGACGCCGCGGCCGCTCGCATCGCGCACGATCTCCACGGCGCGATGCTCCTCCAGGCGTTGCGCGCCGGAAACCCAGACCTGCTCGGCCAGCCGGTTGATGATCTCGATGCCGGTGAGGTCGCCCTTGTGGACGGTGCGGTCGAAGGTCTGTCCCGCGAACGCCTTCTGGTGCACGGTGCCGTCGGGATTGCGGTCGAAGAAGCAGCCGAGCTCGTTCTCGAGCTCGTGGATGCGCTCGATCGCCCGTGTGACGAGCGTCCATGCGAGGTCCTGGTCCGGCAGCCACTTGCCGCCCTCGATCGTGTCCATGAAGTGGCGCTCGACGGAGTCGCCGGGCGCGAGGGCCACGTTGTAGCCGCCCTGGACCATGCGCGTGCAGCCGCACTTGCCGAGCAGGCCCTTCACCGCGATGGTGACGTCGAGCTGGGGGGCTAGCTTGCGGGCATGCAGCGCGGCGAAGAGTCCCGCGCCGCCGGTGCCCAGCACCAGGATGTCGGTGGCGATACGCCTCACGCGGGCACCGGCGGGCGCTGTCTCATGCCAGGCGATTCCAGGGCAAGCGCACCGTGGTGCGCTTGCGGCAATGGCTCAGGCGCGAGCGTAGAGCACCCACAGGCGTGCGATGTCCGCCGCGCCGTCGTTACCCTGCACCGTGCGCAGCGTCTGCACGCCGCGCTGCTTCTGGCCGGCCTGGAGCTGCGCTTCCCCCAGCCTCAGCTTCGCATCCTCCGGACGCTTGAGGCCGCCCTTCCTGATGCCCTGCTCGATGAGCGGCAGCCCCTTGTCGGCCTTGCCTTCGTAGACGTAGTTGAGGCCGACCTTGACGAGGTCGTTGCCGTCCCGGGAAGCGAGCGCTTCCTTTTCCTCCTGTGCCCGGTTCTTCATCGATTCGTCGAGCGAGCGCTGGATGAGGTCGCGCAGGCGCTTCTGGCGATCGGCCTCCGGGCCCTTGCCGAGCACGCCCGCGGCGTAGCCCTTGTCCATCACCGCCTTCGCCTCCGCGGGCACGCCCTGCTGGAGTGCCAGCTGCGCCATCTCCATGTAGTCGTTGGCGGTGGAGAGGTTGCCGGTCGCAAGCCGCAGGCGATAGACGTGGACGCCGAGGCGATCGGCGAAGCCCGGCTTCTTCTGCACGCGCGCGAGGAGGTCCGTCCAGTATTGCTGCTTCGGGTAGTAGAGGACGAGCTTCTCGATGGCGCCCACGTACCCGGCATTGTCCTTCTCGCGCAGGTAGCAGTTGGCGAGGATCTGCAGCTCCTCCTCGCTCGGGCGGCGCTCCTCGGCGCTCGACACCATGCGGTTCACGCTGGCGCAGTCGTTGCCGAGGTAGTAGCTCTGCAGCAGCACCGTGCGCATCTGCGGATCGGTGCCGCCCTCCTTGAAGTAGCGCTGCGTCCACTTGGCGGCGTTGCCGTAATCCTTCTTCTGGTAGTACGCGACCGCGATCGCCTGGACCATGCGTGTGGCCTCCGCGCCCGATACACGGCCGGAGTTGAGGACGGTCTCGAACGAATGGATGGCGGTGTCGTGGTCGCCCGCGAGCGTGGCGGCGCTGCCCTTCATCTCGGCGATGAGCAGGTTCTCGTAGGGCGTGCGATTGCCCACGGCCTCGGCCTTGGCGACCTCGGCGAGCGCCTCGCGCCCCTTGCGCTGCTTCACGAAGGCCTGCGCCGCCTGCAGCGGCTTGCCCACCTCGGGGCGCACCGCTTCGGCTTTCTGGGCCAGCACCGCGGGTGCAGCGAGCGCCACGAAAGCCGACAGCACAAACGAGCACAGCAAACCGCGAAGGCGATTCACGCGATCCATCTTTGGGGTCCCCTGCTGGAAGCTACTGGTCGAGGAACTGCTCGGCGCCGACGAGCCCGATCTTGGTGGCGCCGTTGCGCTGCGCGGCGGCCATGACGCCGGCCACGTACTTGTACGTCACCAGCTTGTTGGGACGCAGGTGGAACTCCGGCTGCACCGGTTGCGAGGCGGCGCCGCGGAATTTCGCTTCGAGCGTCGGGCGGTCCGGCACCATCTCGCCATTCCAGTACACGGCGCCGTCGAAATCCACGTCCAGCCGGACGACTTCCGGCGGCGAGGCGGGCGGCGGCGGGTTGCCCACCGGCATGTTGAGCTTCACCGCGTGCGTCTGGATGGGGATGGTGATGATCAGCATGATCAGCAGCACCAGCATCACGTCGATGAGGGGGGTGGTGTTGATGTCGACCATCACCTCCGGATCGCCGCCCGCGCCCGAACCTACGGACATTGCCATGGTGTTTCCTTTGCTAGCCGCCCGCGGCGCTGCGCGCCGGCGGCTCGGTGATGAAGCCGATCTTCATGATGGCGGCCCGCTGGCAGGTCGCGACCACGCGGCCCACGGATTCGTAGCGGGTGTCCTGGTCCGCGCGGATGTGCACCTCCGGCTGCGGCACCAGCACCGCGACCTTCTTCAGCTTCTCGAACAACTGCTTCGAATCGCGCATGTACTCGAGGTTCCAGAAGACGTCGCCATCCTTGTTGATCGCGATGACGACGTTGTCGGGCTTGGTCTGCGTGGGAACGTTGCGCTCCTTCGGCAGCTCCAGCGGCACCTGCTGCACCACGACCGGGATGGTGATGAGGAAGATGATCAGCAGCACCAGCATCACGTCGACGAGCGGCGTGGTGTTGATGGCGGCCATCACTTCCTGTTCGGCGTCTTCCGGTCCCTGGCCGACGGTCATAGCCATTGCCAGTGCTCCTTCCTGTTGCTGTTGCGGGTGCGGTGCACGGGAAGCCGAAGGCCCCCGGGCACTGCGTTCAGCGGGCGGCGACGGCCGCGGCCGGCGCGCGCTTCATCGCGGCGCCGCCCATGATGACCATGTGGAGGTCCGCGCCGAACGCGCGCAGGTGCTCGAGCGCTACCTTGTTGCGACGCACCAGCCAGTTGTAGCCCAGCACCGCCGGCACCGCGACCGCGAGGCCGAAGGCCGTCATGATCAGCGCCTCGCCCACCGGGCCCGCGACCTTGTCGATGGATGCCTGGCCGGCGATGCCGATGGCGGTGAGCGCGTGGTAGATGCCCCACACCGTGCCGAAGAGGCCGACGAACGGCGCCGTCGAGCCCACCGTGGCGAGGAACGCGAGGCCGTCCTGCAGGCGGGAGGAGACGTTCTCCACGGCGCGCTGGATCGACATGGTGACCCAGGTGTTGAGGTCGATCTGCTCCAGCAGCTTGCCCTCGTGGTGCGTCGTGGACTTGATGCCGCTTTCGGCGATGTAGCGGAAGGCGGTGCCTTCCTTGAGCTTGGTGATGCCCTCGTTCACCGAGGCGGCCTGCCAGAAAGCGCTTTGCACGACGCGCGCCTGGCGGAACAGCTTCGCCTGCTCGTAGAGCTTCACGAACATGATGTACCAGGAGCCCATCGACATGATCACGAGGATGATCAGCGTGCCGCGGGAGACGAAGTCCCCCTGCTTCCAGAGCGCCTCGAGGCCGTACGGATTCTCGATGACTTCCTTGTTGTCGGTGCCGGCGCCGGCGGGAGGCGCCGGCGTGGCGGCGGGCTTGGCCGCATCCGCGGGTGCCGGCTGGGCGTTCGCATCCGCCGGCTGGCCACCGGCGGCGGGCGCCTGCGCGGTGCCCTGCGCATGGGCCTGCTGCGGGGCGATGAGGAGCGCGGCCGGGACGGTCGCGAGAAGCGCCGCGACGACCAGGGCGGGCAGGCGGTTGACGAGTTTCATTATGGATACCTCCGAAATTTCCGAATGGGACGACCGGTGGGCCAAGCTCGAGGACGTCAGTCCTTGAGGTTGAACACGATCTCGTATTCGCCGATGAACCCGACCGGCTCGGGATTGAATTTCCACTGCGACAGCGCGCGGATCGCCTCGCGATCGAAGATGCGATTGCTCGACGAGATGATCTTCACGTCCGTGACGCTGCCGTTGGGGGCGACGTACACGTGCGCGACCACGCGGCCGCTCAGGCCGTTGCGCAGCGCTTCGCGCGGGAAGGACGGATCCACGCGGTACGCCGGCTTGAACTCCTTGCGCAGCGGCGGGCCGGCCGGCGCCGGAGGCGCGGGCGGGGCGGGCGGCGCAGGCGGCGCGATCACGGGCGGCGGCCCGGGCGGGGGCGGCGTCGTCGTCACGGTGGTGATCGTGGGCGGCGGCGTCACCTGCGGCACCTGGATGTTGATCTCCGGCGGCGGGATGAACGGCGGCGGCGGCGCCGCGAGCTTCGGCGGCGGCGGCGGCGGGACGTCCGGCGGGGGTTTCTTGATCTCCTCGATGATCTTGGTCTCGATGGGAGCCTTGATCACCTCGACCACGCGCCTTGCGAGCCCGGTGACAAGCGCATAGCCCAGAAGAATATGGAGGAGTACCACCAACGCGATGCTGGGCAAGTGCTTCCCCCAGCTGCGCTGCTGCTGCGCGTAATCCAATGAAAGGTCTCCTAATGCACCGCGGCAGGGCGGTCGGCGCCCGCCTCGAGTGGCGCTGCCTTGTGGGCCCCGCCCCGAAAATTCGCTCCCGGCGGTTCGGGGAAGTCCCCCTTGCCGGTCAGAAAACGCGCGAGTTTAACCTAATTCGGCATGATTTTGCGCAAACGCACGGCTACAGATGACAAAAGCGCATTACGGAATACCGAGTTTCGCCAGGGCCTGGGCGCGGCGGCCGCGCGCCTCGGCATCGACCACTTCGTAGAGGCTGCCGCCATGGCTGTCCATCGCGACCAGGAGCGGACCGAAACCACGCACGCGGAACTTCCACAGCGACTCGGGATGGAGGTCGTCGAGATCCACATCCTCGATCGCTTCCACCCAGGTGGTCTCGAGCGCGGCGGTACCGCCAATGATAGCCAGATATGCGCCCCCAAGTGACGCGAATGCCTCGGCGGAGCCCTTGCCGAGCCCGCCCTTGCCGATGATGAGCCGCACGCCGAGCTGCTCCATCAGCGGGCGGGTGAATCGCTCCATGCGCGCGGAAGTGGTGGTGCCCACGCAGACCGGGGCATAGCCGGTCGGATGCTCGGCGGACCTCTCCACGCGGCGCACGTTGGGCGCGGTGTGGATGGCGGCATGGCCGCGCATGTCGAAGCGGGTGGTGCGTCCCTTGTCGAAGAGCGCGATCTGGTTGGCATCGCGGATGCCGAAGAGCGTGCCCTCGATGGAAACCGTGTCGTTGACGCGCAGCGCACGCACCTGCGCTTCGGAGACCGGCATGTTGAAGACGTGGTGGGCCATGGCGCTACTCCTCAGAAGCCGTAGCGCACGCCCGCGGGCGAGATGGCCGCGGAAGCGCGCCGGGCCGAATGGCACTGCATGTTCACCGCCACGGGATTCAGGGTGATGTGCGTCGCGGCGACCTCGACGTGGACTGCGAAGGCGGTGGAATCCCCGCCCAGCCCCTGCGGGCCCACGCCCAGCATGTTCACCGCTTCTCCCAGCGCGCGCTCGAGCGCGGCGCCTTCCGGATCCTCGCACTCGGTGCCGAGCGCGCGCGTGGCGGCCTTCTTCGCCAACGCGACGCAGAGATCCGACGTGCCGCCGATGCCCACGCCGACGATGGTGGGCGGACAGGTCTTCCCTCCCGCCTCCAGCACGCAATCGACGACGAAGGTCTTGATCGCGTTGACGCCGTCGGCCGGGAAGGCCATCTTGAGCCACGAGTTGTTCTCCGAGCCGCTGCCCTTCGGCACCATCTCGATCACGAGGGATTCGGGCTCGTCGCTGTACTCGAAGTGGATCGGCGGGATGCCGGGGCCGCAGGAGGTTTGCTCGTTCCGGCGCGTGATGGGGTGGACCACCGAGGAGCGCAGCGGATGCTCGCGCGTCGCACGTTCGCAGCCGCGGCGGATGGCGCGCTGGAGATCCGCGCCTTCGATGGCGACGCCGCGGCCGATGGTCACCTTGTAGATCGGGATGCCGGTGTCCTGGCAGAGCATGTTCTGCGTTTCCTCGGCGATGCGGATGTTGCGGATCATCGTATCGAGGACCTTGCGGGCGGTTCCATCGGTCTCGCTGCCGGCGAGGCGCGCGAAGCCTTCCTTCACGTCGGGCGGGAGGATCTTGAGCGCGCGGATGTAGAGCTCGCGTGCGACCTCCTCGACCTGTTGCGGATCGACCTTCATGTTTCCTTTCAGCCGGCCTTGAGGTGCCGATCCTTGATGATGCGCGCCCAGCGCGCGCTTTCCTCGCGAATGGCGGCGGCGAAAGCGGCGGGCGAGTTCCCGACCGGCAGCATCCCCTGCTGCGCGAGCTTCGCCTTGAACTCCTCCGACCGCAGGATGGTGGCGCTGTCACGCGCGACCTTGTCGATGACTTCCTGCGGAGTGCCCGTGGGCGCCATGAGGCCGAACCAGCCGCTGTTCTCGAAGCCGGGCAGCGCTTCGGAAGCCGAGGGCACATCCGGCAGCGCGGGATTGCGCTCGCGGCTCGTGACCGCGAGCGCGCGGATCTTGCCCTGGCGGATGAAGCCCACCGCCGCGCCCAGGTTGGGCGTTACAAGCTGGATCTGGCTGCCCATGAGGTCGTTCAGCGCGGCCGACTCGCCCTTGTAGGGGACGTGCGTCATCTCGAGGCCGGCGGTATAGGCGAAGTTCTCCGCGGCGAGGTGCGTCTGGGTGCCCACGCCCGCGCTGCCGAAGTTCACGCGGCCGGGGTTGGCCTTCACGTAGGCGATGAATTCCGCGAGGTCCTTCGCCGGCACGGTGGGGCTGACCGCGATGACCTGTGGGCCGGTGGCAACGTTCGTGATGGCCACGAGATCGCGCGCCGCATCGAACGGCATGTCGCGATACATGTACGGGTTGGCCGTGACGATGGAGCCCGACGTCATGAGCAGGGTGTAGCCATCCGGCGCGGACTTGGCCACGGCATCCGCACCGATGTTGCCGCCGGCGCCGGCACGATCCTCCACGACCACGGGCTGGCCCCACCCCTCCTGCAGCTTCTGTGCGAGCAGGCGCGCCACGACATCCGTGGCGCCGCCGGCCGCGAACGGCACGACGATCTTCACCGGCTTGGTGGGCCAGGCCTGGGCCGCCGCGAGGGCGGGTAGCAACGCAAGGACTGCCGCCAGCAGGGCGCGGCGCCATCCGGCCTTCATCATCGGTTTTTCTCCTCCGTGGTTCCGGTGAACGTGCGGGACGATGGGACTTCAGCGAGCCAGCGCGAAGGCGAGGCCTGCCGCGACGGCGAAACCCGCGGCCAGCGCAGCGAGTGTTTTCTGCCAATTGCGCCACGGCAGGAACTCCAGCGCAAGCAGCCTCGCGCCGCCCGCGAGGTGCGCCGCCAGGCATATAACGATCACCCACTCCCCGGCGATGACGAGCGGCTGCCGGGACCAGGAAAGAAACCGGTCGAGGCGGTCGTCTCCCCGCAGGGCGAGCGACAGCACGTAGAAATGCGCCGGCAGGAAGATGGAGAGCGCAATTCCGGACAGGCGATGGACCAGGAACGCCCACCACGCCGGATGGCCGCGATGCGCCTTCATGCGGCGACCACCGCCATGACGGCGCGCAGGCCCATCGCCGCGAGCAGCACCGCGAAGCCCGCGGCGAAGATCTCCGCCACCGGACCCTTCATCCGCAGCCACTCCGCGGCGATCACGCGCATGCCGAGAGCCGCATGGACGGCGACGGCGATCACGAAGACGCCGTAGAACGCGCCCCACGCGAAGCTGCCCTGCGTGCGGCCGAGGATCGCGCTGGCGGAAAGCCCGGTGCGCACGGCGTAGATGATCGTCGCGAGGTGCACGAGCACGCAGAACGCGAGCACCACGGCGGTCGCGCGCTGCACGGCCCAGAGCAGGGTCTCGCGCCGCGCGATCATTCGCCCCCTCCGCCCAGCAGCAGCCGCAACGACGCGCGCTTGAGCCCGGCGATCGAGCGCGTGGGCGAGAGATTCTTCGGGCAGAGCTCGGTGCAGGTCATCATCGTGTGGCACGCGTGGCAGCCGGCATCGGTGGCGACGGCCTCGAGCCGCTGGCGCTGCGCGCCATCGCGCGGGTCGTTCACCAGCGTCCACGCGCGGTTGAGCGCGGCGGGGCCGAGATAGTCGCGGTTCCACGTCACCACGTCGCACGACGCATAGCACACGCCGCAGCCGATGCACTCGATGGCGGCATCGGCCTCGCGCCTTTGCCGCGAGCGCGGATCGATGCGCGCGAAGGGTTGCTCTCGCGTCGTCTTCGGCGCGAACTGGCCCCGGGCACGCGCCCACTTGTCGAAGAACTCGCGCATGTCGGAGACGAGGTCGCGGACCACGGGCAGGTTTGCGAGCGGACGGAGCTCCAGCGCGCCATCGGCGGCGACCTTGTCCACGTGCGTGCGGCAGGTCCAGCGCGCCTTGCCGTTCACCGTCATCGCGCACGAGCCGCACATGCCGACGCGGCAGGCGAAGCGATAGGCGAGCGTGGGATCGAGCTCACGCTGGATGTACGTGACCACGTCCAGCACGGTCTGGCTCGGCTGGCGCGGCACCTCGAACGACTGGTAGTCGCCCGCGGCGCCGCCGCGCCACACGGACACGCGCAGGTTCGCCCGCGCGGGGCCTGCCCCGGTTGTGCTCGAGCCGGGGACCGCGGCCCGGTCGCCCATCACGCGCTCTCGTACAACCGCGTGAGCACGAACTCGCGATGGCCGAGCGCCTCGGCGGCGGTGAGGCGGCCGTTGGCGGTGCGGAACATGCAGTCGAGGAGCGCATCGCCCGCCTGGTCCGGCGTCATCTCGCGGCGCAGCAGCCCCGACACGTCGACATCGATGTGCTCGCTCATCGTGCGCACCGTGCGCGGGTTCGCGCACAGCTTGATCACCGGCAGGATCGGGTTGCCGATCACGTTGCCCTGTCCCGTCGGGAAGAAGTGCACCGTGTAGCCCGCAGCGGCGACGAGCGTCACCATCTCCGCGGCGGCCGAGGACGAATCCATGAACCAGAGGCCCGGCTTGGTCGGCGCCTCGGCCTTGTCGAGCACGCCGTCGATCACGCACTTGCGGCCGATCTTCTGGATGTTGCCGAGCGCCTTCTCCTCGATGGTCGTGAGGCCGCCCTCGATGTTGCCCTTGGTCGGCTGCGAATCGCGCAGGTCGCTCGTCTTGTGCGCTTCGACCACCTGCTGGTAGCGGTCGAACATGAACTGGAACTTGCGCCGCACCTCGTCATCGCGGCAGCGCGCCGCGACGAGGTGCTCGCCGCCGGTGAGCTCGGTGGTCTCGCCGAAGACGAGCGTCACGCCGTGCGGGTACAGCTTGTCGAACGCATCGCCCACCGTGGGATTCGCGCCGCAGCCGGACGTGGTATCCGACTCGCCGCACTTGGTGGACACCCACAGGTCCCTGAGCGGGCGCTCCTCGCGGCGCAGCTCGCTCGCCCACTGCACGAATTCCTTCGCCTTCTTCGAGGCGCGCAGGATGGTGTCGTGGTCGCCGTGCTGCTCGATGCCGAAGTACGCCACGGGCTTGCCCGTGGCCGCGATGCCGTCGGCCACCTTCTTCGCCCAGCCGTCCTCGATGCAGATCACGATCACCGCGGCCACGTTGGGGTTGCAGCCGGTGCCGATGAGCGTGCGGAAATGCAGGTCCAGGTCCGCGCCGAACTGCAGCCGTCCGTACGGGTGCGGGATGGCGAGCGTGCCCTTGATGTTGTTGGCGACGGCTTCGGCCGCCGCGTTCGACAGATCGTCGACGGGAAGGATGATGACGTGGTTGCGCACGCCCACGCGCCCGTTCTCGCGCTTGTAGCCCCAGAAACTCGATTTGCTCAGGTCCATGTGTTTTCCTCTCTCACCAACGCTTCGTGCGCAGGTTCTGCACGTGCGCGTGCTCGCCGACCGCGATCGGCGCGATGGCCTTGCCGATGTCGACGCCGTACTTGATCACCGTGGCACCGCTCGCGAGCGGGCGGATGGCGAGCTTGTGGCCGATCGGGATGTCCGATTTCGCGGTCACGTCGATCGATTTGTCCTGGTCCATGATCCAGCCGTTCAGCGTATCGCCGGCCTTGACGCCTTCGACGACCACGACCCCGACGGAGTCGTTCTCGTCGTGCACCACGAAATGAATCATCGCTTGCTCCTGGGAAATGGGCCCGGGCGTGCGCCGCTGCGGCACCCGGGAAGACAGCCTGGCGATTGTCGGAAGCGCCCGGCGGCGGGTCAACTATATGAGTTGCATGATACCCTCCTTCGGTGCCCGATACGCTCGAACGCATCCCGCCCGGCGAGTCGCCGCTCTACGCACAGGTGCGGGCGCGGCTGATCGAGGCCATCGCCGCGGGCGAATGGCGGCCCGGCGAAGCGATCCCTTCGGAAGCGGACCTCGCGCGCGCCTTCGGCGTGGCGATCGGCACCATCCGCAAGGCCGTCGATGCGCTCGTGGCGGAGCGCGCGCTGGTGCGCCGGCAGGGCCGGGGCACGTTCGTGACCGCCCACGAGGGCTCGCGGCTGCTGTTCCACTTCTTCCACATCGTCGCCGGCGACGGGCGCAAGGTCGTCCCGCAGGTCTCGACCGTCGGCTTCGAGCGTGATCGCGCGACGCGCCAGACCGCCGCCGCGCTCGCGATCGCCCCGCACGACAAGGTGATCCGCATCCGCAACGTGCTCTCGCTCGAGGGCCGCGCGCGCATCGTG
>DATMJE010000262.1:0-51913 GCA_035553995.1 Usitatibacter sp. | reverse complement strand
GCGGAAGGCGATAGCGTCACGGTCGCGCGATAGCAGGCTCACGCCATGAGCCAGCGGGCTGCCGACAATGGCGCCTCTTCACTCGCGCCGAGGCAGTCCCATGAAAACTCCCACGCCCCGTATCCCCGCCGAAACGCGGCTTCCCGCCGAGCCCTCCGAAGAGCCGATGAACGAGCTGCTGCTCGGGCTCGCGTGGATGCTGGCGGAAAAGGTGATCCGCAAGGCGAAGGCCGCGGCGTAGCTCACTGCGCGTACCGCGGGTCCAGCGCGCGCTTCTCCGCCATGTCGCGGACGAGGTAGCGAACCGCCCGCCTCCAGGATTCGTCCTGGTTGCCGCGCATGTCCACGGATTTGGTGAAGATCGCCTTTCCCGTCTTCACGTCCACGAGCTGCACGTTGAAGTTGAGGATCAGCTCGCTCACCTTCTGGACCCACGGCGTCATCACCAGGTCCACGCCGAGGCGCTCGCCCACCTGCACCGCGCAATCGTCGCAGCGATACAGGAATTCGTGCGCGGCCCGGAGCTGCTCCACGAGCTCGCGAGCGGGCATCTCATCGCTCACGGTGTAGAGCCCACGTTCCGCGAGCTCCCGGCGCAGCTGCACCGTGGCGTCGCGCAGGCGGATCGCCTGCGCGGGCTTCGCCGCCGGGTTGCCCTGCTCGTCCAGCAGCTCCACGTCCAGCACCGCGAGCGTACGCGTTGCACCCGCGCCGCCCTCGACGGCACGCACCGCCGAAGCGGCGGCCATGCAGGCGATCAGCAGCGCGGAAGCGGTAAATTGCCGCAGGCCAATCATGGTCCGCATTCTCGCACCACCCGCCGCGGCGCGAATTTTCCCAATCGCACGAGTGGGTTATTTCACATCGCAGCGCGCCCCGGACGGGGGCAGGCGCCCGCAAATGCGCGGGCGGCCAAATGTCGCAGCGCTGAATCCATTGCGCTTTCCGCATCGATACTCGAATGGCACGAACGATGCAGATATCCACGAAGCGGCGCAAAGCCGCGAAACGCGGGGAGCGACATGAAAACGAACAACATGGGCCTGGTTGGCGGGACGCACGAAGCGGTGCCATTGATCCACCGATTCATCTCGGTCGGCTTCGCGCTTTGCGTGCTGGCAAGCGCCGCGGTGCCGGCGCTGGGCTTGACGATCTGAGCGCGATTTTCGCGCGCCTTTCGCGGCGATGAGCGGCCGCCCGGCGCTGCCGCGCCGCTGATTCCCGTCGCGGGAAGGGAACCGCTCGCGCGGCGGCGCATCACAGCCGGATCGCCTCCTTCCGGCCGCCCCCATGGATAGGCCCATCGTCGATCTTTTCAGCCCGTACCAGCTCGGTCCGCTGGAGCTGCGCAACCGCATGGTGATGGCGCCGCTCACGCGCAGCCGTGCCGAAGAGGGCAACGTTCCCTCGCGGCTCGCCGTCGAGTACTACGCGCAGCGCGCATCCGCCGGCCTCATCGTCACCGAGGCCACGCAGGTGAGCGCCGGCGGCCAGGGCTACATCGCCACGCCGGGGATCCACACCAGTGCGCAGGTGGATCGCTGGAAGGAGATCACGGCCGCCGTGCACCGGGCCGGCGGATCCATCTTCGTGCAGCTCTGGCACGTGGGCCGCATCTCGCATCCCGATTTCCTCGATGGCGAGCTGCCCGTGGCGCCCTCGGCCATTGCGCCGCGCGGCGTGCAGACCTTCACGGCGCAGGGCCTCAAGACAGTCCCCACGCCGCGGGCGCTCGAGATCGACGAGATTCCCGTCATCGTCACGCAGTTCCGGCAGGCCGCGTACAACGCGCGCGCCGCGGGCTTCGACGGCGTGGAGGTGCACGGTGCCAACGGCTACCTGCTCGACCAGTTCCTGGAAGACTGCACCAACAAGCGCGAGGACGATTACGGCGGCAGCATCGAGAACCGTGCGCGGCTGCTGCTGGAGGTCGTCGATGCGGTGAGCGACGCCATGGGCCGCGAGCGCGTGGGCGTGCGCCTCTCCCCGGGCGGCACCTTCAACGACATGTGCGATTGCGATCCGCAAGCCACGTGGGGCTACGCGGTCCGGGAAATCGCGAAGAGGAACCTCGCCTACCTGCACCTGATCGAGCCGCAGCCGCCCCAGGGGGAGCATCCGGTCGCCGACCTGGGCGCGCGCTTCTTCCGCCCCATGCATCCCGGCACCCTCATCGTCGCGAGCGGCTACACGCTGGAGCGCGCCAATTCCGTGCTGCAGCAGGGCCTCGCCGACCTGGTCGCATTCGGGCAGCTATTCCTCGCCAACCCGGACCTGCCGAAACGGTTCGAGACGAAGTCGCCGCTGAACGTGCCGGATCCCGCGACCTTCTACGGCGGCGGTGCGAAGGGGTACACCGACTACCCGGCGCTGTGATGGCGGATCGCAGGCTCACGCCTTGAGCCTGTGCCGCGCGACCATGGGAAGCATCGACCCATGGGAGCGCGCGCATGCATCCAGTCCTGAAGATCGTATCCGGTGGCCAGAGCGGCGTGGATCGCGCCGCGCTCGATGCGGCGCTCGCATGCGGCCTGCGCATCGGCGGCTGGTGCCCGTCCGGCCGGCGGGCGGAGGATGGCCTCATCCCCGTGCGCTATCCCCTCGTGGAGACGCCGTCGCCGAGATACCCGCAGCGAACCGCATGGAACGTACGCGATTCGGATGCCACGCTGGTCCTCACGCTGGGCGAGCTGGACAGCGGCTCGAAGCTCACCGCCGGGATCGCGCAACGGCTCGGCAAGCCGTGCATCATCGCCACCCTCGATAGCTATCCCCACATGATCGAGCTGCCCGCGCGCCTGCCCTTCGGCGCGGCGGAGCTCGTGCTCAATGTCGCGGGACCGCGCGAATCGCGCTGCCCGGGCATTTATGCGCGCGCTTTCGGCTTCCTCGCGCGGCTCTATCGCGGCTTCGATGTGACGAGCCGCCCCAAGGTAGCCGAGCCCCCCCGGGTGGCCAATCCGCAGCCCGTTGCCGGCGCGCGCGTGGCGCTTGCTCTGGCAGGAGCACCCTCGCGGCATTGACGCTCGCGCATCCGCAGGTGCAATCTTCGCGACTCACGTGCGCAAGGAGGCTCGCGATGGATTTCATCGAACGCATCTTCGGCATCGTCCCGGATGGCGGCTCCGGCAGCCTGGAGGTGCTGCTCTTCCTCGTGCCGCTGGCGGGCATCGCCTGCGTCGCGCTGCGGGCGCGCGCGCAGCGCCGGCGGCGCAAGTGACGGAAGCGAAAATGCCCAGCGCCGAAGAGCTCGCGAAGGATGCGAAATTCGTCTTCCAGGGGACGGTGAAGAAGCTGCGCGCCTCCAATGTGGAGGGTGCGGCGGCGAACCTGCGCACCGCCATCGTGCACGTCGATCACCTCATCCGCGCGGTCGAAACGCTTGCCGATTACGCCGGGCGCGATATCACGGTGCGGCTGGAGCACGAGAGCACGTTGCGCGCCGGCCAATCGTACGTGTTCTACGCCAACGGCTGGATCTTCGCCGAGACCATCGCCGTGCAGTGCGTGAAGTGCGACGAGGCCACGCCGGCCTCCGCGGCCGCGTTGTCGCAGCATCCCGACGATGCGCCGCGCAGCCTCGGCGAGCACGAGGCCATTGTGCAGGCGGAGAAAGCGGATCTCATCGTGAGCGGCCGTGTCTCCTTGGTTCGCCTCACGCAGCCGGAGCTGCGTGCGCGCAACCTGCTCGATCGCGGGCAGACGAACGAGCCCATCAGCGAGCACGCCCCCATGTGGCGCGAGGCGGTCATCGCCATAGATGCCGTGCACAAGGGCCAGCACGCCGGTGATGAGGTCGTGGTGCGCTTCCCCGCGAGCCGCGATGTGCGCTGGCACAAGGCGCCCAAGTTCGAGGCCGGACAGGAAGGCGTCTTCCTGCTGCACAAGTTCGTGCCGGCTGCCGCCACTCGCGGCATGCCGGCCGAGCCTGGCGCCGGCGAATACACCGCGATGCACGAGTCGGATGTGCAGCCGCTAACCCGGCTGGCTGCGATCACGCTCGCCGCACGCGCCTCGGAGAATCGCTGATGGCGAGCCGGAAAGGCGGCAGGAAACCCGCGAGCAAACGCAAGGTGGCCTCGACGACGAAGCGCAAGGCCGCCGCCACGAAGAAGCCGGCAACGCGCAAGGCAGCGCGCCGAAAGGCGCCGAGCGGCCCGCAGGTCCTGGTCGTGAACATGATGCCCAAGGCCCTCAGCCGCGAGCACAACCAGGACAGCGAGCCCACCATCGCCGTGAATCCCGCGAACCCGCTCGAGATCGTCGGCACCTCCTTCACGCCGGATCCGATGGGTGGAGCGCTGGCGCCCATCTACGTGTCGCGCGATGGCGGCAATACGTGGAGCCTCAACTCCATCGTGCCCAGCCATGCGAGGAGCCCCTCCGGCACTTTCGACATCTCGGTGGCGTTCGGCAGTGCCGGCGGGCGCCTTTACGGCGGCATCCTGCGCGACTCGTCGGAAAATTTCGAGACGCTGCGCTCCGCGGATCCCACCGCCGCCACGGCCATGCAGGTGCTGCAGAGCCGCGCCGACAACGACCAGCCCTTCGCCCACGCCATCACCAAGGCGGGCAAGGACTCGGTCTACATCGGCAACAACGATTTCCAGGCGCAGCCCAGGACCGCCACGGTGGATGTCTATGTCGATGCGGCGAAGGGCACGCCCGCGCCGAAGAAGGTGCGCATCGAGGTGCGCAACACCGCGGGACAGGATGGCCCGCAGGTCCGCCCCGTCGCGCATGCGGATGGCACCGCCTACGCCGCGTTCTACGGCTGGCGCTCGCAGACGGGCAGCTTCCCCGGCAACACGCTCGTCGTGACCAGCGATGTGGTGGTCGTTCGGGACGACCATGGCGGCAGCGGCGCGCAGGCCTTCCAGGACCTGAAAGACCCCGGGGACGGCCTCGCGGGGCGCCTCGTGGCGCATGGCGTGAAGATCCCGTTCAGCAGCTCGGGCACCGCGGCCACGGGGCAGCAACGCCTCGGCGGCACGCTCGCCATCGCGGTGGACCCGCGGCCGGGCCATAGCGGCACCGTGTGGCTCGCATGGGCAGACCAGCAGCCGCGCTCGATGATGTCCATCCACGTGCGCCGCTCGGACGACCGCGGCGCAACCTGGTCCGCGGCCGATCTCCTCACGGTCCCCAACGCGATCAACGCGGCGCTCGCGGTGAACAATGCCGGCGTCGTGGGCCTGCTCTACCAGCAGCTCCTGGGCTCCGGTGCCACGTCACGCTGGAGCACGCACTTCCGCAGCTCGGCGAATGGCGCAAGCTGGAGCGACCTCGTGCTCGCCAACACCTCCGCCACCAGTCCCGCGAAGCTCTTCGATCCCTACCTCGGCGACTACGACCATCTCGTCGCCGTCGGCGCGGATTTCTACGGCATCTTCTCCGCGAGCAACCAGCCGGCGGCGGCGAATTTCCCGAGCGGGGTCAAGTACCAGCGCAACGCGGATTTCACCAGCGGGCGCCTGCTCGCACTCGACAACTCCACGCCGGTGGCCGTCTCGATCGATCCTTTCTTCTTCAAGGTGACGGGCATCCGGTAGTGTCCCGCGTCAGCGGTCGGTCCACACCGCGAGCTCGTTGCCGGAGGGATCGGTGAAGTGGAAGCGCCGTCCTCCGGGAAAGGAGAACGTGGGCTTCACCACCTTGCCGCCCGCGGCCTCCACGCGCCGCACGGCCTCGGCGATGTCCAGGGTGAACAGCACCACCAGCGCGCCGCCGCGCGAAGGCGCGCGCTCGGTGGTGAAGCCGCCGGCGATGCGGCCATCCTCGAACGAGGTGTAGCCGGGCCCGTAATCGGTGAACCTCCAGCCGAACGCCTTCTCGTAGAAGCGCCGCGTGGCGGGAATGTCCGTCGCGGGCATCTCGATGTAGTCGATGCGGCGGTCGTGCTCGGCGCTTACTTGCGGTGCGGCGTGGGTTTCGGCTTCCATGGCGTCCTCCTCAGGGGAATGTGGCTCCATCCTGCGCGCGGCGCGCATCCCCGTATTGAACGAATCCGACATCGCGCCGCTCGGCCGCGAAATCGCCCGGCGTAAGCCCGGCCAGCGCGCGGAACTCGCGCACCAGGTGCGCCTGGTCCGCAAAGCCCGCCTCGTACGCGAGCGCGCTCCACGACAGCGCTGTCCCGGCGTCGAGCAGGCGCAACGCGTGCTGGAAGCGCACCACCCGTGCAAGCATCTTCGGCCCGTAGCCCACGTGCCGGTCGAAGGCGCGCTCGAGCCAGCGTTCGCCCACGCCGAGCGCGATTGCAACCTCGCGTACGCCGGCGCCGCCCCGGGCGCGGCGCAGGAGGGCTATCGCGTTGGCCACCGTTTCCACCTCGCGCGTGGTCCCATGGCCTGCGTCCAGCCGTGCGTGCAGGATGCGCTCGGCGTGCCGCATCCGCTCCGCGGGCGCCACTTCGGCGAGCACCGCCTCGAGCGACCGCGCGAGCGAGCCGCACAGCGCATCGAGGGGAACTTCGCGATCGGCGAGCGCCTGCAGCGGCGCATCGAGGAAGGCGAGCGCCGCGCCCGGCCGGAAACGCACGCCGAAGAGGTCCACCGCCCCCAGCAGCGGGACGACCGCCGCCGAGCGCATCGGACCGACCGCGAACGCATGCGGGCCGGCGGAAAGATCGACGATCACGTCCGCGCAGCCGTCGGGCAGCACGCGGTTCGGCAGCGCCTCCTCGCAGGAGCCACGGATCGCCCAGTAGCGCTCGACCCACGGCGTGAGCGCCACGCCCGGCCGGCATTCGTGCCATTCGAGCGCCACGTCAGCGGCTCTCGCCCCAAAGCGCCGGCGACGACCAGAGCGCCCAGATGAGCCCCGCCATCGCTGCGGCCCAACCGGCGAGCGCCACGAAGAAGAACACGGGCGGGATCATGTCGAGGAATTGCACGTCGAGCGCGAGCGCCATCTCGTGGGTGGCCGCGGCATACATGCCGAGCGGGAAAACCGCCGCCCAGTAGACCGGGTCGTAGCGCAGCGGATGGCGGTTCACGACGTAGCGCCACACGCCCAGCACGAGCAGCATCGGGATCCACCACGTGCCGGTCGCCCAGTAGAAGATCGTGACGCCGCGCAGGAACGGCAGCAACGACAGCAGCAGCGGCGCCTGCATCGCGTTGGCCGCCAGGAGAGCCCCGGCGAGCGTGGAGATCGCCATGGCGCCCATGTTGATCCAGTAGGGCGGCGTGAGGTCCTCCGGCGCCATGCGCAGGAACGTGTAGCGGTAGAAGATGAGCGCCATCATCCACACGTACACCATGCCCCCGGACAGCCACATGGAGAGCGCGACGAAGTTGAGCGCGCGCTTGTAAGCCCCGGCCTCGTTCATGGCCAGCAACACCGACAGCACCGCGATCGATTGCGTCGCCACCACCGCCAGCAGCCAGGCGCCGTTGATGCCCTGCTCGAGCGAAGGCTTCTGCAGCTTCACCGTGAGCGCGGCGAAGATCCCGTAGGTGCACGCCAGCCAGAGCGCCATCGCGACCGTCCACAGCCCCCACGCCATGCGGTAGTCGGCGGCGAGCACCGCGAACTGCGCTCCAAGCACCGAGGTGGCGGCAACCCACGTGAAGAAGCCGGGGCCGCGCTGGTGGTCCGTCGCATCGGCGAGGAAAGCCCCCCGATGGAGCGCGAAGCGCAGCAGGTTGAGCGCCCACAGCGCGATATACAGCACGACGTTCAGCAGGAAGAGGGTCTGCGCGATTCCCCCATACCCGAGCTGGTGGCCCGCGACCGACACGATGCCTGTCGCCATCACCATGCCGAAATATGCGGGCGACAGGCCCTCGAGGAAAGTCCGTGGCATCAGGACATCATACGGCGATGGCCCTGCATCGCCCGGCCGCGTCCCGGGAGGATGCGGCCGGGCAATGCGCGGGCCGACGCGGCTACCAGTGCGGTCCCGGGCCTGCCTTGCCGAGCTTCTGCTTCTGGTCCTCGGTCAGCACGGCTTCGATGCGCTTGTGGGCATCGGCGTGCGTTTCACGCCGGATATCGGCGATCTTCGCGCGCTGCTCGTCGGTGAGCTCGAGCCCGGCGCCGAATCCCATGCCGCGGCCGGCCTCGCCGCAGGCGCCGGGCCCCATTCCCGTCGCACCAGGTCCCATCCCCATTCCACCGGGACCCATCCCCGGGCCGCCCATCATCCCGCCGCCCGGGCCGCCCATCATCCCGCCGCCCGGTCCGCCCATCATCCCGCTGCCGGGTCCATACCCCGGATTGCCGCCATCCCCGTGGGCCAATGCCGCGGCCGAAACCAGCGATGCCGCGATCGCCATCACGATGCGAGTACGTTTCATGTTCGCTCCTTTTTTCGACTTCGCTCATTCCATCGACGCGTTGCGTGAAGCGAGGCGGAGCCCTATAGCAGCGCGCGCATCGATCGGGCGTGGAACGAGGTCCATGGAAGCGCCAGGCCGGCGGTGCGCACACGCGGCGCCGCGAATGCAGCGCACAGGCAACCGCCTGTGCGCGGCAAGGCAGCATGCGCCAGCGGGCCCACGGCCATCGAATTCCTCCCGCATTGCGGGATGGCCAGGTGCGAGCCACGACAACATCCGGGCGTCGCCTGCTGCGGCTGCGCCGGCTGCGGCGTGGAACGCTCTTCCTGCTGCGAATGGGAGCACGGCGCGCCATGTGCAGGCGGCGCCACCGTGGCGAGGAGGATCGCGGCCAGCACGACGATCCCGGCGAGCATCCAGCCTCGCTTTGCGCGGGGGAGCAGATTCGGGGAGTTCATCGTCATGGGACCAACGGACGATCCCATCATCGGCTCGCGGCGAGCCCGCGGCGTTGACGCCCGTCAACACGCGACGCCCGCGTGGCGCTCAGCGGTGATGGGCCGCGATGGCCTCGGCCTGGCGGCGCACCGCCGCGCGCAGTGATTCGGGCGCGACGACCTCGATGTCGGCGCCGAACTTGAGGATGTCCATCAGCAGCTCCTTCTCCGAGCTGAAGGGCACTTCGAGCACGTAGCGCCCGTCCTTTTCCCAGCGCGAGCGCTGCTTCGGGTGCCATTCCTCGAGGGACACGTAGCGTGCGCGCTCCGGCGAGAAGCGCAGCGTGGCCCATTGCACCCTGCTGCCGGAGAAGATGCCGTAGCTGCTCGCGAGCGTCTCGTCGAGCTGCGCATCGCCGATGTCGCGGACCTTGCCCGCGGCCACGGCGACATCGCGGATGGCATCGAGCGAGAAGCTGCGCAGGTCGTTGCGCAAGTGGCACCACGCATCGAGGTACCAGTTGTTGCGGTAGTGCACCAGGCGCTGGGGAGAGACCTGGCGCTGCGTGGCCTCGTCCTTCATGCGGTTGTAGTAGGCGATGTCCAGGCGCTGCCGCCCGATCACCGCGGAGGCGATGAGCTCGAAATGCTTCGGCTGGTGGCGGCGCGCGCCGAAGGGGAGCACGCGGATGCGGCGGCGCACTTCCTCCACGGAGCGGTCGCCGGACGACAGCAGTGCCGCCAGCCGCGCCTTGAGCGGCTTCACGTGCGCGCCCAGCAGCGCCGGCTCCAGGTTCTCCACGAGGTGCTCGAGCGTGAGCAGCGCCTGCGCCTCGGTTGGCGTGAACCACAGGCCGGGCAGCTCGTACTTGGGGCCCCTGCCCGCGCGGCCTTCCTCGAAGCGGTAGGCGTTCTCCTCGCGATCCCAGACGATGGGCGCGTTGAGGCGGCTCCTCATGTATTCGAGGTCGCGCTTGAACGTGGCGAGCGACACGCCGAGCTCGTCGAGGAAATCGCCCACCTTCACGCGCCCGCGCGACTGGAGCATGTGGTCGATCTTGTAGAAGCGTTCGGTGCGATCCATGCGGAATGGCGCGGCTGCGTGTGCCGCCGCGTGCGCGGTTTCCGCGACGAGGAATGCGGTCGTCATGGCTGTCCATGGTTGCCCAAAGGCGGCAGCATGACGGGGGCGGTGGCTCGCGCGGTGAGCCACCATCATACATGGGTGCCTAGCGAAGCTCCTTCAACGCGGCGCGTACCGCTTCCGCGGACTTGTAGCGCGCGTGCGTCTGCCGGCCGTCCCGATACGTGCAATCGCAGCCGGCCTCGAGGCGCTTGCCGGTCTCGCGGTCGGGCGGCAGGCGCGTTTCGTCGAGGTCGTCCTGGGGCCGGTCGTAGACGAACACGCCATGGAGCATGCCGCGCACGTCCGCGTGCGCTTGCGGCCACGCGACCAGCACCACGAGGACGCGCCGCCGCTCCGCGCCCGCATCGGCGAAGAACACGGACTCGATGCGCGGCGCGCCGCCTTCGGGCGGGTAGGTATCGATTTCGATGCGGCGATATTCGCCCGGCCGCCTGGGCAGGTAGAGCACGCCTTCGATGCGCCGCTCGCCCTCGCGCGACTCGACCCGCTGGAAGGCGATGATCGCGTGGCGCACGCCCCACGCGTCGGTCTCGAGCACGCGATGCACGATCACCGCGCCCGGCGCGTGGCGTTGCGCGAACCGGCGCGCGCTCTCCTGCGGCGCGCGAAAGAGCAGCGCGCCTTGGGCGCACGTGGCCGCGACGAGGAGCGTGGCTGCGAGGAGACGGTGCATCAGCGCAGCTCGCGGTTCCAGCCGCTCTCGCGCTGGGCTTCCAGGACATCTGCCGCTTCGGCGCGCACGGCGGCATCGGCCGACTCGTCCGCGGCGAGCGACGCGACCAGCGGCTCGAACTGCGGCCATGCGCTGAACATGAGGGCCGTGAGCGCGTCGAGCTGCAACGCCGCGTGACCGCTCGTGAGCATTCCCGACAGCACGTCGAAGACGTCCTGGTCGAAGCGCCCGATGGCGAGCAGGCCGAGGGCGCGCGCCGCCGTGCCGAGCTGCTCGGCGGTCGTCGCGTGCTGGATGGCCGAGATGCCGCGTTCGGCGGTGATGGCCCATGCGTCGGCAACCAGGCGCTCGAGCGCACGCTGCGCCCCGGGTCCGTACACGATGCCGTAGAAGTGGCGTGCGAGCTCGCGATCGTCGACCCACGAGACGCGCGCATCGATGCCGTCGTGGCACCACGTCGACACCACCTTCGCATGCGGATCGGCCGGCGGCGTGCCCTCCACGCGCCTCCACCCGCGCGCCTCGAGTTGCTCGTAGAGCTTGTCGTGCTGGATCGCGGGCAGCACGCGCAACACGGCCTGCGGGTTCGTCACCATCCGTCCTCCTGTCGCGTCGGTCATTCGGGAAGGCCCGTGAGCTCCTTGAAGCGCCGCAGGATCGCCTTCTCGATCTGCTGCTCCAGGTCCTTCGTGAGGTGCGTCTCGTCGGTGAAGAGCATGCGTCCGGCTTCGTACTCCACCTGCAGCACGCGCGCCACGAAGTCGAGCTGCTGCTTGATCACGCGGCGCACGCGCTTCGCCTTGCCGGTGGGCTCGCGCCCCGCGCGGCCGAGCTCCTCGACGCGCTTGTTGGTCGCCACCGCGCCCTTCGACTCGACGAGCTTCGCGCGCGCGGTGGGATCGGGCTCCTTGAGGGCGGCCGCGGCGCGCTCATGATAGCCCTCCTTCTCCGGGCTCAGCCGCTTGTCCTTGAGCGCCACACCGGTCATCGGATCCGAGGCGACGGCCGCGGCGGTGTCCATGCGCCCGTTCGCCGCCTCGCGTGCGGTATCGACAGAGATGAGGCCGGAGGCGCAGTTGCGGCTGATCTCGCAGATCTTGAGCAGCGCCTGCTTCGCACCGAAGTCCTTCACTTCCTGCGCGGAGGCCGCGACCGTGCCGCCGCCGAGGAATGTCGCGACCGTTGCCTTGTGCAGGTCCTGCTCGCTCACGCCCGCGGTGCTGGCGGCCGCCTTGAACTCCTGCGGGTGGTTCACGTAGCTGCCGCCACCCTCGACGAGCTGCAGTCCGGGCGGCGCGCCCTCGGGATCCTTCGAGCGCTTCAATGGGTCCCGCGTGATGGTGGCGGAGCCGCCGCTACCCATGTCGACGTCAGCCGACTCGCCCGGAGCGCGCTTCCTGGCGAGCTCCTTCGAGACAGCAAGGCTCTCGGCGCCGGACTCGACCTTCGGGTCGACGTCCTTGCCGCTCGCGTCCTTGACCGGCTTGCCGTCGACGATCGCAGCGGCCTTCGCGGCGGCTTCCTGCACCTTCGGGTGATCCATCACATTGTCGGCGGCCTCGTAGATAAGCTTGCGCAATTGCGCACCGAAGCGCGCGACGAAGCGCTTGATTTCCTCGCTGGGGTTGACGGTGGCCGTGACGGTCGCCGAGCCGCCGCCTTCCTTGAGCTGCAGGCTCGAGAGCCGGTAGGTGAGCTTCCAGAACGCGAGCTTCGCCTTGAGCAGCAGCCCGCTCAGCTTGCCGCCGCGCGCGGCACCCTCGATCTTCGGCCGCAGCCCCGTCACCGCCTTGCGCAGGCGCTCGCGCTTGTTCGCTTCCTTGTCCTGCTTCTTCTTGTTCGCGTCGGGCTTGTCCTTGTGCTTCGCGTCCTTCTTCGCCTTCCTCTTCGCGCGCCAGTCGGTGAACTTCTTCTTGATCTTGCCGAAGCCGGCCTTGATCTTCGAGCCGATCTTGCCTGCCGCGCGCTTGAGCGCGCCGCCCACCTTCTTCGCCGCGCTCTTGATCTTCGCCATGATCTTCTGCGCGATCGCCTTGATCTTGCCGCCCACTTTCGACGCGGGCTTGCGCAGGCGCTTCAGCAGCCAGTTGGCGACGAAGTCGATGACGACGATCGCGGCGGCAGAAAGCATGTCGGCGAACTGCGGGCCCGCGCCGCCGCCTTTCACGGCCTTGAGGAACGCGATGAAGCGGCCGATCGCGGAGAGGATGCGCTGGATCGTGCCCCACGCGGCCTGCAGCCCTTCGATGATCGCCATCACCGCGCCCGCCGCCGGGATGATCATCGCGACCAGCTTCTCGATCAGCAGCTGGATGAGTGCCGCGGGAATCGCGGCCTTGAGCGCCTCGAAGACCATCGTGCCGATCTCGGCCATCTTGATGCCGCCCTGGCTGAGCACGTTCCAGATGGTCATGCCCAGGCCGAGCACCTCTTCCAGCTTCGCGTTGAACCATTCCTTCACGTCGCGCTGGAACGCGTTCCACAAGTGGTTCTTGATGCCGTCCACCGCCGCGGAGCCGAGCTTGGAGAGCCAGTCCATCGGCCCGCTCGCGATGTCCTTGATGATCGTGATCCAGGTGCCGATCGCATCGGCGATCGCCTTGGCGACCTTGATCGCGGCCATGGCGATGCCCTTGGCGACGTCGAGCACCGCGAGCATCGCCTTCTTGTAGGCGTCGAGCAGGAACTCGAACGCCTTGCCGAGCGCGTCGAGCAGCTTCGTGACGCCCTTCTTCAGCGCGTCGGCGAGGCGGTTGACGGCGTCCTCGGCGGACTTGACCTTCGACTCGATGAAGCCGCGCCACTTCTTCTTCAGGCCGGGGAACGCGGCGAGCATCACGTCGCCGATCGCGATCAGCGCGGCGCCGACGGCCTTGATGAGGCCCACCACCGCCTTGCGCGCAGCCTCGATCGCGGCGACCGCGAGCTTCTTCGCCTTGTCGATCGCGGCCTTCACCATCTTCTTGGCCGCGTCGAAAACCTTGGTGATCGCGCTCTTCAGCGCGTCGAAGAAGGCACTCACCTTCGAGGCGATCCAGCCGAAGATGCCGCCCGAGTCCTCCTCCTTCTTTTTCTCGGCCTCGCGCTTCTTCTCCGCGGCTTCCTTCTCGGCGGCTTCCTTCGCCTCCGCCGCTTCCTTCTCGCCCGAGGAGATCTCCTTCGCGGCGTTGTCGTTGCCCTGCTTCTCTTCCTTCGCGATGTCGTCGTTGCCCTTCGCGATCTCCTTCGCCGCCTTGTCGTCGGCCTTGCGGCCCTCGGCGTCCTGGTCCCCGGTCCAGTCGGCGCGCGCGCGGCCGACGTCGGCCACGACCTTGTCCTTCTCCGCCTTCTGCTCGGCCGCGTTCTCGCGCTTGAGCTCCGCGATCTCGGCGTTGCTCTTCGCCTTCTCGTCGGAAACCTTCGACTCGTGCTCGGTGCGGCGCGACGCCATGTCGCCCTGCGCCTGCGCCATCGCGCCGCGGACCTCGTCGCCCTGCTTCTGCTCGGCGATGATCCCGACCGCCTCCTCGTCGGGCACCGCGGCGCCCTGGGCGGCGGCAGCGGAGGCCGCGAGCTTCGGTGCCGCGAGCGCCTCGCGTTTGGTGCGATCGCGGACCTGCGTCTCCCCCGCGGGTTGGGCCGCATCACGCGCGCCCTGCGCCTTCTGCGCCGTGACCGCGCCATCGAGCTCGGCACGCTGGCGATCCATCTGGTTGGGATTCGCGTCGCCGGTCTTCAGCAGCGTGGGCGGCGGTCCCGCGGACGTGTCGATCGAGGGATCCGTCGTCGGCATGTTCTCGACGGAGCTCGCGACCTTCATCGCGTCCTCGCGGCGCACCTTGCCCTCGTTCGTGTCCGAGACGAACGGGATCGCGATGCGTGCGGTGGGCGCGGGACCGGGCGGTGGCAGCGGTTTGGGCTCGGGCATGGGACGTGCGCGTCCCGAGGCGAGGGCCTTCGCGCCCTTCGCGGCATCCCCTTCGCCCGCGCGCACCACCGCGCTGCCGCCCGAGCCGTCGCCTCCCACTTCGACTTTCGGGATCTGCGACTGGAGCGACTCGCCCTCCGCTTTCGCGGTGTTGTCGATCGACGTGCCGACGCCATTGAGCGCCTGCGCAGCCTGCACGGGCTGCAGCGTCGCGGCACTCGCGAGCCCGGATTCGGGATCGCCGCTCGCGGTGTCGGGTGCGGGCTCCGGTTCGGGCACGGGCGGCGCGGCACCACCGCCGGCGGCGGGCGCCGCCGCTTCGCCTCCGCCACCACCGCCGTCTTCCGCGGGCTCCGCGACGGCCGCCATTCCGGTGCCGCGCTCTTCGCCCGAGAGCTCCGCGCTCGCACCGGCCGGCTCGCCCGCATCGGCCTGCTGCTCCGAGTGCTCCTGCGCGCGATCTTCGGTGCCCGCTTCCGCGGCGCGCTGCGTATCGCGCTGCGCTTCGCGCGCTTCCACCTGCGTGTTCGCGCGCTCGAACGCTTCGGGATCGTTCGCGGCGGCGGCGGGTTCGGCGGGTTTGGGCTCGGGCGCTGCAGGTTCCGCGGGCGCGGCACTTTCAGCATCGCTGCCACTCGCGGCTTCGGCGTCGTCGGACGAGACGGGCGGTGCGGGTGCATCGGCCGCTTCGCTCGCCTGCGACAGGGCTTCGGGTGTCGCCGGCGGTGCGGCGGCGCTCGCAGGAGCTTCAGGAGCACCTTCGCCTCCGTGCTCCTCGTCGTTCGCGGGGGCGGCCTGCTCGAGCTTTTCCTCGACGTGTTCCTGCGCGCGCTCTTCGGCCGCGCTGGTTTCGGTCGTGGCGAGCTCACCGCCTGATGCCGCTTCGCCACCGCCGCCGCCACCACCGCCGGAGTCCGCAACCGCCGCGGGTGCGCCACCGCCTCCGGCAGCCGCGCCGCCGCGATGCACGGCCGCAGCCGCCTTCACCGCGTGCGGTGCCTTCGTGGGCGCGGCTTTCTCGTGCGCGCCTGCGCGTTCGTGCGCGTCCGCCTTGCCGTGCGCCTTCGCGACCAGGCCTTTGGCGGCCTTGTCCGCGTCCCTGTGCGGTGCTTTCGCAGATGTGCCCTCGGCGCCGTGCTCCTGCTCGCCGTGGGGATCGCCCGGCTTCGCTTGCGCATGCGCATCGTGCGCACCGGGAGGCGGCGGTGGACCGGGTGGTGTCGCGGCGCGCAGGTACGGCGGCAACGCGCCCGCGTGCCCGGTCGCGGCAGGGGCAGCCGCGGGCCGCGCGAGCATCGGCCGCGCACGGCGCACGGGCGCGGCGCGAAGCATGCGGCGGGCGCGCACGCGCAGCATGCGCGTCAGCTCCCGTCGCCCTGTGCGCGGCGCGCCGCCTCGTACGCGGCCTTGGCTTTCGCGAACGCCACGTCGCCCCACTTCGCCGCGCACGAGAGCAGCAACGGCTTGACCCAGGAAGCGGCGACGTCGCGGCCGAGCAGATCGCCGAGCGTGACCCAGGCGGTGGCGAGCACCCCGTACGCCGCGACGCGATCGCCGCTCGCCGCGTGCAGCTCGCTCGCGATCCCCGCACTCGCGAGATACGACACCGGCTGGGTGGCGCGCAGCGAGAGGTCGCGCGCCTCGCCCGCGAATTGCAGGGCGGCGAGCAAATCGCCACCGTGGTGCGCGAGCCGTGCATTCACGAGCGCCACGCGCGCCGAATACGCGTCATCGTTGCAGACGCCTTGCGCCTCGATCGCCGCGACCGCCGCCCGCTTCGCGAGCGGCCACGCATGCACGGCCACCAGGGCTTCGGCGCATTCGAGATCGACGACCGCCGCACCGACCGCATCGCCCGACCCGATGTGCAACGCACGCGCCTGCGCGTACGTGTCGAACGCTGCGGCACTGTCGCCCGAGCGCGCGAGCGCCTCCCCCAGGCGGCGCATGACCGTCGCACGCCACGCCGGCGGCAGCGCCAGCGTGCCCGCATGCCCGAGCGCTTCGCGATACGCGGGCACGGCACTGGCGGCATCGCCGGCCGCAGCATGCGCCTCCGCGCGCTCGGCCGCGGCCGCGAAGGCGACCCGCGCGGGATCGGCCGCGGTCGACGCGAGCGCCTGCGCCGTCGCGAGCGCATCCTGCGTATCACCCGCGAAACGAAACAGGCTCGCCGCCATTTGCCGGCCGCGTGCGGCATCGTTCGTGCGGCCCTCCTCCTCGGCAAGCCGCGCCGCTTCGAGCAGCAGGCGCGCAGCGCCGCGCCAGTCGCCATCCCAGAGGCGGCGATTCGATTCGTGCAGCAGCTCGTGCTCGCGCGCGTTCACTGCCCGCTCACCTCGCGCACGCGATAGCCGTGATCCTCGAGCAGGCGGCGGCGTTGCGCGATCGCGGCCTCGCGCGCCTGGCGATGCGCCGCGGCCCAGGCCTGCCAGCGTTCCGCGGTGGTCTGGATGTCGGATTGCGTGCGCTGTGCCTCGCCATCGAGCCGCGCGCCTTGCGCGGCCGCGTCTCCCGCCGCCGCGCGCGAGGACGCGGTGCGCTGCTGGTTGCGCCGCGCGAGCGCCTGTCCCTGCTGGCGCGTGCCCTGCAGGCTCGAATGCGCCGCCCCGGCCTGGGTCTGCGTCGTGCCGAGCCGCCCCGCGTGCTGCGCGGTCTCCTGTTGCCGGGGTCCCGTCGCGGCCTGCTGCTCGGTGATGGTGGCGTCGACGCCGTTGAGCGCGTTGAGGAAGTCCGTGGCATCGCGATTGATCTGGCGGATCTTGCGCTTCGGCCCCACGAGCGCGGTGGAGTAGAACGGGATGCCGTC
Organism: Usitatibacter sp.; assembly: GCA_035553995.1. GTDB lineage: Bacteria > Pseudomonadota > Gammaproteobacteria > Burkholderiales > Usitatibacteraceae > Usitatibacter. The sequence goes on along the minus strand of DATMJE010000262.1, from coordinate 34,655 downwards.
GGGGAGGTACTCGCCGAGCGACGAGAAGTCCTGGAAGGCACCCAACGGAATCGTGAGCGTCGACAACCCGGTGCGCCGCTGCTGTGCGTCGGCGAGCGCGGTGGACACGTCGCCCTCGCGCTGCTGGCGCTGCTCGTTGGCCTGTTGCCGGCGCTGCACGGCGGCTTGGTGCGCCTGCGTGGCAGAGATGGTCTGCGTCGTGCGCTGGTCGAATTGCGTGAGCGGCGCGGCGTTGGCCTGGTGGTGCGACGCATCCGCCGCGGCGGATTGCTGTGCCGCTTCCGCATTCGCACGTGCCTCGAGGATGCGCGCGAGCCGATCCTGCAGCGCGTTGATCTGGTCCATGCCACCCTCGGGCGGCGGCGGGTAGTTGGGATTGACGCGCTCGACGATCGGCTCCGTGGCACCCCGCGTGAGGCCTTCCGCGAAATCCGCGCCGCGCCGCGCCACGCCTTCGCCCACGCGTTGGCCGACGTACGCGCCGAGCGGCCCGCCGTACATGCCGCCGAGAGCCGCCCCGGCCGCGCCGCCTGCGGAGATGGCGCGCTGCTCGCCGCGGCTGTAGCCGATCGTGTTGCCCATCGCATCGCGCCGCGACGAGGGCGCACGCAGGCGCTCGTCCCCGAACCACTCCGAGCCGATGCGCCCGGCGCGATGCACCTGCTCGACACCGGGCACCGCCGACCACAAGCCGCCCGCGATCGTGCCGGCGTAACCATGGCGCATGCTGTCGACCGCGCCGCTCACGCGGCCGCCGATGGTCGGCGCCGCGGGTGCTGCACGCGGCACGGGTCTCGTCGTGTCCGGATGCGGTTCCGCGAACGATTGCGAGCCAGGGCCTGCGCGCGGCGTCGGCGCGGGCGATTGCGCTTGTGGCGTCCGCGTCGCGCCGGCGCCTTCGGGTGGCGGCACACCGACCGCATTCCAGTCGACCATCACCGAAGGCAACTGGTCCTGCGGACGGAATTGCCCCGGCGGACGCGCAGGAGTGGGCGCCTGCGTCTGCGGTGCGTTGGGACGATCGGTGTAGACGTAGAAGGTACCCGCGTTGGGCGGCTCGTTACGCAGCCGCGCCGTAGCGTCCTGCCGCAGCAGCGCGCCTTCCTCCGGCGGCAGGCCCGGCGTGTGCAGTGCCGCGCGCGTGCTCGCCTGGAACTCTTCGCGCGCGCGCGTGGGTTGCGACTGCCCGGCCTGCCGCGCCTCGAGGTGGCCGATGATCTCGTGGCCGAGCACGCCTTGGGGACCCACGGCGAGATTGGCGGGATTCGGCACTCCCGTCGGGCGTTGTCCGGGCGGCAGCGGATTGATGTCGGGCCCGATGCGCAGCACGCCGTTCAGCACGCTCGTGGGCCCATCGTGGAATTGCACGCGCTCGGGCGGATAGCCCATCTGCTGCGCCATCGCCAACAGGTTGGCGCGCTCCTGCGGGCCGAGCGCCTGTTGGCTGCGCATCGGCGGACGCGCGGGGCCGGGCGGCTGCTGCGCAGGATCCGCCATCGGCAGCGCGTCGTTGGCATCGGGCGCGGAAGAGGTCGTGGCCTCGTCCGGCAAGGCCGTGTCGCGGGTACCGCCGCCACCCTCATCGCCGCCGCTGCCCTCGGGTGGCGTGCGTTCCTCGGGAAACCGCAGCTCGGTCTGCCGCGTATCGGGCGGCTCGGGGAAGCGCAGCGACAACTGCTGTGGCTCGCGAGGTTGCGGCGGCTCGTGCAACCCGAAGAGGCCAAACTGCGTGCCCGGGGGCTGCGCGAGCATCGCCGGATTGTGTTGCGGCACCGCCGGCGCGTTGGGATCGGTGAGACCGAACGTGCGATCCCAGTCGAACGCCTCGAAAGGCTCGGGGGCAGCGGCCATGGGGCCGAGGACCTCCTGCGTGGTGGGGCGTTGCGACAGCGGTGTCTCGCCGGGACGGATCGGCCCGCCCGTGCCCTGGATGTCGCCGGAGAGGCGCGATGTCTCGAAGAGGTAGGACGAATGCTCCATCACGACCTGGCCCGCGACACGGGGATCCATCAGCGGCACCTGGTTCGGCGAGGTTGGCCCGTTGCGATCGCCCCACAGCGCGATGTTGTAGGCCTCTTCGAGAGCGCGCGGTGTGCCGACGGATTCGTGGAAATCGGGCGCGAGGCGTTGCGCGCGCTGCGGCGGGAAGGTCTGCGCATGCTCGGGGTGGGACATCATCACGGTCGGGTCTTCGCGTGGGTTGTAGCCGGCGACCACCTCGTCGCCGTTCGGTCCACGGAAGGCGCTTTGCTGCTCGACGTGGTGCGATTGATGTCCCTCGGGCAGGCGATCGACGTGTTGGTACAGGTCCGGCGTCGGCGATGCCGTGTTCGCGCTTCTCCTCCAGTTGGGCGGCCCCGCATCGGGAAGCAGATGCCGTGCGATGTTGTTGGGGCCTGTGCCCACGGGAGGCGGCGGCTCGCCCGCAGCCTCCGCGCGCAGGCGCCGCAGGAAAGCGCTGCGCGCATCCGGCGGTGCCACTTCGTCGGGGCTCAATCGCCGCGGCTGTTGCGGCTCGAAGTCGCCGCCGAAGGAAAGCTGCTGGCCGGGCGCGCCGGCCGCGGCATCGGCGGGTGCAGGTGCCGCTTGTGCGGACGCCGGTTGTGCGGGCGCCTGGTCGTCGGCCATGCGCAGCTCGCCCACTTCCGGCGGCGGGGCGGGATCGGTGCGCCTGTACGGATCGGTCTGCGGGTCCGCCGGCGCGGGCACCGTCTGTCTGTCGGGATCGACCGGATGCGTATCGGGCTCGCGCGGCACGCCCGGCTCCGGCGCCGGAATGTCCGGCATGCGCGGCGCGCCGGGAACCTGCGGTTGCGGCGCGTTCGGATCCGCCGGGGGCAGGATCGGGTCGCCGGCTTGCCGCGTCGGCTGTGCCGCATCGGGCGCGGCGGCGGGTTGCGCGGTGTCCGGCGCGTGCGCCGGTTGCGAAGTCTCCGGCGGCCGCGGTGCCGCATCCGGCGGCGGCGGATCGGCATGGATCGTCGGCCCATCGCCCGCGGCGGCGCTCGGCGTCTCGTGCGGCGTCGGGGGCGCATGCGGAGGCACGAGGCCCATGCTGCGGCCGGCGGCGGTCGCCCCGTGCGAGCCGGCGAGCCCGCCCGCGAAGCCGCCCACGAATCCCGCACCGGACGCCGCGGCCTGGCGCACTTGTCCACCCTGTTCCTCGACTTGCGTCGGGTCCGCCTGCGACTTGAATGCGTGCAGCGCACGGAACGTCATGATCAGCGGCTGCAGCACGAGCGCGTTGATCGCGTCGAGGATCATCGTGCCGATGCCGATGCCCGCCGCGATGGAAGACAACGTCGCGGCGAGCGGCGAGGCGACGCCGACGGTCACGATGGTGATGATCCACATGACGATCGAGATCGCGCCGATGACGCCCGCGATCACGTTGAGCAAGGCTGTGTAAACGGAAATGATCTCGGAGACCGCGGCGATGCTGTTGGCGAGCATGTCGTAGTCGCTCGCGCCCTGCCCGAAGCGCCCGATCGTCTGTCCCGTCTGGCCCCAGTCGCGCTCGGCGAGGTCCATCGCCGACATCACGCCGCCGATGACGGCGCCGATCGCGGGAATGGGTGCCGCGCGTCCGGCCGCCTGCCCCGCGAGGCGGATGGCCGCGCGCTCGCCCGCGATCTCGATCGCGCGCGTCGCCGCCCCCATCGCGGCACCGGTGACGAGCGCCTGCGCGCCGCCACCCATCGCACCCGCATCGGCCTGCTCCGCGAGGAAGCGCGCACGCGTCGCACTTCCCGCGGCACCGACGCGACTCGCCGCGGCACCCCAACGCAAGTGCTCCGCGAGCTCCTCGTCGATCAACGCGACGTTCGCGGTGGAGAGCGCATCGAGCGACGCGTCGCTCGCGATACCTGCCGCAGAGCCCGCCATCGCCGGTCCCGCAGCGCCGCGGGCACCGCCGCCGCCCGCGCTGCGCGCACCGCCGGCGCCACCAGCCCCAGCGCCTCCGCCCCCACCTGCGGCGCGTGCAGCGCCCGGCGCATTCGGACCTCCCGCGCCAGCCGCGCCGCCCGGCGCATTCGGACCTCCGGCGCCACCTGCTGCGCCACCGCCACCGGCTGCACCTGCGCCGCCTCCTGCACCTGCGCCGCCTGCTGCACCTGCGCCGCCTCCTGCACCTCCTGCACCACCTGCCCCCGGCGCACTCGGCGGCGATGGCGCACCACCCTCGGCCGGTGCCGTGGGCGGTGCACCCGCGGCGTTCGCTTCACCGCCCGGAGGTGGCTGCGCTGCCGCGCCACCGGCCGGCGATCCCGGCGGCGTGGGTGCGCCCTGTCCCGCGCCTTCCTCGCCCCCGCCGGGCTCGCGCCGCGTCTCGCCTTCGCGCGGCGCCTGCGATTGCAGCGGCTCATCGGGCCGCGGCGACGCGGCACCCGGAGCGCGCGGCTCTTCGGCGCGGGGTGCATCGCGCAGGAACGGCGGAAGCGCACCGCGCGCTTCGTCGCGCACGGATGCGGCCTCCGGCACGCGTTCGCCGTCCTCGCGTGTGGGTGCGCGCTGTGCGCTCGCGCGCTCGGGCGGCGCGGCCTGCGGCTCGGCGCGTCGGACGGGCGCGGCAACGCTCGCGTCGCCCATGGCTCAGGCGGCGGCCGCCGCCCGGAGGACGTCGGGCATGGGACGCCCGAGCTTGGCGTATTCGAGCGCGATCGCCTGCAGCACGTGGCGCCACGAGACGCACGCGCGCTCGATGTCGCCCGCTTCCAGCGCCGCACCGAGCAGCGCCGCCGTCGCGATGTTGCGGATGTTGCCGCCGGGCAAATCCACTTCCGCCACCAGCCGCGCGATGTGCATCTCCGAGAGCGCGTGCGCGGATCCGATGTGCGCATGCCAAAGCGCCGCGCGCGCGCTTCCGCGCGGCAGCGGGAACTCGATCACGTGGTCGAGGCGCCGCATGAACGCCTCGTCGAAGCGTCCCTTGCTGTTCGACGTGAGCACGGTGATGCCGGCGAATTGCTCGATGCGCTGCAGCAGGTAGTTGGTCTGCGTGTTGGCGAAGCGGTCGTTGGCCTGGCGCACCTCGGTGCGCGCGCCGAACGTGGAGTCCGCCTCGTCGAAGAGCAGCACGCAGTCGAGCTGCTCGGCGCGCGCGAGGAGCTCCGAGAGGTTCTTCTCCGTCTCGCCGATGTACTTGCTCGAAACCGCGGCGAGGTCCACGCGGTAGAGCGGCTTGCCGAGCTTCTCCGCGATCCATTGCGCGGCGAGCGTCTTGCCCGTGCCCGAGGAGCCGATGAAGAGCAGCTTCACGCCGGGCGCATAGCGCGCGCGGATCGCGGGGCCCAGCAGCTCGCCGGCCTGCTCGCGCCAGCGGCAGCGCGCGAGCACGAGGTCGAGCTCGTCGCGCACGCGCGCATCGGCGACGAACGCGTCCTCCGTGCCACGGCACGGGATCCATTGCGCGAGCGCAGAGAGCCCGTGCGTGGTTGCCGTCAGGTCCTCGCACGCCGCGGCCGCGATGTCGCGCTCGTTCACCGCGCGCGCTTCGGCCTGCGCACGGCTCGCGGCGGCGGCAGCCGCTGCGAAGACGGTCGACACGCCGCACGTGTATTGCCGGCCCAGCATCGCGTGATCGAGCGCAGCGCCCGCATCGCCGAGCGCATCGCGCCACAACTGCGCGCGCTCGCGCGGAGGCGGCAGCGAGAGCCGCCACTGCCGCGTGCCGCCGCGGGCGGCGGGCTCGACGTCGCCCTCGGCGCCCATCGCGATCAGCACCGGGCCACGATAGAACCCGAACGAGGGAACGTGGACGGATTCGCCAGGCGAGGCATCGAATGCGAACAGCGGGATGGCGCGCGCACCCACGAGCCACGCCTCGAGCGCGCCGGGCAGCGGCTCGTTGTCGCCGCGCAGGCCCGCGATGCGGGCGACGGCGCAACCCAGCGCTTCGCCCAATCGTGCGGCGACACCCGCCGCTTCCGCCGAGAGGTTCGCGCGCAACACGAGCTGTGCCACGCCATGCGATTGCCGGCGCAACAGGCCCGCGTATCCCGCGAGCGCCTCCTCCCACGAGGACGGCAGCGAGAACCCGGGCGCCCCCGCGATCTCGATCGACCACGCGCCGAAGCGTGCGCTCCGTGGCGTCGCATCGCCGTACGAGGAGAGCTGCGGCAGCAATTGCGGGTGCAGCGCCAGCGTGCGCTCGGTCGCGGGGAGGTGCTCCTCGAGGGAAAGCTGCAGCACCCCGCTCGCGAACGCGCGCCCCGTGATGAGCGCCGCGGCGCACGGTGCGGTGTCCTGCGCGAGGCCGAGCGCCACGAGCCAGCGCGCGACGAGGCCCAGCGTCGGCCGCTGCGGACCCACCCTTTGCACCGCGCTGGATTGCAACGATGCGAGCGCATGCGACCACAGCGGATCGAGCTCCACCTCGCGCGCGAGGGCGCAGGCGAGCAGCTCCGCGGGCGTGAGCTGCAGGCGCCAGGCGAGCGCCACGAGCGGAATGTCGGCTTCCTGCGGCTGCGTGAGCACGGTATCGAGCAGGCCGCCCGGGTCGTCGGCCGCGGTTCCCGGTGCGAGCCACGCGAACTGCGGCTCGCTCGCCATGTCGGCCGGCACCAGGCTCGCGAGCCCCGCGGCACAGACCTCCGCGAGCGTCCACGCCGCGACCGGAACCGATCCGTCAGCGGGCGACATCGCTCTTCCCTTCGACGTAGTGGAAGGCCACGATCCAGCCCAGCCACGCGACCCAGCCCGGATCGCGGTCGAGGCCCACGCGGCGCACGGCGACGTCGGCCTCGGTGAGCGGCATCACGATGTCCACGTGCGTCGGCGTGATCGACAGGCCGGCGGGCCGGAGTACCAGGCGTGCGATGCCCAGGCGCGCGTGCTGCCGCAGCGCACGCGCGAGGATGCAGCGCCACTGCCATGCGGCCTCGCCGACGCCGAGGCCGTCGTCACAACGGCCCGTCGCGAGCGCGGCTCGCGCTTCGTCGTCGAGATGAAAGAGCGGCGCGTGCGGATCGTCGGCGGGCATGCGCAGGCGCGCGGCGAGGCGCGCGAGAAGCGCGCGGCCGAAATGCGTCGCGACGGCCGGTGGCTGCTTCTCCAGCCACGCGGAAAAGCCCAGCGCTTCGAGCGCGTTCACGATCATGAGGAAGCCGCCGAACGCGGTGAACGCGTTGTCGTCGAGCCACGGATACACGGATGCCGGGACGCGATCGCGCGGGCGCTTCACGCGCGGCGTGACACCGTCCTGCTGCTGCACGTGCACGGGCTCCGAAAGCGGCGCATCGGGCTGCGCTGCCTCCGCCTGCCCATGAAGGGAGTGCGGCGGCGATGCAGGCGTCCCGGGCTCGCGCGTGGTCCCTGCCTGCGCCGCCTGCACGAGCGCATCGATGCGCGCGAAGTCGATTGCCGCCGCCGTAACCGTGCGCAACATGAGCGCCGCGATCCATCGAACACGCCAGTCGGTGGATCCGAGGGCAGCCACGATGGGCCCGAGCGCAATCACGTGCGCGGCCTCGAGCGGCAAGGTGGAAGCGGGCGCGGCCGCTCCAGGGTCACCGGCCGCGAAGACAGGCGCGCCGTCATGCGACGCTCGCGGCATGGCGTCATGGCGCGGTGCTTGCGGCGAGTCCGGCAATCCGCGCGTGTCAAGCGGGGGGCTCGCGTCCGCTGCGGCCGGAAGCAGCGCGTCCACGCGCACGGCAGGCAATGCGCGCAACAAGCGAACCCTCGCCGCGGCGGGCCACGATTCGATCTCGGCCGCGAGCGCGGCGGGCGCTTCGCGCTGCAGCGCGACGATCATCGCGGTCAACGCTTGCGGCGCCTCGTGCCGCACCAGCTCGGGAAGCGCGCGCGGCCAGAACCACTCGCACGGCGCGGCGTGCAGCGCGAACCGGCGCACCCACCCCAGCCGCGCCGCATGGATCGACCGGAACCACACGGCGATCGCGGCGTCGGCGCCCGGCGCATCGAAGGCAACGGCGGAAGGTGCCATCGACTGCCACGCGGCCTCGAGCGCGCGCGCGATCTGCGGCCCCGACGCGCCGCGCGGCAGGCCCTTCAGGCGCAGCGCCCGCAGGACGATGAGGCGCCCGGCATCGGCGAAGTCCGCGGTGCGCAGCGCGTCCTCGAGGGCGCAACGGGTCGCGTGCTCGCACTCGCGATCCGGCAGCACGAGCCGCGCGCGCCGCACGCCGCGAAACGTGGCGCCCTCGAGGAGCGCGCGCTGCGCGAGGTCGATCGTGCTCACCCGATCCGCCGGCCCGCGATCGTGCCGACGCCGCGCAACGCAAGCTGCGTGAGCGCATCCGCGCGCGCGTCACGCGCAGGCTGGCTCGCGGCCTGGTCCGTCCGCGCCTTCGCCGGCGTGGACAGCGGCAGGCCCGACTGCAGCTGCACGCGCGCGGTGCCGTCGATCGTCTGCTGCGCGGACATCACCTGCGTGATGCGCGCGACGCCACCCTCGGCCGCGATGTCCTCCACGACGCCGCGTGCGATCACGACGTTGGTGAGCGAGGCGTGCACCAGCACTTGCATGCCGATCCTTGCCGTGCGCGGGTCGAGCTCGAGCTCGAGGCGCGCGTCGACCACCGCGGGCACCGGCCGCTTCACGCGCGCCGAGAGGATGCGCTTCACCGGTGCATGCGCGGAGAGCAGCAGGCAGACGCGCACGAGGTCGTTGATCGCAGCGACCGCGTCGTCGTCCGCGTCGACCTGCGTGAACAGCCAGTCCACCAGCATCTGCATCTGCCGCCAAAGGACAAAGTCCACGCCGATGGCCTCGTTGCCGAAGTCGGGCAGCACGGTGAGCTGGCGCAGCGGCACCGAGGGATCGAGCTCCGAGAAGATCTCGGCCCAGCGCAGGCGCGTGGCGGGCGGCACGTCGCAGAACTGCTCGTAGAGCGACTGCGCGACGTTGCCGATGTCGTCGAGGAGCCCGGCGGCAGCGAGGGTGACGTCGCGCGTGGGAGGGGCGGTGCGCACGAGGTCCGCGACGGACGCGAAGCGGCGCACGAGGTCGAGCGCGCCCTTCGCGGTCGCCACCTGCGCCGAGGCGAGGAGCCCGCGGCCCTCCCCGGCGATGCGCATCACGCGCTGCTCGTGGCCGTCGAAGGTGCGGCGCAGCTGTTGCGCGGCGCTGCTCGCGTCGGGCTCGAAGTCGATCGCGCGGGCCTGCTTCGTGACGATCGCGTCCATGCGATCGAAGGCGGCCCCCGCGAGCTTGCCGATCGACAGCATGCGGTCGAACCGGTCGAAGATCGGCGCCGCCTTCAGGAACCAGCGCGCGGGCACGTCGCGCAGCGTGTCCACCATCTGCTGCAGCTCGGGCAGCAGCTCGTCCGTCTGGCGCCGCGCGGCCGGCACGGGGTCGTCGACGAGGCCGGGTTGCGCCGCGATGGTGGGCGAATCGTCGAGCACGCGCGTGAACAGCGGACGGCGGAAGACGAGGTACGGCACCTGGTCGGCGAGGATCTCGCGGCGGCGCGCGACGATTCCCGCCACGCGCTGCACCTCCTCGGCCCGCAGCGACCTCGCGACCGAGAGGTCGTGGCGCGTTTCGGCGAGCCGGGTCTCGATGGAGTCGATCTCGGTCTGCAGGCGCGCGATGGCCGCGAGCACGCGGTCGCGCGAGGCGCTGGCCTCGTCCTTCATGCGCCGGTATTCGTCGGTGCGCGTCTCGATGCCGCGCAGGAAGCGCACGGTCGCGTCGACCGAGCCCAGCGCGAAGGCGAAATAGCGCGCCTCGTTGTGCTCCTCCGGCTTGTCCGAGGCCGAGGGGTCCGTGTCGTCGGAGACGATCACGTTCTTCGGGTCGTTCGACAGCTTCAGCAGGCTGGCCGCATCCGCGATGGCGCGGCCGTCCGCCAGCTTGAAGCCGGTGACGGGAATGTCCTCGAGCGCGAATCCCGCGTTGGCGAGGATCTGCAGGCCGCCGAAAAGGAAGCGCTCCTTCGTCTGCGCCGCGACGTTGAGGAACTCGATCCCCGGCGCGTTTTCCAGGCGCCTCGCGACGGCGGTCGTCTCGCGCACGCGTCCGAGCACGCTGTCCAGGGCGATGTCGCCCGATACCGGCGGCGGCGGTGCCACGACCGGCGGCGGCAGCGAATTCGCGGCGATGATGTCGCTCACCTTGTCGCGGATGATGAAGCCGCCCAGCAGCCCACCCGCCTTCAGTTGCGGAGTGTCGGTGAAGGTGCCCTTGAGGTTGATGAGGGTGCTGGACAGGATCGGCATGGTGGTCTCTCGTCAGGGGGTTCGCGGCGGCACGTTCAGGCCCTTCGCCCGGTCGAAGTAGTCGGCGAAGACCTTGTCGGTCAGCACCGGGCTCTCGCTCTGCTGCACGAGGTCCGCGGCCGCAGGCGAGGTGAGCAGGCGGCCGGCCATCGCGGTGCCGAGCACGCCGTTGCGCAGGCGATAGATGTCGGTGCGGGCCCGCAGGAATCCCACCTCCACGTGGTCGTCGGCGGCGGCGATGCGCTGGTCGAGGCGCACGATGAGCGCCGCCAGCCCCTGCTCGATGAGCGGCGGCGCGATGGCGGGCAGCGTCTCGCCGCTGCTGCGCGACCAGTCTTCGCCGATCTCGCGCTTCAGGCCTCCGGCCGCGCCCTCGAAGGTCGCGGCCAGCGTGGCCAGCTCGCCCACGTTGAACGTGCCCTTGATGCCGTCCACGGACACGCCCCAGCTGTTGTTCTCGGCCTCGGTCACGCCGCCGTCGTCCCGGCTCCACGTGAACGGGCCGCTGTTGGTCGACGGGATCGAGCCGGGAGGGAACGCGTCCGCGACCCAGTAGCTTTCGAGCCCGCCGTTGAGCGTGCCGCAGTAGCCCCACGTGATGCCCGCGCCGGTGTCCGCGGTCAGGACGCCGAATTCGAGCGTGTCGATGGACACGTTCGCGATCGGGTTCGCGATGCCCTGCCCCGCCGCGTTGCGGTCGAGGAGCGTCACGGGCGCGAGGAGCCGCAGCCATGTGTTCGTGGGCACCTGCCCGTTGTCGTCCGTGGGCAGCGCACCCGCATTCACCATCAGGAGGCCTTGCTCGACCGGCTTGGCGCCCCAATAGAAACCGGCGGGCTGCAACGTGAGCCTGCCGTCGGCCATCGCCATCACCCGGGTGCGCACGCTGAGCGAGGCGACGGGCGCGTTGAAACGCACGAACACCATGAGCGCATCGCCCGGCGTGAGCGGCAGCTTCGCCTGCGCGCCCTGGAAGCCGTGCCAGTGGGCCGTGTTGCCGGCCACGACCTGCACGTCGCGCACGCGCGCGGACGCCATCGCGTCGAGCGCCCCGTTCTCGTCGGGCAACGCGTTGGGATCGTCCTCGGCATAGCGCGGCAGCACGCCGGATGCCGCCTTGGTGAGCAGGTCGATGCGCCGGCGCAGCGCGTCGCGCCGCTGGAGCAGGCGCAGCCGCTCGTCCTCGAGGCGCGATATCTCGAGATCGAAGAGCGGATGGATGCGCTCGTCGAGGTTGAGCAGGTCGGGCTCGTAGAAGCGCGACGGCACCGGCACCAGCACCTGCACCTGGTCCGTGGCCGACAGGTTCAGCGAGGCGAGCGGCGCCGATTCCGCCATGAGGGCGTCGACCATGTCGAGCGGCACCGGCTGCACCTGCACCTCGTACGTGGCCGGGAAGAACGACTGCCGCTTCTTCTCGAAATCCATGGCGTCCAGCGGCAATACGCCCGCCGGCGGCAGGCGCTCGAAGTGCGTGACGAGCTGCGGCGCATCGCGCTCCCCGGGCGGCAGCTCCGCCACCTGCTCGAGCATCTGCGCCACGCGTGCCTGCCACAGCGCGTCGTCGCCCGCCATGCGCAGCAGGCGCGTGCGGTTGTGCGGGCCGCCGCCCTGGCGCACGACCGCGGCACGGTCGGCGAAGGCCGGCCGGAACGCGTTGTCGAAGCCCACGAGTGCCAGCGGCACGCCGATCTCTTCCCACGGCCACGGCTGCTGCAGCGGCGGCGGCGGCGCTTCGCCGCGGCGGCGCGGCGGCGGCGGATCGTCCGGCGCGCGCGACTCGGTCATGCGGCGCACCGAGCGGATGCCGTCGAGCTCGAGCGGGTGGCGCTCGTCGTCGAAGATCGTGTACGCAAGGCGGTTGCGGAAGCGCGTGTCCATCGCCGTCCCGTCGGCCGTCCAGGGTGCCAACGCGCGCTCCTTCGGCCATGGCACCCACACGAGGCGGAACCCGTCTTCCCACGCGATGTCCGGGCTGTCGACCGCGTCGGTCGCGTTCTCGCAGACCGAGAGCTCCTCGCTCGCCTCCCGGATCGCGACGGTCACCGGCTGTGCCACCAGCACCATCGCGTGCGGCAGGAAGTCGAGCGGCTGGCGGTGGTCGACGTCCGGCTTCATGAGCTCGCCGAGGCGGATCTCGTCGCCATTGGCGATGCGCGTGTGGAGCGCGTCGCCCTCGGGCACCCAGTGTCCGAGCGTCTCGCCATGCACGGCGATGTCATCGGGATCGAATCGCAACGGATAGGCGAGCTCGACGTCGAGCCCGTTCGCGGCGATCGCATGCCCCGGCATCAGCATGAAGCGTGTCGTGATCGTCGTGATCGGGGGGCCGGCAACCCCGCCGTCGCCTGCGGTGCCCGGTGTCACGGTCGTGCTCGACTCGATCGCCAGCTCGAGCCCGTCGATCACGCCCGCGGACACGGCCTGCGCGAGGAGCGCGGTGTCGTTGATGCGCGCGGCCTGCTCGTCGGACAGCGCCACGTGCGTGAGGGCGCGCTGGGCGAACAGGTTGAGCCGCTTGCGGATGCCGTCGGCCTCGACCTGCTCGGGGCGCACATAGGGCGCCAGCGGCGGCACGACGGCGAGGGGGCGTTCGCCGGGCAGCGGTGCGTCGATTCCCTGGATCACTTCCATGAGGTCCTCCTCGCTTACTGCGGCGGCTGCGCGACGAGGCTGCGCAGCGCGGCGACGTTGCCCGCTGCGGCGGCGCTCGCCACTTTCACCGCGAAAGCCTGCAGCTGGTCGCCGGAGAGCACGCGCGCCGCCCGGTCGATCTCGGGCGCTACACCGCTCACCGCGAGCTGCGCCACCACGTTGGGATCGGCGAATTGCTTCTGCACGTCCACGTCGACCGCCGCGCGCAGCGCGTCGTATCCCGAGCCGAGTGTCGCGTCGCCATAACGGCGCGCGATGTCGAGCACGGCGGCGTGCTTGTCCTCGTCGGGCTTGTTCGCGGCGAGCTTGAAGTCCTCGATCGCGCCGCGGCGCAGGAGGTCGGAGGTGCCGAGCTGGTTCGTTGCGAACGAGGGCGACACGCGCAGCCGGTCGGCCGCGAACAGGTTGTACGTCTCGGCCTGCACGAGCTTGGGAAAGCCCGCGGCGGTGTCGGTCACGAACTTCATCTGCGTGTCGGCGGTCACGCGTTCGTTCACCGTGCGGTCGATGTCCGCCGCGTTCCCCGCGAGCCGCAGCGTGACGCCGGAGATCTCGGCGAAGTACGGCAGCTGGCGGCGGCGCACGAACCAGAAGCAGCCGCGGTTCTGCCGCTGCACCAGGCCCTGCGCCTCGGTGAGCGCCGATTGCCACGCCGCATCCAGCGCCTGCGCACGCACCATCTCCGGGGAGACCAGCCGCGAGGGCCGCTGGCCCACGCGCAGCAGCGCATCCAGCGGCAGGCGCTTGGCGAGCATGCCCGGGGCGGCGGGACGCACGATCCGGGTCACGTTCTCGAGCTCGCGCTTCAGGCGCGTGAGCCGCGATCGCGTCACGGGTGCCAGGACCAGCACCGAGAGCTGGTCGAGGTCTTCATCGGATGCGGTGAGGTCGATCGGTGGCAGGCCGAGCGCGCCGTCCACGAGCGACGCGACCTCGTCGGCGGGTACGAACGCGAACTCGCAGTCGACCAGCGACGGGAAGAACGACTGCAGCAGCGCCGAGCCGCCCGGCGCGCCCGGGTCGAAGCGCAGCGTGGCCGCGGGCATGAGGCCCACCGGCGGCAGCACGTCGAAATAGCGCGTCGCGGCGAAGCCGTCGCTCATCGCCTTCGCATCGATGTCGTCCACGTGGTCGATGTGCTGCTTGAACCAGGCTTCCAGCAGCGCGCGCGGACGTTGCGACAGTCCCGCGGCGATCGTGGGCTCGGCGCCGATCTCGCGGCGCACCATGAAGACGTCGAGCCACACGAGGCGGCCGTTGTCGATGAAGAGGAGCGCCAGCGGCAGCGCTTCCTGCAGCACGCCGGGGCGCTGGCCCTCGAAGAAGATCTCGCGCGCGACGCGTGCGCGCTTGTCGTCGGCGTTCTCGGTGCCGGCGCGGTCCGGGTACGGGATCAGCGTCACGGCGGTGGCCTCGATGATGTCGCCGTCGTGCACGCTGCGGATGCCGTCGAGCGTCGTGGGATAGGCCGGCACCGGGTTGGCGGAGAACTCGATCGGGCGCAGCGCCAGCACGTAGAGTCCCGTGCGGTTGCCGACGGCTGCGTTGGCGAGCAGCTTCACCCCGAGCTGCGCATCGACGATCTGGCTCTCGGGAATCGCCGCGAGGCTCAACGGCGTCGCCTCCGCGATGTACACCAGGTCGCCCGCGGGCGTGACACCCAGTCCCGGCTGGATCACGAGCTGCGGATTGTTGGTCGCGAGGTTGCCGCCGAGGCTCACCATGAGCCCGCGGATGACGCCGCTGCCGATCGCCTGCGCGAGATCCGACTGGCGCGCACGGATGTAATTCTGGTCCGCGACCAGGTCCGCGGCCGTGAGGAAGCGGCCGTCGAAGTAGAACGGGCGTCGCCGTCCCGCGTCGACGACGATCGCGCCGCTGTCGAGCGCGCCCTGCAATGCGGTGCGCGCGGAGGTGGAATCGACGGTGATGGCGTCAGGCAGTGGCATGGCGGCTCCTTGTTGGCGTCATGCCCCTCCGCCGCCCCCGCTTCGGGGACTCCACGCCGGGCTTCGGGTACTCCACGCACCGAGAGCGCGACCTTGTGATCGCGAGAGCACGCTTCGCACCTTCCACCGGGGGGCGCTTCCTCCCTTCCGCTGGGGGCGGTTGTTCTCCGGACACATCGGGACCGGAGAGAGGGGTTCGGATGAATTCATTGGCGGCATCGCTTCAATCCGCGCGGCCGCGCCACGCGGTGGGCACGTACACGACGGGGCGCGCGCTGTTGTCGGCGAGGTCGGCGGGACCTGCGGCAAGCCGTGCCGCATCGATCACGGGGAACGCATCGGTGCCGGACGTGGCCTTCACGGGCACGACGACGCGTGCGAGGAAGACGCTGTTCCAGTCGGCCTCCTCGCGGTGCTCGTTCAGCATGGCGAGGCGGTCGGGCGATTCCTTCGGCGGCTGCACCCAGCCATCGAGCACCGCGCCCACCAGCAGGTCGCGGCGCTGCGCATCGGTGAGCGCCTGCAGGTCCGCGACCTGGCGATCGAGGGTCGGCCGCGCGTTCGCGGGAAGCCGGCCGTCGTCGCCCGCCGCGAGCGCGAACGTGATGTCGAAGGCGTCGACGAGGCGCGCGGGCACGTTGTAGTCGGTCGCATTGAACGGTCCCGCGGCGAAGGCGGGCGTGCGGCCGGGGCCGTAGCACGCGACATACTCCAGCCACACGTTGAGCCGCAGCACCTTGCCGTCCGCGCCGTCGGCGATCGCGCTCACCACTTCGTCGCGATCCCGGGATCCTGCATCGCTGGTTGCGGCGATCGCCGCGAGCCAGTCGGCCACCTTGAGGCATTGCGTCGCGCGGACCTCGATGAGGCGGCCGAGGCGATCGAGCGCCAGGCCGGGCGCCACGTGCACTTCGAGCTGCGGGTTCTGGTCCACGGCGCAGCTCACGCGCAGGCCCGCGAGCGTGCCGAAACCGAAGAGCGCCGAGAGCACGCGCCCGAGACGGCCGCGGTGGTAGGCCTGCTCCCCCTCGAAGTCGGCGGTGTCCAGCAGCACGCCGGCCGCGTAGTTCACGCGCTCCGGCACGCCGCGCGGCGCCAGCATCGGCCCCACGTAGTTGCGCGTCTCGCGGTCGTCCGCATCGCGCTGCTCGAGCGCCATGCGCGCGTCAGTGGATCCCATTGCCGCCTCCGTGGTCGAATGCCCCGCCGCGCGCGTCGAGCGTGCCGAGGCCTTGCAGCGTGTCGAGGTAACCGAGGCGCGAGCCATCGATGCGCACCGCGTCGGGGTCCTGGTGCTCGCGCAGGAACGTGTCGGCGCCTACGAGCGACGCCACCGCCACGAGGAAGGGGTAGCGCGCGGGCACCACGCGCACGCGCACGTGGGCCGGCGCATACGCCTGCGCGAGCCGCCGCACGAGCCGCTGCTCGTCGTCGTCCATGTCCTCGTGCATGAGCACGGTCGCGCGATAGGCGAGCCCGTCGTAGAGCGCATGCACCGCCATCTCGCGCTCGTCGCGCTGGCGCTTCTGCACCGCCTGGGTGCCCTGCGGATCCGCCTGCAGGTCGCGGAAGAGCGCGAGGAACGTCTTCACGTCCTCGTCGCCGAGGAAGAGCGTGTCGCCCACGATCGAGTTGCCGCTCTGCGCGATGCCGGCGGTGAGCGGGTCGTCGCGGTCTTCGAGCCGCGCGCCGAGGATGGTCGCCATCGTGCGGCGCAGGCGGTAGTCCTCGACCACCACGAGGCGGCCGCGCGTGACCCCGCCGTCGGTCGCGATGTCGAGCACGCTGCGCAGCCCGTCGAGCGTGCCGTGGCGGCGCGCGAGGTTGCCCGCGTTGGCGATCATGCGGCGCGCGCGCAGGGGCGGCACGCCCGGCTCGAGCGCCATGCCGATCCAGCTCCCCAGCCACGGGAGCGCGTCCTGCGGCGCGGAGAACGCATCGGTCAGCCGGTACGCGGCGGCGATGCGGTCCTCGATGCCGGTGAACACGCCCTCGAAGAGGCCGATGAAGCGCTCGAGGAAATCCGCGCCGGTCGCCGTGCCCGGCATGTCGCCTTCGGGACCGAACACCTGCTCGTGGTAGAGCGCGGGCAGGTGGCGGTCGCGATACGAAGCCCGGCTCGCGTACACGCGCAACGCCACCAGCTCCGGCGAGGCGCGCCCGTCGCCGAACATTTCCACGGCGACCCAGAGCCGCCGGCCCACCAGGCCGCGCACCGTGAGGCCCGCGCGCTGGATGAGCGCGCTGAAGAGCCCCGTCCGGTTCTCCTCGCGCTCGCAGCCGAGGAGGGTCGCGCCCTGCGGCACCTCGCTCGCCTCGCGCAGCCAGGCCGCGCGCGGCGTCGTGTCGGGCAATGCGGCCGCGACGTCCGGCGGGAGGGCGGCGCGCGCGCCCACGAGATGCGGATACCACTGGCCGCGATGCGCGGGATCCGCGGGCGCGAACGGCGCGGGCCCGCCATCGCTCGCGGACAGCCACACGACCATGGCCGTGTTGCGCGGCACGCACGCCTCGACGTACAGGCGATGCCAGGTGGTCGCGAGGTCCGTCGTCTGGATCATGCCGGGACGCGCGCTCGACACCGGCGCGGTGGATTCGCCCACATCTTGCGGAGTGTTCGCCAGCACGCCATAGGCGGCACGCGTGATGCCCGACAGGCGCGCCACCGGCGCGGGCTCTGCGCCCAGGTCCGCGATCGGGCTGACACGTGCGTAGAAGAGCCGCGCGGCGCCGCTCGCGTCCGCGACGAGCGCAGCGCTGGAACGCGCCAGCGGCGCGCCCGCGAGTGCGTCGCGCAGCGGGTAGTACTCGCCCGTCGGGACCAGCGTCACCGGGCCGGCGGTGCCCTCGCGGCGCAACGCATCCTGTGCCGTGGCGTCGAGCACGAACACGAAGGCGCCCGCATCGCGCGCCGTGCCGTCGTCGCCGGGAATCGTCGCGCGCGCCAGCACTGCGGGATGCTCCTCGTCGATCCACCCGAGCGTGTACGGCTTCGCGGGCCGCGCGATCGCGATGCGCACCGACCAGCGGCCGGCATCGGCAAGCACGCGCAGGTACGCGCCGTCGGAATCGGTCGTGAGCAGCGCCAACGTGCCGCGCGCATTGCACGCGAAGTCGATCGCACGTTCTCCCGCATCCAGCGTGGCGCCCTCGATCGCGCGCACGCGCACCGGGTCGGGATTCAGCTCGACCGCAGTGAAGTGCTTGCGGCTGCGCGTGGTCCTCACCGCCGTCGTGGAAACCGGCTGGCCATCCACGTGCAGCACCTTACCCGTCGCGGTATCGAGCACGTACGCGCCACCCTTCGGATCGGCGGCGAGCGCGCGCGCCGAGAATCCCGCGGGCAGCGCAACCGGTGACGTCGCGAAACGTGACCGCGTGTCGAGCATCGCGAGGCCGCCGCCCGCGACGAGCACGACATCGCCCGTCGTCATCGCGAGGTCGAAGACGGGCTTCACGGCGTCGGGCAGCGCCACGTCGATGGGCGCGGGCCGCGTGCCGCGGGCGGGTGCGGCGGGCAACGAGCGCAACGCGAGGGCCGCGCGCGACCAGACGAGCGCGTGACCGAAGGCGTCGCGCAGCACGACCGCGTCGGGCGGCTGCGAGCGATCGACGTCGATCTCGTCCAGCGGCAGCGCCATCGCGCGGCTCGCGAGGCGCGCGCCCACGAGCACGTGTCCCGGCGCGGGCTCGATGCCGGGCAGCCTGTCCTGCCCCGCCGCCACCGACCACGGATACAGCCCGCCGGGCTGGTCCGGCGCCTGGAGTGCCAGCCCGAAGGCGCGCAATCCGTTGGCATCCATCAGCACACCTCCGGCACGACGGGGACGTACACCGCGTTGCCGCCACCGCCCGAAGGTGTCGCGAGCGTGGACGGCGCATCGAGGCCTTCGGTCACCATGAGCGCGGTGAGCTCGGGCAGCTCGAAGCTCTCGAGCGTGAACGTGCTGAGCGCCTTGCCCGTGACAGCGACCTCGGCGAAGCGGCCGTTCTTCATCTCGAAGACGCGGATCGGCGACACGCCGGCGACACCGGGCACGCGCGCCACGACGATCTCCAGCTCGCGATCGGTGAGCGCGCGTCCGAGCGGGTAGCCGCCGGGCCAGTCGCCGTCGCTGCCGTCGAGGCCCAGCGGCAGCGGCCACAGGTAGCGCCGCAGCGCCAGGCGCACGTCGACCAGCACCTGCTCGCGCGCGAACCCGTCGGCGACCTGCACGGCGACCGAAAGCCCGAGAGGCTTGTATGCACAGCCGATCACGTACATCTCGGTGGCGAGCGGACGGCGCACGTCCAGGTACGCGTGCACGGATTCGAGCAGCGGGCGGTCGGCGCGCGGATACGGGGGCGTGAAGTCGACGCTCGGCTTCGCGGGCCACGCCATCACCGACACGACGCCCGGCACGTCGCCCTGGCGCTCCTGCGGCTTGAAGCGCGGCAGCACCTCGACGCGCGCCACGTCCACGGCCGGCGCATGCAGCGCGAGGTCGCGATAGTCGGCGCTGGTGACGGCGCGATCGCGATGGCGGAAATAGGCCGGAATGCGGCGCTCGGCCTCGAAGACGGTCTCGTGCGCCGTGGCGCCGCGCAGCGGAAGCGCCTGCAGCGTCTTCAGCTTCTTCCCGGGCGAGCGGCGGGACTGCGTGACGATGTCGATCAGCGTGTCCACGCCGCCCAGCGTGTTCGGTGCCAGGTTGCCGGCGACGCCGCCGCCCACGCGCAAGCCGCGGACGATGACCTGCATGCCCGTGGGCGGCACGCGGCCGTGGATGCCGTCGCCGAAGGTGAGCGTTCCGGCCTCGGGATCGATGTGCACGACATTGTCGAGCGGTCCGGCCGCGCCGAGGTCGTCGACCGCGAGCCAGCGTCCGCTGTCGCCGACGTAGACCTCGAGACTCGCGGCATCGACGCTGCCGCTCGCATTCGTGCCCATGTCGAACACCTGGTCGGAGCCGCCGTCCGAGACGCCGAGCACGCGGTCGGGAAGCCCCTCGCGCTGCTCGACCTCGACCGCGTTGATGCCGACCCACGCGAGCTTGAGGCTCGCGATCGAATAGCCGGGCGCGGGACGCACGCGCACCCAGGTGACGAGGCGGTCGTCGTCGTCGCCTTCGAGCCGCGGCGGCGTGTCGGCGCCGACGCCCGCGCCGGGATTGAGGCGCACGTCGTTGCGCGGCGCACCGATGCTCGAGGCGTCGGGCAGCGTGAGCCGCACGATGCCGTGGCGCGACAGGTCCTTCGTCGTGTCGAGCATGGGCTCGAGGCTGATGAGCGAGGGGCGGCCTTCCGCGTTGCCCGCGGCCCACCGGGTGCTGATCTCCCAGACCACGGGGACGCGCGCGCGCTCGCCCAGGCTCTCGCTCATGGGCGGCACGTCGTACGCGAGGGCCACGCCCACGTTCAGCGCGCGCGGGCCGCCTTCGCCGGCGCGCTCGAGCGATTTCGCGGCGAGGTCGCGCACCTTCGCATCCGGCGCCATGAGCGCGATCCACAGCGACTGGTCCACGCTGTCGGCGACGAAGTCCACGCCCGCGGCGCTCATCGTGCCGTGCTCGAACACCTCGCTCGTCATGTAGCCGTCCATGTTCTCGGGCGGCAGGTGATAGACGTCCGAGAGGTCGCGCCGCAGCTGGTCGAACACCCTGCGGTCGTCGCCCTCGAGCCGGCGCTTGAGATAGATGCGCGCGTCGAACGGAAACGCCGTCGTGTATTGCAGCGTCGAGAACGGCACGGGCTTGCGGATCAGCGCATCGGCCGGAACCTCGACCGCGGCGGGATTCTTCGCGTCGTCGACCTGCAGCGACACGATGCCGCGCGCCGCGATCGCGGGCTCGAGCGGCATCCCCAGCAGCCGCAGGAACGCGAGCCGCTGGCGCTCCGGAATGAGGTTCGCGCGATAGAGGATCGTGTCGCCCAGCCACGCGAAGAGCTCGATCAGCGTGCGGCCGGGATCGCCCGCGCGCGGGTTCGTCCACTCGGGCGTGTGCGCGGGGATGCGCGCGACCAGCTCGGTCACGAGGTCCGGGTACGTGCGGTCGTCGAGGGCAGGGGGCCTAATGGGCATTTCCGCCCTCCAGCGCAAGGGTGAGCCCCACGCGCGCCGCCTGTTGCGTGCGCTTGAGGCGGTAGGCGATCTCGACGCGCACGGCGCCCGCATCGCCGTCGACGGTATCCACCGCGATCGAGTCCACGGCGATGCGCGGCTCCCAGCGTGCGAGCGCCCCGGCGATGGTCTCCTGGATGCGCGCGCGGGTGGCCACCGTGTTGGGCTCGGTGAGCAGGTTCTCGAGGCCGCCGCCGAACTGCGGGCGCATCAGCTGCTCGCCGGGACGCGTCGAGAGGATCACCTGGATCGACTCGCGCACGCTGCGCGCGAGCGGCGGGAAGTCGAGCGTGCCGTCGGCAGCGGGCACCGGCAGCAGCGGCCAGCCGATGGGCTCGGGAAAGAGGCGGTTGGGGTTCGTGGCCATGGCTTACGGCAGCTTCTTCGGGAACGGGATGCAGATCTTCAGGAAGGGCAGCCACCAGAAGATCAGGTTGAACAGCGACAGGAAGATCGACAGCACGATGAACGCGCAGATGGTGATGAGCGGGATCGAGAACGAGCAGATCCACGCGAGGCCGAAGCCGTTGCCCTCCTCGCCCTTGCCGTCGCGCAGGTCCATCGGGTCCGCCGTGAGCAGCTTCGCGAGCTTGGGCGGCACGGTGAAGGCCACGTTGGGCTTGAGCGCCTTCAGCGCATTGCGGTCGAACAGGTCCGGCAGCTCGACGGTCGTGGGCGGCTGGCCCGCGGACTCGTACCACGGCGCGATGGTGAATTCCTCGGAGTACGGCGACCACACGAGCTGCGACGGACAGCCGGCTTGCTCGGGCTTGAGGCGCACGAATGCACGCACCACGTAGCGCGCTTCGACGTCACGGCTGTCGGCCTCGAAACGGCCCTTCGCGGGCTTGAGCTTGCGGTACTGCTCGTCGAGCGCGGCGAGAGTCGCCTCGAACACCGCGTCGGCCTGCGCGTCCGTCACGGCCGACTGGCGATGCGGCATCGTGAACGCGGCGTCGTCGTTCGCCATGAGCACCACGCCGTACGCGCGCTGGAAGAAATCGCCCGCGTTCTCGGTGCGCGTGCGCACGCTGCCGTCGGGCTGCGTCTCGTCGTATTCGACGCGCAACGCGTTCAGCGCACGCAGGAGCGCCGTCGCGGCCTGCGAGTCGCCGAACGCATCGAACTCGACGCCGAGCTGCTGCAGCGCCTTCGTGAGATCGGCAATGTCGGCGTTGCGCTTGAAGTCCTCGTCCGCAGGTTTCGCGTTGCCCAGGCGCAGCGCCCAGGCGGAGTCGAAGGTCTCGCCCGCGCGATTGAACGGGCGAGGCCCGCCTGCCGCGAGCGGGTCGACGAGGTGGCCGCGCAGCAACGTGCGTTCTCCCGCGTCCTGGCCATAGCCCGGTGCCGCCGCGGGCGATTCCGATTGCTCGGTGGAGGCGACCTGGATCGTGGCGAAGAGCACCGTCTTGCCCGTCGCCTGCGCCACGTCCGGCGGCGCCACGAACAGCGGCATGGTGTGCTCGTGCACGGGTGTCGTCTCGCGTGCGAGGCGGCGCGAGAGCGCGGAGCGTGCGCGCACGTTGCTGGGCAGCCGGGCGTTCAATGCCGCATTGCCGATGGATGCGGCGGGCGCGCGCCGGTCGGCGGCGGGATCGTCGTCCTCGTGGTCCGGGTCGATCGCATCCCAGCCGAAAGCCTTCGTGCCGCTGCGCACCCACGCCTCGTAACGCGCGCCGTTCACGGGCGTGGCGAGCACGCGCCGCAGCACCATGCCCTTGCTCTCGATCTTCGCGGGATCGAGCCGGGGCACGCCGGGGCGAAACGGCTGCAGCGCGTTGCCGGGCTGGGCGATCACGCCCACGTGGTCGCAGAACGCCTCGAACACGGCCAGGTTGAAGACGCGTTGCGCGGGTGCGAAGAGGCGCGCGAGCGGCCGCGCGAAACCGCGTGGCGTCGTGCGGTGCGGGGCGAGCGCCGTGAGCTTCGCCATGGCATCGGCCGCGCGCAGGTCGTCCCACAGGCCGTCGACGAAATCCTGGTCGCGCCGCTCGACGAGCAGCGGGGCCTTGCCGATGCCGTCGGTGGCGTCGCGCAGGCCCGAGAGCTTCACCGGGTGCGCAGCGTGCGCGCCGGAGCGCGGCTGGAAACGGAGGGGTTCGCTGGCGTTTCCCATCGCGCTCACCAGATGTTGCCCGCGCCGGGCGTGTAGGTGCTGGCGATGACCGTCGTCGCCTGGTGGACGTCGGCCTTCACCATGCCGCTGAACTTCGACATCGCCGAATCGACGTTCACGGTCGGCGCGCTCATGTCGACCTTCGGCGTGGTCACGCTGAACTTGGTGCCGGCCTCGATCGCGAATCCGCTCGTGTCGAGCGTGATGGTGTTCGAGCCGCACTTGATCTCGACCTTGCCCCCGCCCTCGTCGGTCAGCGTGAGCGAGACGCCGCCGGGCGTCGCGCACTCGATCTTCGCGGTCGCGTCGCTTTCCTCGACGATCGCGATGCGCGTGCCGGCCTTTCCGGTGATGCTCCAGCGATCGACCTTGCCGGACAGCGACTCCGGCGGCTTGGCGCTGCCGTTCCAGAGGCCGCCGACCACGATGGGCGCGCGCGAGTCGCCGCCCACGAAGACGACCAGCACCTCGTCGTCGGGCTGCGGCAGGAAGAACGCACCGCGGCTGGCGCCCGCGAAGGGTGCGGCCACGCGCGCCCACAGCGCCACGTCCTGCGTGGTATCCGTGGCATAGAGCTCCACCTTCACGCGGCCGAGCCCGTCGGGATCGTCGACGTCGGCCACGCGCGCGAGATGCGCGCCCGCGAGCCAGTGCGCGGGAACGGCGAAGGGAGCGCAGAGGTCGAGCGCGTCGCGTTTCATGCGGGATTCCCGAAGTAGGCCGATTCGGCGGTGAACTCGGTCTCGAAGCCGCGCGTCACGTCGAAGCGGTGCACGCAGCCCGTCACGTAGTAGGTGTTGTCGAAGCGCGGCGAGACGTCCTTGATCGCCACGTTCGTGCCGACGCGGATGGCGGGATTGCCCTCGCACACGCCCTCGACGCGAACGAAGCCGCGGGCGCGCGCCGCGAAGTGCGCCTGCGCGAGCGCATGCGCTTCGCCCTGCGTGAGCGCGAGCGTGTGCGCGACCTGCTCCTCGCGATCGCCGAACGCGCGCTGCAGCTCCGCCTTGCCGGTGCGCCCGCTGCCGGGACCGAGCGGCGCGGAGCTGCCCGTGTCCGCGATCGCGTGGCCCTGCTTCGGATCGAAGCCGGTCACGCGCACTTCGGTCGCCTGCTGGGCGATGTCGGCGACCGCACGGATGCGGTAGAGCTGGCTGTGCAGGCGCAGCTCGACGTCGTTGCGGTGCACCTGGTCGCGCGGGGCCACGTGCAGCTCCTTCGCCACCACCTGCACGTCGGCGCCGAAGCGGCGCAGCACGCGGCGCAGGAACGCGAGGTCGCTTTCGTTGCACTGGAACCAGGTGCCGGTGACATCCGTGAGGCCGGTGACCTTCGGCGTGAGCCCGGCGCGCTGCGCGACGGCCTGGGCGATGTCCGCGACGGACTTGCCGTCGTACACGTCGATGCGGCGCTTGAGGCGCGCGGCGGCGAGCCCGTCCTCGGCGTACGCGGTGAGCTTTGGCGGGCCGTCGGAATCGAACCTGAGCTCGAGCGCGCCCACCTTGCCGCGAAAGAGCTCGGTCGGCGCGGCGATCTCTCCGCCGTAGACCGCGACCTCGGTGCCCAGCTTGAGCACGCTCTCGTCCTCGAAGGCGGGCCCCGCGCTGCCGTCGGGACGGCTTTCCCAGTTGGCGAAGGTGACGCGCACGGACGACAGGCCCCCTTCCTGCTCGCCGAGGATCATCGCCTGCAGCAGCGTGTCGATGCGGTCGTTCTGCTGCCCGTCGACGCGCAGCGTGGGGCGCGCGGCGTACAGGCCCAGTTGCGACAGCGACATCTCGCCCATGCGCGCTCCTCAGTCCGCTGCCAGGCGCCGCAGCGCCCACGTCTCGAGCGCGATCGTCTCGAGCACCTTGCGTTCGTCGCCGCCGGATTCGCCGGGGGCGGGCTGGGCCGCGGACAGCGCCGGCGGCGGCGCGTTCACTTCGGCTTGCAGCTCTTCGATGACGACGGGCATGAGGTGTCCTTCAGTCGAAGCGGATGCGCGCCGCGACGCCGACGTCCGTGCGCAGTCCGCTGGAAGTGGTGGAGATGGCCTTGCCGCCGAGCGCGAATTGCGCCGAGGCAGGCACCGCGCCGGCGCTCACCGGGAGCGACGGCATGTCGAGCGACGGCAGCGTGGGCGGCGTGATCGAAGCGGAGGCCTTGAGCCCGGCGAAGGCGCCCATCGAGGCCGACACGCCGGCGCTCGCGCCGCCCCCGGCGGAGATGCCGCCGGACAGGCTCGCATTGGCGGACAGGCCCGCACCGGCGGAGAAACCCGCACCCGCGGAGAAGCCGGCGCCCGCCGAAAGACTCGCGCCCGCGGAGAGGCTTGCACCGGCGGAAAGGCTCGCGCCCGCCGAGAGTCCCGCACCGGCCGAAAGGCCCGCGCCTGCGGAAAGGCCGATTCCGCCGCCGGCACCGGCGGCCGGTGCGAAGCCCGCCGCCGCCTTGAGCTCCACGCCGCCGCCTCCGATCGCCGCCGACACGCCCGCCGAGGCGCGCAGGCTTTCCATGCCGTTGGCCGCGCCGAGCGCGCGCGCCACCGAGGGATTGCCGCCGTCGTTGGCGAGCTGCGAAGGGCCCCCGGGAGGCATCGTCGCGAGCTGCACGTCGGCGGCGTCCTTCATGCCCGCCGCGACTCCGTCGAAGGCCTCGTTGGTGAAGATGTCCTTAGCGTCCTGCGCGGCGAGCGAGACCTTGAGCGTCGAGCGCAGCGGCACGCCGTCGCCCGAGAAGAAATCGAGCGTCTCCTTGAACGACTCCATCACGCCGCGGAACTTGAACGTGCCCCAGCGGAAGCCCACGACGGGCGGCGCCTGGTCCTTGTTCGTGCCCTTGTCGCCGGGATTGAGGAACTGCTTCACCTTGTTGGTCTCGGCGCGCACGTCGTTGCCGTCGTGCGTCGCGTCGAACACCAGGTCGAACTCGAGCTTGGCGGTCGATTGCGCGACGAACTGCTTCGCCTTCGCGTCCTTGCCCTTCTTCTCGAGCGTGTTCTGCACCGAGTAGGAGAGCGACGTCGGGTTGAACTGCACGATGAGCGAGTCGGGACTGCCCGCGGCGGGCGGCTCGAGCGACGGGTTGTTGCCCTTGTCCTTGAACATCGTGGCGCGGGCGGTGGGCACGAGCGGCATGGCTAGAGGGGCTCCGCGTAGAGGCCTTCGTGGGCGAGGTGCAGCTCCTCGATGCCCACCTCGCTCGCCTTGGCGTTGAAATCGGAGGCCTTGAACTTCACCGGCATCGCGCGCTCGAGCCGCCAGCGGATGCACGGCGTGCCGTCGGCGCCCTTGAGCGTCACGCTCACCGTGAGGCGGTGCGAGTAGGCGCCGCGCTGCGTGAAGAGCTCGAACCATTTCCACGCGTCGCGGACGTTGGTCACGCCGCGCTTCATCACGACGGTGCCGAAGGTGACGCCACCGGCCCGCTGGTGCGCGCCGTAGTTCACGCCGCCCTCCTTGATGACCTTGGGCTCGAGGGTCGCTTCCAGCCCCGTGACCTCCGAGAACGCGCCCTCGCAGATCCCCTCGTCGGGGCCGGCGATGCCGCCGCCCTTGCCGTCGATCGTCTCGCGCTTGAACGCGACGTCGAAGCGGAAGGTGAAGAGCGGCGGCACGAAGGGGCGTGCGTTCGGGATGGGCTCGGGCATGGCGGCTTCCTCAGGCGGCGGCGCGCGCGCCGACCGGCAGCGCGTCGCGAAGTGCCAGCACCACGAGGATGCGGACGATGGGTTGCGCGGGGACCAGCTCGATCTCGGCGACGAGGCGCCCCGCGTCGATGTCGGATTGCGTCATGGTGTCGCGGCCGCAACGCACGACGAACGCGCGCGCGCCCACGTCGCTCGAGAGCGCGCCCGCCGCGAGCAGCTCGCGACCGAGCTGGCCGAGCCGCTGCCTCACCTCGGCCCACAGCGGCTCGCCATTGGGCTCGAACGCGTGCTCCTCGCCGGTGCGGCGCGCGGCATTGACGACGACGTTCACCAGGCGGCGCACCGGGCCGGGCCGCGACGGCGCCTGCGTGGCGAACGTGACATCGGAGTGAAGCTGCGGGCCGCGCGGCGCGGGACCGATGAGGCAGATGCGCTCGGCGAGCGCGAGCAGGCCGGCGGGCGTGTCGACCGTGTGGTCCATCGCGCGCGTGAGATTCAGGCGCGGCTCGGCGTCCACATAGCGCACGACGGGCATGAATGCGGCGGAGCGATAGGCGCCGCGCGCGAGCGCGTTGCGGGCGAGCACGCCGGCGAGCGTGCCTTCGGGCGCCTCGATGCCGCCCGGGCAGTCGGCGGATTCGCGCGTGACGAGCCACGGATAGCCCGCCTGCAGGTGCGCGAGGGCCTCGCCGTGATCGATCTCGTCGGCGCTGCTCCACCAGGGCGACGCATCGCCCGGGGACGCGGACATCCAGGCGAGCCATTCGTCCGGCGTGGGCGCGGTGGCCCCGGCGACGGTGAGCGGCAGCGAGGCGACCAGTTGCACGTCGCCGCGATTGAACGGCTTGCCGCGATTGCCGAGGGTCGCAAGGGCGCGCCGCACGAGCTGCATCCACGCGTTGAGCGAGCTGTCCTGCAGGCGCGGCGGCTCGAGGAAGCGGCCCGCGGGCGGCGCGGGCGGCACCGGGTCCTCGACGCACTCGTGGAAGTGCCGCTGCGGCACCGCCGCGGGCTGCGTGGGCGGCTCGGGATCGCTGCGAAAGGCGAGCGCATCGGCGAGGTCCGGCACGCAGAGGAAGCTCACCTCCGCCAGTCCCAGCACGTGCTGCACGCCGCGCCAGCTCGCGGGGTCCGCGTCGGGCGCATCGAAGCCGAGCGCGTCATGGATCTCTGCGGGCGTGGTTTCGTTGGCGCGCGCGAGTCCCAGCGGGCCGAGCACGGCAAAGCGCGCGGCGTCCGTGGCGAGCACGGGGGCCGGATCCGCGGTGCGCACGACGTGGCAGCGCGCCCCGCCCTCGCCGAAGAACGCGCGCACCGCCGCACCGAGCGACGTGCACACGAGCGGCGGATCCACGCCCTGCGGCGGCGTGACCAGCACGGGACGCTCGTCCCAGGCGAAGAGCGTGTCGAACGCATCGAACGAGTCGAGCATCACCGGCAGGTCGCGCAGCTGCTGGATGCGCAGCCACGCCGCGAGCACGTTGCCGGTGAGGTGCCCGCCCGGCCGGAAATCGCGCAGCCGGAGATCCTCGAGGATCGAGACGGGCACGGGCTCGAG
Organism: Usitatibacter sp.; assembly: GCA_035553995.1. Taxonomy (GTDB): domain Bacteria; phylum Pseudomonadota; class Gammaproteobacteria; order Burkholderiales; family Usitatibacteraceae; genus Usitatibacter. The sequence continues at coordinate 6,458 of DATMJE010000262.1, read as the reverse complement.
CTCGCGGCACGCATCGATGAGCGCCTGGAGAACGCCGGCATCGCGGTCCTTCGCATCCTCGATCGCAGCCCTGATGCGCGCGATCGTGACGTGGGTGAAACCGCCCGCCGCGAGCGATTTTTCCAACGAGTCGATGAGGCTCGCCGCATCGGTGAGATCGACGCGGCGCGTGCGCAGCGGCAGCGTGGGCGCGATCGTCACCTGGTCCTCGAGCCAGCGCACCAGGACCTCCGGCATCGCCTGCACCGGCGCGCGCGCACGCCGCCGCGCGACACAGCCCACGAAGCAGGCGATGTCCGTGCGGTTCGGATGCGCGGCCGGAGGCTGCAGCATCTCGAAGCTCAATCCGAAGCGGCGTGCGGGCATGGGCTCGATCACTCGACGAGGTAGCCTTCGCAGGACAGGACCAGCTCTTCCATGGCGACGTCGCCGCCGCCCTTGCCCGCGAGCGTGGGGCCGGTGTACTTGAGCGGCATCACGCCCTGCAGCTTCCAGGTCGCCACGGGGCCGTTGCGCGCCTCGTCCATCAGGTGGATCGTCACGCTGCGCTTGGCCTTGTAGCCGTCGGTGCGCGTCTGGTTGATCCAGTCGAAGAGGTCGCGCTGGCCCATGAGGCCGCGCTTGAGGGTGACGTCGCCGACCTTGTGCACGCCGGGGATCTTGCGCACGTGGTTCTCGGCGTCGGCGCCGGTGCGGTATTCGGCGACGGTCATCTCCGTCACCAGGCCCGAGGCATCGGAGAAGCCGGCGGCCACGCCGCCTCCGAGGTCCACGGTGAAGTTGAAGGCGCCGTACGGGGTGTCGCGTTGGATCATGGAGGTCTCCTTCAGGAATCAGCTCTTGGCGTCCGCGGTCTTCTGGCCGATGCGGAAGATCACGAACTCCGCGGGCTTCACCACCGCGACCCCGATGAGGCAGACGAGGCGGCCGTTGTCGAGGTCGTTCTGCGTCATGGTGGTACGGTCGCAGCGGACGAAGAACGCCTCGTCCTGCTTCGTGCCCAGCAGCGCGCCGCTCTTCCACTCGGCGAGCAGGAAGTCCGCGACGGTGCCGCGCACGTTGGCCCACAGCATCTCGCCGTTGGGCTCGAACACCACCCATTGCGTGCCGCGGTCGATGGAGGCCTCGAGGTAATTGAAGTAGCGGCGCACGTTCACGTACTTCCACTCGGGATCCGAGCTGATCGTGCGGGCGCCCCAGACGCGGAAGCCGCGGCCCTGCAGGTAGCGCAGGCAGTTCACGCCGATGGGATTCAGCAGCTCCTGCTCGCCGTGGTTCACCTGGCGCTCGAAGCGCAGCGCGCCGCGCACGATCTCGTTCGCGGGCGCCTTCCACACGCCGCGCTCGATGTCGTTGCGCGCGTAGATGCCGCACACGAATCCCGACGGCGGCAGCATGATCTCCGCGGGCTGGCTGCTGCGCGGGCCCGCGAGCGGATTGCTGACGACGACCCACGGGTAGTACATCGCGGCGCGCGTGGAGTCGACCAGGCCGCGCAGCTCGCGCATGGACGAGGGCGTCTCGTCCGGCGGCGAGTCGAGCACGCCGATGCGATAGCGGCGCGGGTTGGAGACGTGCGTGAGCAGCGCGTCCTGGATGCCCTGGTAGTCGCCGGTCGTCTTGTCGCGCGCGGAGTAGCCGGGTGCGGCGACGATCGAGACGTCCTCGAGCCCGACCAGCAGGCCGAAGCCGTCGGCGTATTGCGCCACCGCGGGCGCCGCGCCGTCGTCACCGCCGGTGAGCGTGAACACACCCTGCGGCTCGTCGTAGGCGTCGAACGGGTTCGTGACCGGCTGCGCGCCCACGAGCCCCCGGAGCAGGTCGGCCGGCTTCGCGGTGAAGTTGTCGGAGAAGACGAGCGCCACGGGGTTCGCGAGGTCGTCGGCGCGGCGTTGCGGCGTCGAGCCCAGCACGATGCGCGTGTCGCGCGGCATGCCGGCGACGGGCGAGAGGTCCTCGAAGCGGATGCTGTCACCCGAGGCCGGGCGGAACTCGACATCCATCGTGATCGCGTAGGCGCGGCCCACGCCGGCGAGATCGGCGGGCTTCACTTCCGCGTCGTTGCCGCTGACCGCCGTGCCGCCGCGCATGACGCGCGTCCACGCGCCGTCCTCGCGCAGCCACACTTCCGCCGCCGGGAAGATGCGCACGCGCGCCTTGTCCTTGAGCGCGTGAAAGGCCGTGTCGTCGAGCGCGATGGGCTTGTCGAGCGCCTTCGCATCCGTGCCCCCATCGGGCACCTGCGCGATGAGCCAGACGCTCGCCGTGCCCACGCCGGGGTTCTGCACGTCGGCGCCGGGCGTGCCGTCGTCGCCGAGGACCTTCCACGTGTTGCCGTCCAGGACCCAGTTGGCGGACTTCGCCGGGTGCACCCGCACCACGGTCCCATCCGGCGCGTTCTCGAGGCTCTTGCCGCGGATGGGCGCGCCTTTCTGCTGCACGATCACGCCGGCCCCGTTGAACGTGGCGCCGGGGAAGCGCGCCTCGAACCACGCGTTCGGCGTCGTGACGTTGTTGGCCGTCGTGGAGAGCACCGGGCTCGCCTTCGCGGTCGCGATGCCGGTGCCGGTGCCGGGCGTGTAGACGCGCACCACGTAGAGCCGCGCGCCGCCGTTGTTGAAATACGCCTGCACGGCATGCGCGACGTAGTTGCGGTTCAGCCGGTCGTCGTTGCCGTAGGCGAGGTCGTCGATGCCGCCGTAGATGCGCTCGAAGTCCGAGAAGCTCGTGAGGAGCTCCGGCGTCGTGCTGTCCGCGGGGCCTTTCAGCGTGGGGCCGACGAAGGCCGTCGTGCTCGTGCCCACGCCCTCGATCGATTTGGAACGGAAACTGACTTCCTCGACGTATACGCCGGGCGCTAGGTATTCAGGCACGACTCACCTCCGGTCGGAATGAAAAGGCGCGGGCGGTCACAGCGTCACCTCCAGCTCCACGCGTTGGGTTGCGCCGGCGGCGAGCTGCGCCACCGGCAGGGTCAGTTGCTGCACGGACGCGTCGCTCGCGGCGATGCGATCGAGGATCCGGTCCGGGTCGGGCACGGGCAGGGAAGCGACGTCGCCCCGGCGCGCGAACTGCGCATCGAGTGCCACGAGGAGCGTTGCGGCGAACAGGTGCGTCGGCGGCGTCCCGGAAAAGACCGGCGGCGCGCCGGGCACGGCGAGGAACCCTTCCCCGTTCGCGTCCGTGAGCGCGAGCGTGGGCGCGAGGCCGTCCGGCGCGGGCGTGAGGCGAAGCAGTGCGTTCGCCACACCGACGCGCTGTCCCGCGTCCGTCACGAAAATGAACGCGCGCAGCACCGGCCACGCGGGCTCCGCATTGCGCGCCATCGAAGGGTAGAGCTCGACGGACAGCGGCTGCAGGAAGGAAGCCGGATCCGCGAGCGGCGCGTCCGCGCGCGGCAGCGTGATGCGCACCGTGCGCGCGACATAGCGGCGCTGCGGATCGGACACGCGCAGCGAGTAGTCGCCCGCGGCCACGGCCGGCGGCTTCTCGAACGCTTCGGTGTATCCGGAGAGGCCCTCGGCGTCGCGGATCACGTACAACGACGAGGCGTTGCGCGTGAGGCGCAGGCGCGGCGCGTCGAGTGCCAGCGGCCCGAGCACGCGCGCACCTGTCCAGGCGTCCACGAACTCGATCGCGCCCAGCACGCGGCGCTCGACGCGCTCGGCGATCATGCGCCCGCCTCCACTTCGTCGCGATGCTCGAAACGCGTGGCGACCACGGGCGCCGCATCGACAGCCGTCTCGGGGCCGATCTGCACGTTGCGCACGACGTAGGTCAGGCTCGCGCGATACGGCATGCCCAGGAGCTGCCAGAGCTTCGACATGTCGTCGAGCGAGAGCTCGGAGGGGATGAACTGCATGCGGTCCACGATCGCGAAGCCGCCGCTCGAGTCGGTCATGCCGCGATCGAGCACCGGATAGCGCGCGAGCTCGCGCAGCAGCCATCCCAGCACCGTGTGCTCGCGGCTTGCCGTGTCGAGCCAGAGGCAGAAGAGGAAATGCAGGTCGACGGTCACGGGACGCGCGGGCGACACCGGCGCCACGTTGCGCATGAACTCGTTGTGCGTCACGCGATAGAGGTAGATGGCGCCCGTCGCCGATTCGTCCTTCAGCGCGTGGAAATCCTTCGCGCCGGCGGGCTGGAACTTGAACGACGGGATCGACGGGCCCGTGAGCTCGAAGGCGCGGTTCAGGTGCCGCGCGAGGCCCTCGGCCACCGCTTCGATCGCGCTGATCGTGCCCATCGCTAGCGCATGCCCTCGTTGCGATCGAGGCCTTCGACGAACGCCGCGAGCTGTGCATCGCTTGCGCACCGGCTGTAGCGTTGGCGCCCGTCGGCCGCGTAGGTCACCTTGATCAGTCCCATCGTCTTCATCGTCTCCAGTGCCCGTGCCACCTCGTCCAGCGACGGCGCCCACTCGGTCCCGAGCCACCATCGGCGGATGCCGTCGGCGGTGTCGCTCGCGAGCGGATTGACCTTCAGGTAGTCGGCCAGCGCTCGCATGATCCGGTTGTGGCTCGTCTGGTCATTCATCGGGTTACCGCTCGGACGCCCTGTGTCTTGCAAGCGGCGGGCCAGTTCGCGATGCATCGCAAGTGCTTGATGCGCAATGCGGCGTGCAGCGCGCGCGGGCGCGAGGGCAGGACGGATTTGTCCTGATGGCGCGGCCTGCATGGATAAATCCGTCCGGGTGTTCGCAGCGCTGCCTGGATGGCGGCGCGGGCAGCCGCGAGCGTGGCTCGCCCGGGGCTGCCTTCAGGGAACGTCGCGGGGATTACGCGTCAGCGAAAGCGCGACGCGTCGATCTCGTGCTTGCGGATCAGCTCGAAGAAGGCGCGGCGATTCTTCTTCGCGAGGCGCGCGGCCTGCGTCACGTTGCCGTGGCAGCTCGCGAGCAGGTTCTCGATGAAGCCGCGCTCGAAGTCCTGCACGATGCGCGCCTTGGCGGCGTGGAACGATTGATCGTCGAGCGCCGCGCACGCGCCGTCTTCTTCCGGCTCTTCTTCACCGAGCTCGAGATCGTCCACGCCGAGCATGGGCCCGGTGGACAGCAGCACCGCGCGTTCGATCACGTGGCGCAGCTCGCGCACGTTGCCGGGCCAGTCGTACGCGGCCAGCCGATGCAGCGCGGGCGGCGAGATGCCGGTGACCGTGCGCTTGAACTGCCGCGCGAAGTGCTCGAGGAAGTGGCGCGCGAGCACGAGGACATCGTCCTGCCGCTCGCGCAGCGGCGGCAGCGTGATGCCGAGCACGTTCAGGCGGAAGAAGAGGTCGCGCCGGAAGCTGCCCTTCGCGGCGAGCTCGGCGAGGCCCGCGTTGCTCGCGGCGATGACACGCACGTCCGCGTGGCAGACGGCGTTGGAGCCGACCGAACGGAATTCCTTTTCCTGCAGGAAGCGCAGGAGCTTCGCCTGCGCGCCATAGGGCAGCCCGTCGATCTCGTCGAGGAAGAGCGTGCCGCCTTCGGCCTCGGCCACGAGGCCCTTGCGCGCGGCGCAGGCCGTGGTGTAGGCACCCTTCACGTGGCCGAAGAGCTCGGCCTCGACGAGGTCGGAAGGAATGGCGGCGCAATTCACGGCGACCCACGGACGTGCCGCGCGCTCCGAGAAGTAATGCACCGCTTGCGCGAAGAGCTCCTTGCCCGTGCCGGTCTCGCCGAGGATGAGGACGCCCGAGTCGTTACCCGCGATCATCGGCAGCTTCGCGATCTGGCGGCGGAACGCGGGGCTGCTACCCACGAGGTCGCGCAGGCGCACGTCGGCGAAGGCGGGCGCGGCTCGCGGCGCGGGCGAGGGCGCCAGGCCGAAGGCGCGGCGCACGCGTGCCTCGATCTCGCCTTCACGGCACGGCACGGAGACGAAGTCGTACGCGCCCGCGGCGAGCAGCGACAGCATCTGGTCTTCATCCAGTCCGTCGCCCACGGCAACCACGCTGCAGCGCGGCATGGCACCCCGTATCTGCTCGATCTGGCGCAGGCCGAGCCGATGCGAATCGCGGTCGGAGACCACGACCACGCCGTCGGCCTCGTGCCACTGCGAAGGCTCATTCGAGAATGTGCGTGGCGCATCCACATGCAGGCCGAGGATGCGTCCCAGCGACGTCACCACGCCCGGGACGATGCCGTGCGCGGGGTTCGCGGCGATGACGGTGCAGTTGAGGGAAGACATATGGGCTCGCTCCCTATCGTCTTGTCGATCCCCGGCTGCAAGGCCGGGACCTGCGCGCCTCGTCGGGCACGCTTCCTCGTTCTTCCTGGACTGGGCCTGGTGCATCGAGCCCGTGGCCGCCGCCGGCGGATCGGGCCTCGCTGTCGTGACCGGCGGCGGGAGAATCCCGGGGCATCGGCAAGAGGCAGCTTGCGTCAGGCGCGCCGGCAGCGTCAACGGACTAAACGCGAGTTAAGAAAATTTAAGCGCTGAAAACCGCGGCGCCACCATCTTGCGATTCTCTGGCTG
>DATMJE010000261.1:0-2056 GCA_035553995.1 Usitatibacter sp. | reverse complement strand
GCCGGCTGCGGCGCGAGGGCGACATGGAGACGCGCGTGCTGCACTACGCCGAGATCATCGCGGGGGAGGGCTGAGATGCAGGTCCAGTCGATGTTCTTCAAGCGCAACGCGTCGATGAAGCTCGACGACCCGGTGCTGCAGCAGAACATGAAGACCGCCAAGGGCAAGTTCGTCGACGCCCGCGCGCGCGCCGTGCTCGATGTCGATTGCTGGCAGGAGATCCGCACGCACGCGGCGGCCCTGCGCGACAAGACCATCGCCAACCTCGACGCTTATCTCGTCGAGTTCGAGCGCAACGCCACGCGCCGCGGCGCCGTGGTGCACTGGGCCGAGAGCGCCGAGGAAGCGTGCCGCATCATCGTGGACATCGCGAAGAAGAACAACGTCCGGAAGGTCACGAAATCGAAGTCGATGGTCTCGGAAGAGATCAACTTGAACGAGCGGCTCGAGGAAACCGGTGTGCAGGTGGTCGAGACCGACCTCGGCGAATACATCCTGCAGCTCGCCCACGAGCCGCCGTCGCACATCGTGGCGCCCGCCGTGCACAAGTCGAAGGAGGAGGTGGCGGACCTCTTCGTGGCCGCGCACCACCTCCCGCGCAACACTGACATCCCGCACATGACGCGCGAGGCGCGCGAGGCGCTGCGCGAGCATTTCCTCACCGCGGACATGGGCATCTCGGGCTCCAACTTCCTCATCGCGGAGACCGGCACCACGCTCACCGTCACCAACGAGGGCAACGCGGACCTCGTGACCACGGTCCCGCGCATCCATTGCGTCATCACCGGCATCGAGAAGGTGATCCCGACGTTCGAGGATTTCGCGACGCTCATCCGCCTGCTGCCGCGCTCGGCCACCGGGCAGTCGATCGCCAACTACCTCACGCTCACCACGGGCATCAAGGGCGTGGGCGAGAACGAGGGACCCGAGCAGATGCACATCGTGCTGGTCGACGCGGGCCGCACGAAGTTCGTGGGCAGCGAGATGCAGGCGATGCTGCGCTGCATCCGTTGCGGCGCGTGCATGAACCACTGCCCCGTGTACCAGAACATCGGTGGCCACGCGTACGGCTGGGTGTATCCGGGGCCGATGGGCTCGGTGCTGACACCCGTGTACGTCGGCATCGAGAACGCCGGCGATCTTCCCAATGCCTCGACCTTCTGCGGCGAGTGCCAGGTGGCGTGCCCGGTGAAGATCCCGCTGCCGGACCTCATGCGCAAGCTGCGCGAGCAGCAGTACGACAACGCGCTGCGCCCCTGGAGCGAGCGCTTCGGCATCCGCGCCTGGTCGTACGCGGTGCAGCGCCCGCGCCTCTACCGCGCGCTCTCGGCCATCGCCGTGCGCGTGGCGGGCTGGTTCGGGGGGCGCGACAAGCTGATCCACTGGATGCCCGGGCTCGACGGCTGGACGCGAGGCCGGGACATGCCCGCGCCGCAGGGGAAAACCTTCCGCGAGCTGTATGCCGAGCGTCGCGACGGAGGCCCGCGATGAGCGCGCGCGAAGCGATCCTCGCCCGCATCCGCAAGGCGCACGGGCGCGAGGGTGCGGCGCCGACGGAAGCGGAGCTCACCGAAGCGCGGAATGTGATCGCGCGGCGCGAGCGCGGGCCGCAACCCTCCATCGCCCGCCCCGCGGACCGCGAGCAGCAGTTCCTGCGCGAATGCGACCGCCTCGGCACCACGCACGCCCATGCCGAGACCATCGCGCGGGTGCCGGCCGAAATCGCGCGCTATCTCGACGCCAACGCGATCGAGCGGCGCGTCGTCGGCTGGCCGCAGCTTGCCGGGCTGGATTGGGCGGCCGCCAATGTGCACTTCGACAACCGGCCGGTGCAGCCGACCGACCACGTGGGGGTGACGAGCTGCTTCTGCGCCATCGCGGAAACGGGCACGCTGCTCCTGCTGGGGGCGCCCGAGATGCCCAAGAAGACCGCCCTCCTGCCGGAGACGCACGTGGCGCTCGTGAGCCGCGCGCGCCTCGTCGACACGATGGAGGATGCCTTCGCGCTCCTGCGTGCGGAGCGTGGCGAGCCTCCGCGCGCGACGTGGTTCGTCTC
>DATMJE010000260.1:0-14408 GCA_035553995.1 Usitatibacter sp. | reverse complement strand
TCCTTCATCGAGGACTGCGCGGTGCCGCTCGAGCACCTCGCCGAATACACCTCGCAGCTCACGGAAGTATTCCGCAAGCACGGCACGCAGGGCACGTGGTACGCGCATGCCTCGGTGGGATGCCTGCACGTGCGGCCGGTGCTCAACATGAAAGGCGATGGCGCGATGCGCATGCGCGCGATCGCGGAGGAAGCCGCGGACCTCGTGCGCCGCTACAAGGGCGCGTACTCGGGCGAGCACGGCGATGGCCTCGTGCGATCGGAGTGGATCGCGCCCTTCTTCGGCCCGCGCCTCACCGCGTGCCTCGCCGAGATCAAGGGATGGTTCGATCCGCGCGGCCTCATGAACCCGGGCAAGATCGTGAATCCCCCGCGGCAGGACGATCGCTCGCTCTTCCGCTACGCGCCCGGCTACCACGCGCAGAAGCCCGCGGGCGCGCTCGACTGGAGCGGCTGGGGCGGCTTCGCGGGTGCCGTGGAGATGTGCAACAACAATGGCCATTGCCGCAAGTTCGATGCCGGCACCATGTGCCCCAGCTATCGCGCTACCGGGAACGAACGGGACTTGACGCGCGGGCGCGCCAACACGCTGCGGCTGGCGCTCTCGGGACAGATCGAGGGCGAGGACTACGCGGGCGAAGCGGTGCGCGAGGCGCTCGAGCTGTGCGTCTCGTGCAAGGGCTGCAGGCGCGAGTGCCCGACGGGTGTCGACATGGCGCGCATGAAGATCGAGTTCCTCGCCGAGCATCGCAAGCGCCATGGGTTCACGCGACGGGACCGCATCGTGGCGCACCTGCCGCGCTATGCGGGTTGGGCCGCGCGCCTGCAGCCGCTCACCTCGATCGCGCTCGCGTTGCCCGGCGCGCGCGGGCTCGTCGAGTCCGTGATCGGGTTCGATCGCCGCCGCCCGTTGCCGCGGTTCAGGCGCGCGTGGGCGGCAACGGCCGGGCGCGAGGCACAAGGCGCAGGGCACGAGGGAAAACCGGTCGTGCTGTTCGCGGACACGTTCAACAACTGGTTCGAGCCGGAAAACCTCGAAGCCGCAGCGAAGGTGCTGAAGGCCACCGGGCACGAGGTCATCGTGGCGCGGGCGGCCGACGCGCGGCCGTTGTGCTGCGGGCGGACGTATCTCACCGCCGGCATGGTGGACGAGGCGCGCGCGGAGGCGCGGCGCACGATGGAGGCGTTGAAGCCGCACCTGCAGGCGGGCGTCCCCATCGTGGGCCTCGAGCCCTCGTGCCTGCTGACCTTCCGCGACGAGTACCAGGCGATGTTTCCCGGCGATGCGATGGCAGGCAAGCTCGCGGGCGCCCAGCTCGCCGACGAATACCTCGCGGCGGCGATCGCCTCCGGGCGCATCCAGCCGCCATGGCGCAAGTCGCCGGGCCGCCTCAAGGTGCACGGCCATTGCCACCAGAAGGCGTTCGGCACGTTCGATGCAACGCTCGCATTGCTGCGCACGCTGCCCGATACGACGGTCGAGCCGATCGAGTCGGGCTGCTGCGGCATGGCGGGCTCCTTCGGCCACGAGCATTACGAGGTCTCGATGAAGATGGGCGAGCTGGGGCTGCTCCCCGCCGTGCGCGCGTCGGCCGGCGCCACCATCGTCGCCGCCGGCACGAGCTGCCGGCAGCAGGTGGCGCACGGCACGCAGCGCGAGGCGAAGCATCCGCTGGTGGTGCTCGCAGAGTGCCTGTGACGGCGCAGACGCTGCTGGAAGCGCTGCGCGCGGCGGTCGCGTTCGAGCCGGCCGCCGAGCGCGTCGGCAATCTCACGCTCGGGCACGGCACGCTCGACGGACGCGAGGTGCACGTGGCGCTCATCGAGAATTTCATCGCCAGCGGATCGCTCGGCGCCGCCGAGGATGAACGGCTGGTGGCGATGTTCGAGCGCACTGCTCGCGATCGTGCGCCGCTCGTGCTCTACATCGATTCCGCGGGGGCGCGCGTCTCCGAGGGACTGCGCGCGCTCGGCGGCTTCCGCACGCTCTACCGGGCGGGGCTCGCGGCCGCGCTTTCCGGCGCGCCGATCGCGGCCCTGCTCGGGCGCAACTGCTATGGTGGCGCCAGCATGCTCGCCCATCTCGCCCGGGAGCGGCTCTTCGGCCGCGAAACGCAGCTCGCGATGTCCGGTCCTGCCGTGATCGCGGCGAGCTCCGGCGTCGACGCGCTGGACCCCGCGTTCCGGGCCATGGCGCAGGCGACCTTCGCGCAGCCATCGCGTGGGAAGGCAACGCCCGCGAACGCGGCGTGGAAAGTCGGCGACGACGTGGCTGCGTGGCTGCGCAAGGCGCTGGCGCGCGGCGATGATGCGGCGAGCTTTCGGGAGCGCCACGCGCGGCTGCGCGAGCGCTTCGAGGCGGCCGCGCCCGAGCCGGCGTGGAAGGCCGCAAAGCGCCCCGAGCTCGATCGCATCTACACCCAGCATGAAGCTCGCCTTTGCGATGGCGTGATCGAAGGCCACGGCGAGCGCGACGGCGTCCGCGAGGCGTTCGCCGGCTGCGTGGACAACCTGCCGGTGAGCAGCGCCCGCGCCTGGCGCTTTGCCGACATCGTGTGGCACCACCTCGACAAACCGCCGCCGCGCCTGCAGGTGTATCTCGACAGCGCCTCGCACGCCGCGCGCCTCGACGAGGAAAAACGCATCCTCAGCGAATACATCGTCGACATGGCGGCGGCGCTCGCCGCGCTCGAGGCGCGCGGCACGCAGGTGGGCCTCACCATCACCGGACGCGCGGGCGGCGGCGTTTATGTCGCGCTGGCGGCGCCGGCGCGGCGTGTCGCGGCCGTCCACGGCATGGCGCGCATCGAGGTGCTGCCCGGCATGGCGGTGGCCGCGATCCTCGGCGAAAGCCGCGACGACACCCCTTCCTTCAGCGACTACCGCACGGCCGGCGTGGCCGAAGACGAGCTGCGCCTGGGCATCGTGCCGCCATCACCATGAGCAACGAGAACCTCTACGCCGTCTTCGAAGCGTGCTTTCCCGCGGACCGTGCGGCACCGTTCCTCCATCTCGACGGCGGCGGCATGGTCACCTACGCGGACCTCGAGGCGGGCAGCGCGCGCTACGCGGCATTCCTTGCGAGCCTGGGCCTCGTCCCCGGCGACCGCGTCGCCGTGCAGGTGGAGAAGAGCGCCGAGGCCCTGCTGCTCTATCTCGGCTGCATCCGCGCGGGGCTCGCGTACCTGCCGCTCAACAGCGCCTACCAGGAAGGCGAGGTCGGCTACTTCCTCGAGAATGCCGAGCCCCGGGCCGTGGTGGCGCAGCCGCGTTCGATGCCGTGGCTCGCGCCCCTCGCGGAGCGCCTCGGCATCGGCAACGTCTTCACGCTCGACGAGCACGGCCTGGGCTCGCTCGTGGAAGCGGCGCGCGGCGCTCCCACGAGCTTCCGCACCGTCGAGCGATCGGGCGACGACCTGGCGGCGATCCTCTACACCTCGGGGACCACGGGGCGCTCGAAGGGCGCGATGCTCACGCACCGCAACCTCGGCTCCAACGCGCAGGTGCTGCATCGCTACTGGGGCTTCCGCCCGGGCGACGTGCTGATCCACATGCTGCCGCTCTTCCACGTGCACGGCCTCTTCGTCGCCTGCCATTGCGTGCTCATGAACGGCACGTCCATGCGCTTCCACGCGAAGTTCGACCCGAAGCGCGCCATCGCGGAATTCCCGGTCTCGACCGTGTTCATGGGCGTGCCCACGCTCTACACGCGGCTCCTCGCGGAGCCTGCGCTCACGCGGGAAGCCTGCGCGCACATGCGTCTCTTCGTCTCCGGCTCGGCGCCGCTCCTCGCGGAGACCCACCTGCAGTTCCAGTCCCGCACCGGGCATCGCATCCTCGAGCGCTACGGCATGACGGAGACCGGGATGCTCACCTCGAATCCGCTGGAGGGCGAACGCCGTGCCGGCTCCGTCGGGCCCGCGCTCCCGGGCGTGAGCGTGCGCGTCGTTGACGATGCGGGCTCCCCCTGCGCACCGGGCACCATCGGCTACGTGCAGGTGAAGGGGCCGAACGTGTTCCCGGGCTACTGGCGCATGCCGGAGAAGAACGCCGAGGAATTCACGCCCGACGGCTTCTTCCGCACCGGCGACATGGGCTCGCTCTCGGCCGACGGCTATCTCACGATCGTCGGGCGCTCGAAGGACCTCATCATCACCGGCGGCTACAACGTCTATCCGAAGGAGGTCGAGCTGGCACTCGACGAGCTGCCGGGCGTGCAGGAAAGCGCGGTGGTGGGCGTGCCGCACGCGGACTTCGGCGAGGCGGTCATCGGCGTCGTCGTTCCCCGACCGGGAGAGCTTCCCGGCGAGCGCGAGCTGATCGATGCGCTGAAGAAACGCCTCGCGAACTTCAAGGTTCCGAAGCGCGTCTACATCGTCGCAGAGCTGCCGCGCAACGCCATGGGCAAGGTGCAGAAGAACGTCCTGCGGGAGCGCTACAACGAGCCAGGGAGCCCCGTCGCATGACCGCCGCGAAGTCCTTCATCGACCGCATCGTCGGCACGTTCACGGGCGGCATCGTCCGCACGCCCGCACAGCGGCGCGCCGACCGGCTCGCGACACTGCTGCGCACGCTGATCTCCGAGAAGGGCGAGGCGTCGGGCGCCATGATGGCGCGGCGCGCGCTGGCGCTCTATCGCGGGCTGGATGCCGCGGGACGGATGCACTTCTTCCAGAACCTCGCGCGCGACTTCTCGCCGAATCGCGATGCCGTGCTCGCCGCGGCGCAGGCCTATCACGCGGACCCGAGCGCCGAGCACCTGGCGCTGCTGCAGCGGGTGGCGGAGCCGCCGCGGCAGGAGATCTTCCGCCGCATGAACATGGCGCCCGGCGGCACGGCCATGCTGCTGCAGCTGCGGCAGGAGCTGGTCGACGCCATCCGCAAGCAGCCGGAGCTCAGCATCGTCGACGCGGACCTCTGCCACCTGCTGGGCTCGTGGTTCAACCGCGGCTTCCTCGAGCTGAGGCGCATCGACTGGAGCACCTCGGCAGCGATCCTCGAGAGGCTCATCGCGTACGAAGCCGTGCACGAGATCCGCGGCTTCCCGGACTTGAAGCGCAGGCTCGAGCGCGACCGCCGCTGCTTCGCCTTCTTCCATCCGGCGCTGCCCGACGATCCGCTCATCTTCGTCGAGGTCGCGTTCGTGAACGAGCTGCCCGCCGACGTGGGCCCGATCCTCGCGATGGAGAGCGCGGTCGGCGATCCGAGGCGTGCGCGCTGCGCCGTGTTCTATTCGATCACGAGCTGCCAGCCGGGGCTGAGGGGCATCTCGTTCGGCAACTTCCTCATCAAGCAGGTCGCGGCGGATTTGCACGCGGAGCTGCCCAACCTCAAGCTCTTCGCGACACTTTCCCCGGTGCCGGGATTGCGCAAGTGGGCGCAGAAGCGGCTGCAGGAAGTCGCGGCGAAGGATGCGACGCCCGAGCCGTTGCGGCAGGCCGTGCTGGGCGCGATCTCCCAGGCGGGCGTGCTGCCCGAGCCCGCATTTCGCGAGTCGCTCGAGGGGCTGGCCGCGTGGTACCTCACGCGCGAGTGGGAGCACGGCCATGCCGTCGATCCGGTCGCGCGCTTCCACCTCGGCAACGGCGCGCGCCTCGAGCGCGTGAACTGGGCCGCGGACACCTCGGGCAAGGGCCTCGGCCAGTCGTTCGGCATGATGGTGAACTACGTCTACGACCTGGACGACGTCGAGCGCAACCACGAGGAGTACGTGAACCGCCACCGCGTGGTCTGCAGCAGCGCCGTGGACAAGCTCGCACGCGGCGTCGAGCCGCTCCTCGTCGAGACCCCCGCCGCCCCCTGACGAAAATCGGGTCCGTCCCGATTTTCCGCCTGGCAGAAAATGGGGTCCGTCCCGATTTCCCGCCTGGAAGAACGGTTTCCCGCGGGTCAGAACGCGGCGATGCCGGTCTGGGCGCGGCCGAGGATGAGGGCGTGGATGTCGTGCGTGCCCTCGTAGGTGTTGACCGCCTCGAGGTTGAGCACGTGGCGGATCACGTGGAACTCGTCGGAGATGCCGTTGCCGCCGTGCATGTCGCGCGACGTGCGGGCGATGTCGAGCGCCTTGCCGCAGTTGTTGCGCTTGATGAGCGACACCATCTCGGGGGTGGCGCGCCCCTCGTCCATGAGCCGGCCGACGCGTAGCGCCGCCTGCAGGCCGAGCGCGATCTCCGTCTGCATGTCGGCGAGCTTCTTCTGGATGAGCTGGTTGGCGGCGAGCGGCTTGCCGAAGGCCTTGCGATCGAGCGTGTACTGCCGCGCCGCGTGCCAGCAGAATTCGGCGGCCCCCATGGCACCCCAGCCGATGCCGTAGCGCGCCTTGTTGAGGCAGCCGAACGGTCCCTTGAGGCCCTTCACGTTGGGCAGCAGGTTCTCGTCGGGCACGAAGACATCGGCCAGCACGACCTCGCCCGTGATCGACGTGCGCAGGCTGAACTTGCCCTCGATCTTCGGCGCCGTGAGGCCCTTGGCACCTTTCTCGATCACGAAGCCGCGGATCTCGTCCGCATCGTCCTTCGCCCAGACGACGAAGAGATCCGCCATGGGGGCGTTGCTGATCCACATCTTGGCGCCGTTCAGCACGTACCCGCCATCGGACTTGCGCGCGCGCGTGATCATGCCGCCCGCATCGGAGCCAAAGTCCGGCTCCGTGAGCCCGAAGCAGCCGACCAGCTCGCCGGTCGCGAGCCGGGGCAGCCAGCGCTTGCGCTGCTCCTCCGTGCCGTACGCGTGGATCGGGTGCATCACGAGCGACGACTGCACGCTCATCCCGGAGCGATAACCCGAGTCGACACGCTCCACCTCGCGCGCGATGAGCCCGTAGCTCACGTGGTTCACGCCGGCGCAGCCGTAGCCTTCGATGGTCGGGCCGAGGAAGCCGAGCGCCCCCATCTCGTTGAAGATCTCGCGGTCGTACTTCTCGTGCCGGTGCGCTTCGAGCACGCGCGGCATGAGCTTTTCCTGGCACCAGGCGCGTGCGCTGTCGCGCACCATGCGCTCGTCCTCGGTGAGCTGGCCCTCGAGGAGCAGCGGGTCGTCCCACTGGAACACGGGCTTCATGTCGTTGGGCTTCATGAGGCGCTCGCGGCCCCCATCTGCGACTGCAGGTAGTTCTGCTCGCCCACCTTGTCCATGAGCTCGAGCTGCGTCTCGATCCAGTCGATGTGGTCCTCGGTGTCGTCGAGGATCTCCTCGAGGATCTCGCGCGAGACGTAATCCTTCGCGGCCTCGCAGGCGGCCACGCCTTCCTTGAGGGTTCCCTGCGAGCCGCGCTCGAGCTCGAGGTCGGAGGCGAGCATCTCGCGCGGGTTCTCGCCGATGTGGAGCTTGCCGAGATCCTGCAGGTTGGGCAGCCCGTCGAGCATGAGGATGCGCTCGATGAGGCGATCCGCGTGCTTCATCTCGTCGATGGACTCGTGGTACTCCTTGTCGCCCAGCCGCTCGAAGCCCCACTGCTTGTACATGCGGGCGTGCAGGAAATACTGGTTCACGGCGGTGAGCTCGCGCGTGAGCTGCTTGTTGAGCAGCAGGATGATCTGGCGATCGCCTTGCATTGGGGGGGTACCGGTGGGGAGGGAAGGGCGATTCTAGCCCTTCACCTGCCGGGACGCGCCGGGAGCGCCGCGGCCCGGGGGGTCAGTCGCCGCAGGCGGCCTGGCCCGCGGCCTGGATCGCGCAGCAGCGGCGCAGCAGGCTGCCGGCCTCCGGGACGCACTTGCCGCAACAGGTGCCGACGCCGAGGTCGCGGCCGAGGTCCGCCACGGTCTCGCAGCCGAGGTCGACGGCGCCGCGGATCTCGCGTTCGGTGATGCCCATGCAGTTGCAGATGTACATTCGGGAGGCTCGCAAACAAGAACGATTCGCATTCATTCTGCTACAAAAAGGCCCGTAATGCAAGTGATTCGCATGTGCGCCGGGGCCGGTTCCTTGACCTGCGGCAACTGCTTGTAGAATCCCGCGACCGCGCACTCCGGAAAGCCACGCATGAAGAAGAGGCCCATCACCGTCGAGGACCTGTGGAAGCTCGAGCGGCCCGCACAGCCGACGCTCTCGCCCGACGGCGCCCAGGCGTGCATCTCGGTCACGTCGTTCGACATGGAGGAAAACCGCCAGCGCGCGAGCCTGTGGCTGCTTTCGGCGTTCGGCGGCGAGCCGCGGCGCCTCACCAGCGCCGGCGAGAAGGATGGCGAGCCGCGCTGGTCGCCCGACGGCCGCTGGATCGCCTTCGTGGCCAAGCGCGCCGGCCTGGGCAGCGACAAGGGCGACGAGGAATCGCAGGTCTACCTCATCGCGCCCGACGGGGGCGAAGCGCGGCGCCTCACCAGCATCGCGACCGGCGCCTTCGGCATCAAGTGGTTTCCCGATTCGCGCCGCATCGCCTTCATCTCCTGGGTGTGGCCGGAAGCGAGATCCACCGGGAAGCTCGCCAAGCGCTACCGCGAATGGAAGGACGACAAGGTCAAGGCGTACGTGACCGAGGAGTCCGCCTACCGCTGGTGGGACCACTGGCTCTCGGACGGGCGCGTGCCGCATCTCTTCACTGCCGACGTGGAGACGGGCCAGGTGCGCGACCTCTTCGCCGGCAGCCGGTACGAGCTGGTGCGCGCCGATCCCACGTCGCAGTTCTACGACATCGCGCCCGATGGCCGCGAGATCGCGTTCTCGTTCGATCCGGCCGAGGACAAGCGCTTCGACCACGCCTACGGCATGATCGCGCTCGACATACCGAGCGGCAAGTTTCGCACGCTCACCGAAGGCTCGAAGCTCTCGCACGAGCATCCGCGCTACTCGCCCGACGGCCGCTGGCTCGCGATGATGTCGCAGGACGTGGCGAAGAGCTATGTCGCGCCCTTCTGGCTCACGCTGCAGGAGCGATCGAGCGGCAAGCTCACCCACGTGTCGCGCAAATGGGACCGCAGCCTGCATTCGCCGATCGCGTGGGAGGCCGACTCGCAGTCCGTGCTCTTCGCCGCGGAGGACCTGGCGCGGCAGCATCTCTGGCGATGGACCCTCGGCGCCCGCGAGCCGGAGAAGGTGGCCGAGGGCGGCACGGTCATGGAGTTCGACGTGGCCGCCGGTTGCCGCGTCTACGTGCACAACACGATGAGCACCCCGCCGCAGGTGTCGTGGGCCGGCCCGGGCGAGGAGGCGCGGCGCATCGATCGCTTCAACGACGCGGTGATGGAGGGCGTGAAGCTGGGGCCGGTGCGCGAGTTCGAGATCCGCGGCTGGCGCGGCGAGAAGGTGCAGATGTGGGCTGTCTTCCCGCCCGACTTCGACGAGCGCAAGAGCTGGCCGCTGCTGCACAACATCCACGGCGGCCCGCACGGCATCTGGGGCGACAACTTCCACTTCCGCTGGAACAACCACGTCTTCGCCGCGCAGGGCTACGTGGTGGTGTGCGTGAACTACCACGGCTCCTCGTCGTTCGGCCAGGCGTTCCTGCAGTCGATCGACGGCGAGTGGGGCAAGCGCGAGCTCGCCGACATCGAGGCCGGCACGGACTTCATGCTCGCGCAGGGCTACATCGATCCGGAGCGGCTGCTGGCGGCGGGCGGCAGCTACGGCGGCTACATGGTCGCCTGGATGAACGGCCACACGGACCGCTACAAGGCGTACGTGTGCCACGCGGGGTGCTTCGACTGGGTGGCGATGTTCTCCGACGACGCCTACTACTGGCACCCGCGCGAGCTGGGCGCGTGGTACTGGGACGACATGAAGCGCGTCGAGGCGCAGAACCCGCGCACGCGTGCCGCGCGCATGAAGACGCCCACGCTGGTGATCCACGGCCTGCTCGATTACCGCGTGCCCGATTCGCAGGGCCTCGCGTACTACAACACGCTCAAGGCGCGCGGCGTGCCCTCGCGGCTGGTGTTCTTCCCCGACGAGAACCACTGGATCCTCAAGCCGCAGAACTCGCGGCTCTGGTACCGCGAATTCTTCGGCTGGCTCGCACGCCACGTGAAGCCCGGCGCGCGGAAGGTCAAGTAGCTACGGCCGTGACGTCATAGCAGGTACAGGGCGATGCCGAGCGTCACGGCGACCACGGCGCTGACCGCGGTGCGCAGGCGCATGAACCAGCCCGGCACGAGCCCTGCGCGTGCGAGCCAGAGATCGGCGATCCACACGATCACGAAGAGTACCAACGCCCAGCCGAGCTGGGATTGCGGCGAGGGCAGCCAGGGGATGGCCCATGCGGCAAGCGACGTGAGCCCGCCCAGGACGATGGCGAGCGCGCGCACTCCATCGCGCGAACTCTCGCCCCGCACGCCGAGGCCGACCTGGATGCCGCCGAGGCTCGAGATCACGACGGCCGAGAGGGTCACCAGCGCCGCGATCGCCGGGATGCGAATGTGCGAATCGCCGCGCAGCATGGCGCCGGTCGCAACCGCGAAGGGAACGATGCCGGCGATCGCGGCGGCCCACGCGATGCGCCGCACGAGGATCGAGTCCCGTGACGCGGCCATCGTCAGTCGACCTTCGCGCCGGAAGCCTTGATCACGCGTGCGTACTTGTCCTTCTCGCTGCGGATGAGCGCGGCGAATTCGGCGGGCGTGCTGCCGACGGGCTCCGCGCCGAGGTCGACCATCTTCTGGCGCACGTCCGGCATCGCGAGGGCGCGCGTGAACTCGGCATGGAGGCGATCGACGATCGGCTGCGGCGTTTTCGCCGGCACGAACACGCCGAACCAGGTGTTGATGTCGAAGCCGGGGAGCCCGGATTCCGCGATGGTCGGCAGGTCGGGGGCGAGGCTCGTGCGCTTCGCCGTCGTGACCGCCAGCGCCCGCACCTTGCCCGCGCGGATCTGCCCGAGGGAGGAGGCGAGGTTGTCGAACATGAGCTGGATCTGCCCCGCCACGAGGTCCTGCATCGCGGGTCCCGCGCCCTTGTACGGCACGTGCGTCATGTCGACGCCCGCCATCGTCTTGAAGAGCTCGCCCGCGAGGTGGCCCGCGCTGCCGGTGCTGCCGGATCCGAAGTTGAGCTTGCCGGGATTCGCCTTCGCATAGGCGATGAACTCGCGCACGTTCTTCGCCGGCAGCGAGGGATTCACCACCAGCACGTTGGGCGTGGAGGCCACCTGCGTGACCGGCATGAAGTCGGCCATGGGGTCGTACGGGATGTGGCTGTAGAGCGTGGGATTGATCGCATGCGTCGCGACCGCGCCCATCAGGATCGTGTAGCCGTCGGGCGCTGCCTTGGCCACGAAATCGGCGCCGATGTTGCCGCCGGCACCGGGCCGGTTGTCCACGATGATCGGTTGCTTCATCGACTCCGACACCTTCTGTCCCAGCAGGCGCGCGACCGTATCGAGCGGCCCGCCCGCGGGGTACGGCACCACGAAGCGGATGGGCTTGGAAGGGTAATCGTCGGCGCGTGCGAGCGACGCGAAGGCGAGCAGGGCGAGCGCCAGGAATGTACGGATCTTCATGGCGCGATTATCGCAGCACCGGGCGCAGGGCCTCGACCAGCCGGTCGACGTCGGCCGCTTCGTGATAGACGCCGAAGCCGAAACGCAGCCGCCGTTCGCGCCGGTCGATGGCGACACCCGCTCCGGCAATGCGCGCCTCGAGCCCGGCCGCGTCGTCCACGTCGAACGCGAGGAAGTTGCCGCGCGGCGCGTTCTCCGGCAGCGCGAGGTGACGGCGCGCGAGACGCGGCGAATCGATCGCATCGAGCCCCGCGAGAAAACGCTCCTGCAGCGAGCGCGCGTGTTCGTGCACCTGCTCGATCGAGATGCCCGTGCCCGCAAGCCAGTCCATCGCGGCGGCGAAACGGTAGAGGCCCGAGGCGTCGAAGGTCGATCCCCAGAAGCGGAGCGCGCCCTCGGCATAAGCCACGCGTGCGGTGGGCGCATCGCTGAGCGAATCGAACGCCGCGAACCATCCGGTATTCGCGGGCCGCGCGTCGCAACCCGGCGGCACGGCGAGAAAGCACGCGCCTTCACCGGACATCGCGTACTTGTAGCCGCCCGCGATGTAGAACGCGCGCCGATGCACGCGCGCGAGATCGAGCGGCAACGCGCAGAACGCATGGTAGCCGTCGATCGCCACCAGCGCGTGCTCGGGTGCCGCGGCGCAGATCGCCTCGAGGCCGCTCACGACGAAGGCGGTATCGAAGTGCACGTGCGAGAGGAACACGAGGTCCCACGGCCCGGTGCGTTCCGCAGCCACGAAGCGTTCTGCGAAGGAATCGAACGGCGCGGCGGCGACCTCCTGCAGCGCGATGCGTCCATCCTCGGCGAGACGCCGTGCCTGCCGGCGGAAACTGTGGAACTCGTGCGCGCTCGCGAGCACGCGAAGCGGCCGGCCCGTGTCGAGGCAGGAAAAGAGCCGTGCCACGAACTCGTGGGTATTCGGCGCGAATGCGACCTGGCGCGCATCGGAAAGCCGCAGCAGCCGCGCGACATGATCCTGCGCGCGCGGCACGACATCGCCGAAGATGCGCTCCCATTTGCGATCGACGAGGGCGGCCGAATCGTCCCAGTAGCGCAGCTGCGCGCTACGCGTGGCATCGGGCCACGGATGATGGCTGTGCGCGGCGAAGTGCAGGCGCGCGGGATCGGCCGCGAAGAAGCTGCCGAAGTGGGCCTTCAGCACTTCGGCGCTTACGCCGCGCCGGAACGCGGGTAGACCACGACCAGCCAGTACACCGCCGCGCACGCGATCGCGAAGAGGACGGCGGCAATGCCGGCGTTGCGCGGCGCTGCCAGCTCGGTGCCGGGCAATGCGCGCCCGTGCAGCATCGGCCCCACGAGGTTCACGCGCAGCACCCGGTGGTAGAAGACGATCGCGAGCACGTGCAGGGCCACGAACGTCACCAGCACCCACTCGTTCCAGCTATGGATGGTGCTCATGCGGCTCACCGCGGCATTGCTCACCTTCACGGCGAGCGGGCCCTGGGTGGCGATCTCGTCGTCGGAGAAGAGGCCCGTGGCGGCCTGCACCAACAGGGCCACGATCATCAGCACCACCATCCAGCCGCCGGCGGGGTTGTGCCCGACGATGCTCGGGCGGCGCCCGGCGGAGGTCTCGCGCAGGTAGCTCCAGACGGCGCGCGGGCCGCGCACGAACGTCGAAAATCGCGCCGTGGGACTGCCGAGCGCGCCCCACGCGACGCGAAAGAGCAGCAGCGCGAGGATGGCGTACCCGCTTCGCAGGTGCCAGTCCATCCACGCGCCGCCCACCTTGGCCGTGACGTACGAGAAGACCACGAGCGCCGCGAGCGCCCAGTGGAACAGCCGCACGGGGAGGTCCCACAGCACGGGCGCCCGGGCCATGGACGCTGCTTACTTCTGGCGATACTCGTCGTGGCAGGCCTTGCATGCCTTGCCGGTTTCGCCCACGGCCGCCTTGAGGGCGGCGAGGTCGCCGTTGCGTGCGACCTGCGGGAGTTTCCCGGTTTCGCTCACCATCTTGTCCATCTTGGAATCGAAGTCGGAGCGCTTCTGCCAGATCTCGGGCTTGGCCTTGGTATCGCGGCCCTTGTCGGTGCCCTCGCCGAAATGGTTGCGCGGCTCCGTCGCGAGGAGCGCCACGAAGTCCGCATCGCGGATGGCTTCTTCCTTGTTGTAGGGTTTCTTGTCCTGCGCCATCGCGGCGAGGCTGCCGAAATGCAGGCCCATCACCGCATAGGCGGACTGGCGCCACTTGATGTGGTCCTCGGGCTTGACCTGGGGCGCTTGCGCGACAACGGCCGTGGCCGCCAGGGAAAGGATGGCGGCAATCGCGGTCTTCTTCATGGGACGGTATTTCCTTTGGTTGCGTCCGCGCGGCGGACAGGGTGGTATGGCGGGTGGGATTTTAACGGACAACCTGGCCTGGGAGCGGTGATCGTGGACGACGTACGCATCGAAAAAGACACATTCGGCCCTATCGAGGTGCCGGCCGGCCGCCTGTGGGGCGCGCAGACGCAGCGCTCGCTCGAGCACTTCCGCATCTCCGGCGAGCGCATGCCGCGCGAAGTGGTGCACGCGCTGGCGACGATCAAGCGGGCCTGCGCCGCCGTCAATCGCGCCCTCGGTTCGCTGACAGCGGAAAAGGCGGATGCCATCTCGGCGGCCGCGGACGAGGTGCTCGCCGGCCGCTGGCCGGACGAGTTTCCGCTCGTCGTCTGGCAGACCGGCTCGGGCACGCAGAGCAACATGAACATGAACGAGGTGCTCGCCAACCGCGCGAGCGAGCTGCTGGGCGGCGAGCGCGGCGAAGGGCGCCGCGTGCATCCGAACGACGACGTGAACCGCGGCCAGTCCTCGAATGACGTGTTCCCCACGGCGATGCACGTGGCGGCCGTGGTGGCCATCCGCGGCCGGCTGCTCCCCGCGCTCGGCGCGCTGCGCGCGACACTCGCTGCCAAATCGCAGGCCTTCGCCGAGATCGTGAAGATCGGCCGCACGCACCTGCAGGACGC
>DATMJE010000259.1:0-3455 GCA_035553995.1 Usitatibacter sp. | reverse complement strand
GGCCTGCGGGTCGCTCTTGCCCATGAAGATGAGCACCTTGCAGCGCGGATCGCCCGCGCCGGAGGTCCACCACTTGCGGCCGTTGATGACGTAGCCGTCGCCATCGCGCTTGATGGAAGCCTGGATGTTGGTGGCGTCCGATGACGCGACCGCCGGCTCGGTCATCGCGAACCCGGAGCGGATCTCCCCGGCGAGCAGCGGCTCGAGCCACTCGCGCTTCTGGGCCTCCGTGCCATACCGCTCGATGGTTTCCATGTTGCCGGTGTCGGGCGCCGAGCAGTTGAACACCTCGGGCGCCCACGGCACGCGTCCCATGATCTCGCACAGCGGCGCGTACTCGGTGTTGGTCAAGCCCGCGCCGCGCGCCGATTGCGGCAGGAAGAGGTTCCACAGCCCCGCCGCGCGCGCCTTCGCCTTGAGCGTCTCCACGATGCGCGTGGGCTGCCAGCGATCGCCTTCGGCCACTTCCTCGTGGAAACGGTGCTCGTTCGGGTAGACGTGCTCGTCCATGAAGGCAACGAGGCGCGCCTGCAGGTCCTTCACTTTCGGCGAGTATTCGAAATCCATCGTGCCCCCGTCGTCATTCCGATTCGTCGCCCCGGCCGCTGCAATCGCAGCGATGGGCCGGGGCCCAAGTTGTGGGTGATTGGATCCCGGCCTACGCCGGGATGACGGTACGGTACGGCCGTCGCCCCGGCCGCTGCAATCGCAGCAATGGGCCGGGGCCCAAGTTGTGGGTGATTGGATCCCGGCCTACGCCGGGATGACGGCTTTCGCGGCGCCGTCATTCCCCCCAAGCTCCTTCACCTGCTGCCACCCCGCTTCCGCCATCGGCCGTGCGCGCCGCCCGGTATCGAGCGCACGTTCGCTCGCCGCATTGCCCGCGAGCGCGCGCGCCATCACGCCCTGGAAGATCGCCGCCGCACGGAACATGTTGTACGCCATGCAGAAGGCCCAGTCCCGCTCGCTCGGCGGTGCGAAGCCGGTGCGCGCGAGATAGCGCTTCACGTATTCGTCCTCCGCAGGGACGCCCATCGCGGCGAGATCGCAGCCGCGCAGGCCGCGGTATTCGTTCGACGAGAGCCGCCACGCCATCACGTGGTAGGAAAAGTCCGCGAGGGGATGGCCCAGCGTGGAGAGCTCCCAGTCGATCACGGCGAGCACGCGCGGCTCGGTGCGGTGGAAGATGAGGTTGTCCAGGCGGAAGTCGCCATGCACGATGGAGGTGGCATCGCCCGCCGGCACGTTGCGCGGCAGCCATTCGATCAACCGGTCCATGGCCTCGATCGGCTCGGTCTCCGAGGCCTTGTACTGGCGGCTCCAGCGGTCGATCTGGCGCTGGAAGTAGTTGCCGGGCTTGCCGTAGTCGGCGAGCCCGATGGCGGCGTAATCGACGGTGTGCAGCCGCGCGATCACGCGGTTCATCTCGTCGAAGAGGGCGGCGCGTTCTTCCTTTGCGATGCCGGGAAGCTGCGGATCCCAGAGAACACGGCCGTCGACGAAATCCATCACGTAGAAGACGGTCCCGATCACGCTCTCGTCCGTGCAGAGCGCATGCGTGCGTGCGACCGGAAAGCCCACCTGGGCAAGCGCGCTCGTCACGCGATATTCGCGATCGACGGCATGCGCCGAGGGCAGCAGCTTCCCCGGCGGCTTGCGCCGCATCACGTACGCGTGGCCGTCACCGCCGGTGAGCCGATAGGTCGGATTCGACTGGCCGCCGCGGAACTGCTCCACGCGCAGCGGCCCGCGGAACCCCGGGACGTTCTCGGCCATGTAACGCTCGAGGGCCGCCACGTCGAAGCGATGCGCCTCGGCGACGGGCCGCGTGCCCTCGTAGACGGAGTAGTCGGTCATGCGTCCTTCGCCGGCAGCGTGTCGTCCTGGCCGCCGGGGGCGCGCCGCACCATGAACGTTCCACTCGCGCGGGCCACGAGTGCGCCGCCCGCATCGCGCGCCTCGCCCTCGCAGAACGCGACCGACCTGCCGAACTGGATGCAGTTGCCCTCGACCACGAGCCGGCCGTTGCCCGTCGCGAGGAAGCTCGTCTTCATCTCGACGGTGATGGCACCCACGGCCTTCGGATCCTTCGTGCGCGCGGCGACCGCCATCGCGATGTCGAGCACGGTCATGATGACGCCGCCGTGCGCCGCGCCGAAGCTGTTCAGCAGCTCGGGGACCAGCTCCACCTCCAGCACCGCGCGGCCGCCGCCGTGCTCGCGCAGATGCACGCCGAGCAGGCTCGCGAAGGGGATGTGGCGGCCGAGCGCCTTGCCGATCTCCATCCGTTAGTGTCCCGAGCCAGAAATGCCTTGCCGAACAACCGAGCCAGAACGGCCCCATGCGTCGTTGCCGGTCTTGGCAAGGTTGACGACATTGCCTGCAACCGGACGCCTAGCCTGGAGCCGTTCTGGTCGGTTCTTCATATTAGGCACCGTCGTGCACTTGAGACCGATGCAAGGATTTCTGGCTCGGGGCACTAGATCGCCGTCGCGCCGCCGTCGACGACGATCACCTGACCGGTGATGAATGCGGAGGCATCGGAAGCGAGCAGCAGCGCGGCACCCTTGAGATCCTCGGGCCCGCCGACCTTGTTGAGCGGCGCCTTGCTCGCCACCTTCTCGCCCATCATCTCCATGAGTCCCTTGGTCATCTTCGTCGGGAAGAAACCGGGCGCGATGGCGTTCACGCGGATGTCGTGCCGCGCCCATTCGCCGGCGAGCGCGCGCGTGAAGCTGATCACGCCGCCCTTGCTCGTGTTGTAGCCGATGGTGCCGGGCCGGTCGGGATCGTTGCTGCCGACGAGGCCGAGGATCGAGGCGATGTTGACGATGCTGCCGCGCCGGCGCGGGACCATGCAGCGCCGGCCGACTTCCTGCGAGGTCACGAACATCGCGGTGAGGTTGAGATCCATCACCTTCAACCACGCCTCGAGCGGATGCTCGATCATGTCCGCGCCCCACGTGGTGCCGGCATTGTTCACCAGGATGTCGATCGGTCCCAGGCCGTCGATGGCCTTCTCAACCATGGCCGGAATCGTCGCGCGCTCCGACATGTCGCAGGCGATCGGCAGCGACTCGATGCCCATCTGCGCGAGATGCTCGCGCGCCTCCTCGAGCTCCGCGGGCTTGCGCGCCGTGATCGCCACGCGCGCGCCCATCTCGCCAAGGGCCTCGGCGACCTGCATGCCCAGCCCGCGCGAGCCGCCGGTGACCAAGGCGACGCGCCCACCCAGATCAAACAGCTTGCGGACACTCATGGCTTCACCGGCATCAGCGCCAAAACGATACGACCCATGGCCACCTCCTCACATCTCGGGTTTCACGCCGGCGGTGCGGATCACGTTGCCCCACTTCTCGATCTCGTCGGCGAGGAACTTCGCGGTCTCGGCCGGCGTGGTGCCGGCGGCGTCGATGCCGATCTCCTCGAAGCGCTTGCGGATCTCGGGATCGGAG
>DATMJE010000258.1:0-7208 GCA_035553995.1 Usitatibacter sp. | reverse complement strand
TACCATTGTCACGCGAGTTGCGCTTTACCATGAGGTACTCGTATTCACCGCGCGCCGCGTAATACATCGATGACGGCAACGAATCGAGCTGTCGAACGGCATCCGCCCAAGCGTCATAGCGTTGGGCAAGGTTTGCCGCTGATCGGAGTTGCTCATCGGAAAACGGAGCCAGTTGAGCGCCCATAATTACTTGAGTTTACGGATTTTTCACCTCAATTGCAATTTAACGTAAAATCAGGTGAAACGATTGATGGTCGTAGACTTTGCAGGCAAATCGACAGCTCGTTTTCGTCCGCTTCCGGTCGAAAGACGAACTCTCTTCCGCTTGGGAGCTTCTGATTTGCTAGACGCAGCTATCGAGTTGTGCCCGCGAGCGAGGCACACATTGAAGGCGTATGGAAAGCCCTCGATTTCGTCGCCCGTGAGAGAAGGCTACCGCGTCGGAACTGTCGCAAAATACCGCAGCGACAGCCGTACTTATTCCGGCAGATCGCCTGTCTACTCTCGTGAAGGAGCCACACATGAGTTACGTTGACGGATTCGTCATTCCCGTGCCCTCCGGTAACCGCGAGCGCTTTCAAGCGGGCAGTCGACGCCAAGCCTGACGAGACAGTCGTGTTCGCATGGATCGAGTGGCCATCTAAGGAGGTTCGCGACGCCGCCAACAAGAAGATCATGGAAGATCCCGAGATGAAAACTATGGACATGCCGTTTGACGGCAAGCGCATGATATTCGGAGGGTTCGAAGTGATCTTCGACACGGCTGCCGCCAGGCGCTGACCACCCGGCGATCATGACGTTGCCGACCTGCCCTGAGCAGTCACTAAACCACGAGCTGTAATGACCACTCGTTCGGTCGTGATCGCGGGCCCGGAACTGCGATCCCGGTCGATGGGGGCTATTCGGTGCAAGGCGCCTGACACTGCCGCCCGGATACTCGATCCTGACGGTTTGAACAAACAATTGGATCGCCGGCACGCCAACCATTAATCTCGCTGCTGCACCCATTTTCGGCGACGGGGAGGGACAGTCGTCACCACCGGGTGACGATAGCGCTCGCGCCGCAAGAACCGCGGAGCGTACCGGTTGTCTGCGCTCTCCTGGGAGGGAAAAACGAAGACATGCTGGACCTGCTGGAAGCATCGGACATGCGGCTCGAGACACAACTGCGCGACAGCGATTTGCTTCAACGTGTGCTGGACGCCGCCGGGCTCGGGCTTTGGACCTGGGACCTGCGCACCGACGAGGTGACGTGGTCCGCGCAGGCTTATCGCATCCACGGGCTCCGGCCCGGCGACTTCGCGGGCACCGGCCACACGTACTTCGATCTCGTGCATCCGGAAGATCGCGACCGCGTACGCGACGCGGTGCAGGCGGGCATCGCCCGGCGCGAGCCGCATCTTTGCGAGTTCCGCATCCAGCGTCCCGGTGGAGAGCTCGCGTGGGTCACCTCGCGCGGGCAGGCGCAGTACGCGCCCGACGGCACGCCGGTCACGATGCTGGGGACCGTCTCCGACATATCGCGCCTCAAGCAGACGCAATTCGCCCTGCAGGCGGCCCTCAATGCAAGCCGCACGGGCACCTTCCACTGGGACATCCTCACCGACAAGCTCGACTGGGACGAAGAGCTCGATCGCCTCTTCGGGCTGGCACCCGGGAGCACGGTCCGCTCGCTCGAGCAGTTCATCATCCGCGTGCACCCGGAAGACCGCCAGGCGGTGATCGACGCATGCGCGCGCTGCCGCGACCAGGGCGCGGACTTCGACCAGGAATTCCGCGTCGTATGGCCGGACGGGTCCGTGCACTGGCTCTACGACCGCGGCCGCACGTTCCGCAACTCGCGCGGCGAGCCGGCGTCGATGACCGGCGCCTGCGTCGACATTACCGACCGCAAGCGGACCGAGGTCGCGTTGCGCGACAGCATCCGCGAGCTGCGCGCGAGCGAGGATCGCTTCCGCGCCGCCGCCACCGCCGCGAGCGACATCCTCTGGACGAACGACCCCACCGGGCGCATGACCGGGCCGCAGCCCGGATGGTCCGCGTTCACGGGACAGAGCGCCGAGGAGTATTCCGGCTACGGCTGGGCCAACGCGGTGCATCCGGACGATGCGCAGCCGTCGATCGACGCCTGGAATGCGGCGGTCGCGACTGGCAGCAAGTTCGTGTTCGAGCATCGCCTGCGGCGCCACGACGGCGCGTGGCGCACCTTCGCGATCCGCGCGATGCCGGTGCGGGATTCGGAAGGCGTGATTCGCGAATGGGTCGGCGTGCACACCGACGTGACCGAGGTGCGCGAGGCGCAGGAGATCATCGAGCGGCAGAACGATGAGCTGCGCCGCGCAGATGCGCGCAAGGACGTGTTCCTGGCCACGCTCGCCCACGAGCTGCGCAATCCCCTCGCACCGGTGCGCACCGCCGCCGAAGTGCTCATGCATCCGGGGCTCACCCAACAGCAGCTCTCCTGGGCGTGCGGTGTGGTGCAGCGGCAGTCGAAGCACATGGCGCACCTGCTCGACGACCTGCTCGACCTCGCCCGCATCACGCAGGGCAAGCTGCAGCTCAAGCGCGAGCTCGCCTCGCTGCAGGCGATCGTGGATACGGCGATCGAATCGACGCGCCCGCTCGTGGACCGCAAGACCCACCGGCTCGCGGTCGACATCGAACCGGGACTGCCGATGATCGACGGCGATCCGGTGCGCCTGTCGCAGATCGTGGCGAACCTGGTGACGAACGCCGCGAAGTACACGGATCCGGGCGGAAGCATCGACGTGCGCGTCGAACGGGCCGGGCAAGGCATCGCGATCCGCGTGATCGACAACGGCATCGGAATCGATCCTGCCGCGATGCCGTCGTTGTTCACGATGTTCTCGCAGGTGCACAACGACGCGGGACGCTCCGACGGCGGGCTGGGCGTGGGGCTCGCGCTGGTCAAGGGCCTCGTCGCGCTCCATGGCGGCAGCGTGAACGCCGCAAGCGGCGGGCGCGGACAGGGCAGCACGTTCAGCGTGATGCTCCCGGTGGTGGAAGAAGCTGCGCAACCTGCGGCAACCCCGCGGAGCGGGGCTAACGGATCCTCGCGGCGCCGCGTCCTGGTGGCGGACGACAACGCCGATGCGGCCGACACCATAGCGGCCTTGCTGCGGCTGTCGGGGCATACGGTGGTCGTCGCTTACAACGGCGCGCAAGCGCTCGCCTCCGCGCAGTCCGCCCCGCCCGACGTGGCCATCCTCGATATCGGCATGCCGGGCATGGACGGGTACGACCTCGCGCGCGCCATACGCACGCAGCCTTGGGGCCGGGCGGTGACGCTGGTCGCGGTGACGGGCTGGGGTCAATCGCGCGATCGCGAACGCGCGCGCGAAGCGGGCTTCCAGCACCACATCACCAAGCCGGTCGATCCGTTGGCTCTGCAGTCGCTGGTGGAGACGGTGTCCTGAGCCGCGAACGCAGCGGGCTTGCGTGACGCTGACGCTGCCGACCTGAGCGGCCGGTCAAATCATCGTTGTGCAGCGGCGGCGGTCGCGCGCCACATCGTGGGCACTGGCCAGGTGTAACCTGAAAGTGCACGGACCAATCAGATGGCCAACGACATGCCCGTGCCGCTCAGGAGCACCCAATGCGAACGTCGTTCGTCGCTGCTGTAACCCTGTGGATCGCACTCTGCACTGTATCAACCGCGCAAGAGCTTCCCACCAAGGCGTCCGTCGCTGCCGACAAGGCGAACGCGCTGTTCGACGAATACTGGGAGTGGACGCTGCGCGAATATCCCGATTTCGCGACGCTCTTTGGCGATCGCCGATACGACGACCGGCTCAGAGATGAGTCAGCGCAGGCAGTGACCAAACGAAAGGCGTTCTACGCCAGCTTTCGCGGCCGCCTCATCGAGATGGACCCTTCGGAGCTTCCCTCGCAAGTTCGTACATCGCTGCAAGTACTTCGTTTCCGCCTCGACCGGATCGCCGCGCTCGACGAGCAGTTCGGGTCGCTGCCCTTCGGGCCCTACGACGCATGGGCCCCGGTGACGCAGATGGAGGGGATTCACCTCGCCCTTCCCGCGCTCGTAAAGAACACCCGCTTCACGACCGTGGCCGACTACGAGGCATACCTGAAGCGCCTGCACGCGGTTCCGGCCAGCATTCGCCAGCTGATCGCGCGCATGGAGGTTGCGATGGCTGCCGGCTGGATGCCGCCGAAAGCGGCGGTCGAACGTGTGCCCAAGCAACTCGAGTCCCAGGTAAATCCGGATCCAACCAAAAGTCCGGAATACGCTCCGTTCAACTCGTTTCCAGAGGACATCGCCCTGGCCGAGCGCCAGCGGCTGTCGACGTCCGCTCGAAACGCAATTCGGGACGAGGTGGTGCCGGCGTTCCAATCGATGAAGACCTTCTACGAGAACCGCTACCTGCCGGCGGCAAGAATCAGCCTCGGTGCGTCCAGCCTGCCGCCCGGCATGCCGTTATACCAGGCGTTGCTCGACTGGAACACGACGACCGACCTCAACCCGACACAAATCCACGAATTGGGATTACGGGAGGTTGCGCGCATTGGCGCACGGATGGATGCGATCGTCACAGCGACGGGCTTTAACGGCACGCGCGCCGAGTTCGCCAAGCACGTTTCGACCGACCCGCGATTCTTTTATACCCAAGCCGAAGACATGTTGGCGGGCTACCGCGACATCGCCAAGCGTGTCGATGCCGAGTTGCCGAAGTTTTTCGCCGTGCTGCCACGGCTTCCCTATGGGATCCGCGCGATGCGCGCGGAGGAGGGCAATAACGCGGAGCACTACACCCCCGGCGCGGGGGACGGCACTCGCGCAGGCTACTTCGAGGCTAATACGAACGATCTCAAGACGCGCACCAAATGGTCGATGGAGACGCTCTTGTTGCATGAGGCGGTTCCCGGACACCATCTGCAGGCCGCGCGTGCGCAGGAGCTGACCAGCCTACCCAGTTTCCGTCGCTTCAGCTGGTTCGTGGCCTTCGGCGAAGGCTGGGCCCTCTACGCGGAGAGCCTCGGCGACGAGATGGGGTTCTACAAGGACCCGTACCAGAAGTACGGCAATCTCTCGTTCGAGATGTTGCGCGCGTGTCGCCTCGTGGTCGATACCGGGATCCATGCGTTCGGCTGGACCCGGCAGCGGGCAATCGACTACATCGTATCCAACACAAACCTGACAACTGAAAACGTAACCGCAGAGGTCGACCGGTACATCGTGTGGCCAGGGCAAGCAACCGCGTACAAGGTCGGTGAACTGAAGATCAAGGAGTTGCGCGCCAAGGCCAAGGCGGCGCTGGGCGAACGGTTCGACCTGCGCCGCTTCCACAACGCCGTCATCGACGGTGGAGCCATTCCATTGACGGTACTGGAAGCGCAGGTCGGCGCCTGGATCGAGTCCGAGAAGGCGGTTGGCACCAAATGACGCGGCCAATTTCACTTGGCCATGTGCAAGAAATGCTTCGGGACGAGATCTCTCTTGAACACGTATAACAACTTCACTTCAAGATGAGCTCACGAATCAATTCACTGCCCAGGAGCTTCCTGTATTCATTCCGGGCCACCCTGGCCTTGTTCTGGACCTCAGTGCTGCCGATTACTTTCCTGGCCACCGCTTCCAGCTCGATGCCCTTATCCAAAGCCGCCATGTTCTTGTAAGTGATCATGCGAAATATATTGGGCTCATCCGGTGATTTTGGAGTGGCCGTGAAGATCCTGTAATCGACGATCAGCCCGGCTTTCTTCGTGGCTTCCATGGTCGGCTTCCATGTCGAATTCAGCCAATCGACGTACTCTTCGAATCTCCCGTACTCGACCCGTATGTAGGCCACGTCGGTGACCGGGCCGTCCGTATACGCGCGCTCGTCCTGGACCATGGCTAGCCCTGCCCCGCTGCTTCCCTTGCCGCGTTCCTCGCCGCCCTTATCTTCTCGATCGCGCCGGAGCGGATCAGCTCGCGGCGTTCCTCCAGCCCCCGGTGCAGCTCCACCAGGATGCGCGCCGCGCACTCTTCTCCCTGGATCGCGGCCCAGTAGGCGGCCACGTTGGCGTTCGCAGCGATCGGGTCGGCGAGACCCGTGCCCGGCAGCACGGCCTCCAGGAAGAAGAGCGCCGGCACGAGCGCGCAGTCGGCCAGGGTGACGCGGCCCAGGCACGCGAAGCCGTCGCGGCCGATCATCCGGTCCAGCGCCCTGGTGCTGCTCGCCACCTGGCCGCCCAGCAGCGCGATGATGCCTTCGTTGCCGGTGGTGACGGGGTTTTGGGCGGCGAGGACGCGCGTCTGGACCGCGAGCATGAACGTGTTGTTGAGCAGGTAGATTTCGCCGATGCGGGCCAGGGTCCGGATGTGGGCGTTCTCGCGGGGTGTCGCGCCCAGCAGCGAAGGCTCGGGATGGATCTCCTCCAGGTACTCCGCGATCACGTTCGACTCCGCTATCGCCTCGCCGTCGATCTCCAGCAGCGGGATGCGGCCGATCGGATGGTCCTCGTAGAACTTCGGCGTGCCGTAGGTCGGCGGCGGCTCGATCGCGATATTGGTGAGGCCCTTGGCGTAGATCTGCATCCGCACGCGCGCCGAGTAGGGACTGAGATCCCAGGAATAGAGGGTCATCGTCATCACGCTTCCCCTTGATTCCTGGCGATTCTCATGCATGGCAGAAAATTACACAAATGCATTATTATCACGATGATAATGCCGTTGCGGCACGATTACGTGATGCATCGGGAGAACGCTTCGGGAGGCCCCCATGCTCGAAGATTTGCGCGCCCTCGTGGAGTTCGCCGATGCCGGGTCCATCGCCGGGGCAGCCGCTCGCCTGTTCCGGACGCCCTCTGCGATCACCCGGCAAGTGCAAAGGCTGGAGTCCGCATTGGGTGCCGAGCTGCTCGACCGCTCGGTAAAGCCGCCGCGCCTGAACTCGCTGGGCGCCAGGGTGCTCGAACAGGCGCGGGATCTGCTGCAGCGGGCGGAGGCGCTCAAAACTCTTACGTCGAGCAGCGCTGAACCTCACGGCCTCTTGCGCGTAGGGATCTCGTTTGCCCTGGCCGAGGGGGCGCTTATCGAACCCATTCGCGCGCTGAACGAGAAATACCCCAAGGTGCGAGTGCAGCTGTCGAGCGAACAATTGATCCAGCGGCTGCTCGCGGGCGAGCTCGACGTTGCTGCCGTGCCGTTGCCCGAAGGCAAAACCGCGCCTTCACCGCTCCTCACG
>DATMJE010000257.1:0-4715 GCA_035553995.1 Usitatibacter sp. | reverse complement strand
CGACATCGTGCGCGCGCTGCGCGAGCTGCATTTCCAGCGTGTCGAAGGCGCGGTGCCCGAGTACCGCCGCGTGGTGATCGAGACTTCCGGCCTTGCCGACCCCGCGCCACTGTTGGCGACACTCGTCGAGATGCCCATCATGGCCGCGCGCCACGCCCTCGCCGGCGTGGTGACCACGGTCGATGCGGAGCACGGCGAGCGCCAGCTCGACGACCATCCCGAAGCCGGGAAGCAGGTCGCGATCGCCGACCGCCTCGTGGTGACCAAGGCCGACCGCGCGCCGGAGGGCGTGATCGCGCGCCTCGAGGCGCGGCTGCAGGAACTCAATCCCGGCGCGCGGCGGCTGCGCTCCTACGGCGCCGGCGCGGATCCGGCATTGCTGCTCGACGCGGGCCTGCATCGCGCCGACGGCCGTGCGGCGGATGTGCGCGGCTGGCTCAACGCCGGCGCCTACCGCCACGTGGGCGATCCGGGCCTGCGCCACGATGCGCGCATCGTATCCTTCACGTGGGCGTGCGAGGAACCCCTCGATTGGACGGACGTCGAAACGGCGTTGGAGACGCTGCTCGAGCTGCGCGGCAGCCGCATCCTGCGCCTGAAGGGCCTGGTCCACGTGCAGGGCGAGGCGGGACCGCGCGCCGTGCATGCGGTGCAGCACACGCTCTACCCGGCCGCGCGCCTCGCCGCGTGGCCCGACGAGGATCGCCGCACGCGCCTCGTCTTCATCGGCCGCGACCTGGACGAGCAGGAGGTCGCCACCATCATCCAATCCTTCCTGCCGCTCGCATCCCCGAGGTAATCGATGGCCACCGTGCAAGAAAAGGATCTCATTCCCGTCACCATCCTCACCGGCTTCCTCGGCGCGGGAAAGACGACCCTGCTGAACCGCATCCTCTCCGAGCAGCACGGCGAGAAGATCGCCGTGATCGAGAACGAGTTCGGCGAGACCGGCGTCGACAACGACATCCTCGTGAAGGACAAGGAGGAGCAGATCGTCGAGATGAACAACGGGTGCCTGTGCTGCACCGTGCGCGGCGACCTCGTGCGCATCCTCGGCGACCTGGGGAAGAAGCGCAAGCAGGGCAAGCTCAAGTTCGACCGCGTCATCATCGAGACCACGGGCCTCGCGAACCCCGGGCCCGTCGCTCAGACCTTCTTCATGGACGAGGCGATCCACGACCAGTACCTGCTGGACGCGGTCGTGACGGTCGTCGACGCGATGCATGCCGGCAAGCAGCTCGACGAGCACGACGAGGCGCGCCGGCAGGTGGGCTTCGCCGACCGCATCCTCATCTCCAAGTCCGACCTGGTCGAGGACGGGAAGGTCGACGAGCTCATGCGGCGGCTGCGGCAGATGAACCCGCGTGCGCACCAGAAGAAGGTCCATTTCGGCAACGCGGACATCAAGGAGATCCTCGACATCCGCGGCTTCAACCTGAACGCCGCCATCGAGGTCGATCCCGAATTCCTCACCAGCGATTACCACGAGCACGACGACGAGGTCACGTCCTTCGTCTGGAAGGACCCGCGCCCGATGCACATGGAGAAGATCGAGACGTTCCTCTCCCTCATGGTGCAGAACTACGGCGAGGACCTGCTGCGCTACAAGGGCGTGCTCAACGTGCAGGGCGAGCCGCGCCGCATGATCTTCCAGGGCGTGCACATGCTGATGGGCGGCACGCCGGGAAAGCCGTGGGAGGCGGGCGAGAAACGCGAGAGCGTGATGGTCTTCATCGGCCGCAAGATCCCGCGACGGCTCTTCGAGGAAGGCCTCGCGTACTGCGTCGCATGAGCAGCGCACCGGGCCCGCTGCAGCGCGGGCTATACTGGACCGTAGAACGACTGGCAGGCGCGCAATGGTCTCTCCCGTGACCGGCGGTTCATCGACGGGCAGCATCCGTGCTGCGCGGCCGATCTCGCGCGTGGGCAGCGAGGAATACCATTCCGCGGCGCTGCCCACCGCGCAGGAAGCGGCCGTCCTCTACTCGGCCAACCATGCCGCGGCCGCCGTCGCCCTGCTGCGCAACGAGATCAAGGATCCCATCGGCCGCAACAACAAGCAGGCGTGGCTGATGCTGTTCGACCTCTACCAGATCGCCCAGGACCGCGAGGAATTCGACGAGGTGTCGATGCTCTTCACGGTGAAGTTCGAGCAGTCGCCGCCCGCCTGGGCGGACGGCAGCGAGGGACAGGCGGACCCGCGGCGCGCCCAGGCCCGCGAGCGCAAGGACTTCTTCGCGTTCAAGCCGCCGCCCGCGGATGGCGACCTCTCCAGCGAGATCAACCGCTTCGTGACCTTCGCCGAGCTGCACGGCACCGTGCGCCTCGACGTGGGCAGGATCACGGCGCTGGCACCGCTGGATGTGGAGCGCCTGACCGCGGCGCTGCAACGCCTGCGCAAGAAGCAGCTGCCGATGTGGTTCAACAACATGGATGCGCTCGAGTCGGTGCTGCGCGCCGCCTTCAACGAGAAGGCCACCGACGCGGAGCGGCCCTACTGGCTGCTGCTCTTCGAGATGTACATCCTCCAGGGCAAGATGCAGGCGTTCGAGGACCTCGGCCTGGAATACGCCATGGCGTTCGAGATCTCGCCGCCCAGCTGGGAGGTGTACGTGAACAAGGTCGCCCTGGAATGGGAGAAGCAGTCGCCCGCAGCGAAGGCCGCGGCGGCCGCCGCTGCGACGGCAGCGCCCGCGGGGCCCAGCGCGCCCGAGGCCGGGTTCGGGCTGAAGGGCGTGCTCTCGGCCGCCAGCGCCAACCAGCTGGGCGAGCTCACCGCGCACGCTTCCACCCGCCAGGAAGTGGTGGTCGACATGGGCAAGGTGCTGCGCGTGGAATTCGCCTTCACGGCGGCCTTCTTCGACGCGGTGAAGGCGATCCAGCTCGCGGGCAAGCGCGTGATCCTCACCAACCTGTCGGAGCTGAACGCGGCGCTGCTCGAGGCCATGGGCGTCAACCGCTATGCCATCCTCGTGCGCCGCAAGTCGAGCTGAAACCCGCTCGCGAAGAAAAGCGATTCCGCGGTTGAAATAACGCGGCCCGGCCTCCAAGTTCGGGGAACGGACCGGCGGGCGAATGCTCCCACGGATCCGGAATTCCCTCCCGGCGGCTTCCATTCCATGTCCGAAATACCGCAGTTCCACGGCACTACCATCCTCTCCGTACGCCGCGGCGACCGTGTCGCCATGGGCGGCGACGGCCAGGTCACCCTCGGCAACGTGGTCGTGAAGGCTTCCGCGCGCAAGGTGCGCCGCCTCTACCAGGACCGCATCCTCGCGGGCTTCGCGGGTGCCACGGCCGATGCCTTCACGCTCTTCGAGCGCTTCGAGGGCAAGCTCGAGAAGCACCAGGGCAACCTGTTGCGCTCCGCGGTCGAGCTCGCCAAGGACTGGCGCACCGACCGCATGCTGCGCCGGCTGGAGGCGATGCTCGCCATCGCGGACCGCACGTCCTCGCTCATCATCACCGGCACCGGCGACGTGCTCGAGCCCGAGCACGGCCTGCTCGCGATCGGCAGCGGCGGCGGCTACGCGCAGGCCGCGGCGCTGGCGCTGCTGCAGGGCTCGGAGCTGGAACCCGCGGACATCGTGAAGCGCGCGCTCACGATCGCCGGGGACCTCTGCATCTACACCAACCAGAACCACGTGATCGAATCGCTGTGAACGACTCCCCTCCCCTTCCGCAATCGCTTTCCTCGCTGCAGTCCATCGCGGCGTCCACGCCCGAGATCATGACGCCGCAGGAGATCGTGAGCGAGCTCGACAAGTTCATCGTCGGGCAGGCACAGGCCAAGCGCGCCGTGGCCATCGCACTGCGCAACCGATGGCGCCGCTCGCAAATGCCCGAGCCACTGCGCACCGAGATCACGCCCAAGAACATCCTCATGATCGGTCCCACCGGCGTGGGCAAGACCGAGATCGCGCGGCGCCTCGCACGGCTTGCGAACGCGCCGTTCATCAAGGTCGAGGCCACCAAGTTCACCGAGGTCGGCTACGTCGGCCGCGACGTGGACACGATCGTGCGCGACCTGGTGGAGATCGCGGTCAAGTCCACGCGCGAGCAGGAGATGGAAAAGGTCCGCCCGCGCGCCGAGGATGTGGCCGAGGATCGCGTGCTCGAGGCACTGCTGCCGGGGGTGCCGCCGCGCGAGGGCAACGAGCCCAACGACACGCGGCAGCGCTTCCGCAAGATGCTGCGCGAGGGCAAGCTCGACGACAAGGAGATCGAGATCGACGTGGCCCAGGGCGGCGGCAACATGGAGATCTTCGCGCCTCCCGGCATGGAAGAGCTCACGCAGCAGATCCAGGGCATGTTCGCCAACATGGGCGGGGCGCGGCGCAAGCGGCGCACGCTGCGCATCCGCGAGGCGCTGCGGCTGCTCACGGACGAGGAAGCGGCGAAGCTCGTGAACGAGGACGAGCTGCGCTTCAAGGCGGTGCGCTCCGTGGAGCAGGACGGCATCGTGTTCATCGACGAGATCGACAAGATCGCGAGCCGCGGCGAGATGCACGGCGCCGATGTCTCGCGCCAGGGCGTGCAGCGGGACCTCCTGCCGCTGGTCGAGGGCACGGCGGTCACCACCAAGTACGGCGTCATCCGCACCGACCACATCCTGTTCATCGCGAGCGGCGCCTTCCATCTTTCCAAGCCCTCGGACCTCATCCCGGAGCTGCAGGGGCGGCTGCCCATCCGCGTGGAGCTCTCGAGCCTCTCGG
>DATMJE010000256.1:0-9499 GCA_035553995.1 Usitatibacter sp. | reverse complement strand
TAAGCGAGCGCGGCGACCGCGATGTCCGCGATGCCCACGCCGACGGACTTGAAGATCACGATCTCGTCCTCGGCGGTGCGGCCCGGCGCGTGGCCGGCGAGCACTTCGCCGAGGTCGACGATCTCGAGCCTGTCGCGCACGTCCGCCTGCGCGAGGATCAGGTCGCCCGCCTCGCGCAGCGTCTGCTCGCGCCACTCCACGA
Organism: Usitatibacter sp.; assembly: GCA_035553995.1. GTDB lineage: Bacteria > Pseudomonadota > Gammaproteobacteria > Burkholderiales > Usitatibacteraceae > Usitatibacter. The sequence goes on along the minus strand of DATMJE010000256.1, from coordinate 9,297 downwards.
TCACGCGCGCGGATCGCTCGAGCAGCGCATCGTCGAGCTCGCGCGTATCGGGGCGGCTCGAGCCCACGGCGGCGACGAAGGCGCCGGGCGAGACCCAGCCTCCCTCGAAAAGCGCGCTGGGGGAGCGCGTCGCGGTGATGACGATCGAGGCGCCGTCCAGGGCCGCGCGCCGCTCCTCGGCGGTGGCCTGCCGATCGATGATGCGCATCTCGGCCGCGGGAAATTCGCGGGAGAACACATCCACGTGCGCGAGCCCCTGCACACCGGTTCCGAATACGGCGATCGCCGAAGGCCGGGAGGTGGCCCCAGCGTGCGCCGCGAGGAGCGACACCGCGGCGGTGCGCCAGCGCGTGATCGCATTCGCATCGAACGTGGCGATCGGGTCCCCGGTCTCGGTCGAGAAGAGCGCGATGAGGAAGCTGAAGCGCCCGGCGATGGTGGTGTAGATCTTCGCGCCCGCGACGCCGAGCTCGGGGATGACGGCACCGAGCGTCGAGAGCTTGACGCCGCCCGCCTCGGTGCGCTGCCGCGGCTGCTGCGCGGCGCGTCCGTCCGCGAGCGCCACGAACGCGCGGCGCAGGACATCCTCCAGCGGCGCGCCGACCAACGCGCGATCGACCGCCTTGTCGGTGAAGTGGCGGATGGCGCTCACTCGGCGGTGATGTTCGCTTTGCGGATCACGCCCGTCCACTTCTCGCGGTTCTCGCGCAACCAGACGGCGGACTGCTTCGGATCCAGGTTCGTCGGGGCGTAATCGGCGATGCGGTTCTTCTCGATCACGTCGGGATCGTGCATCGCTTTCTGCACTTCATAATTGAGGAGCTGGACGATCTCGTTCGGCGTGCCAGCAGGCGCCATCAGCGCATACGCGAACTGCACGTCGAAGCCGGGATAGCCCACCTCCGCGATGGTCGGCACGTCGGGCGCGAGCGGCGAGCGCTTGGGACTCGAGACGGCGAGCGCCTTGAGCTTCCCGCCCTGCACCTGCGGCAGCACGCCGGAGGTGACCGCGAAGAGCGTATCCACGCGGCCGCCGATCACGTCGACCACGGACTGGCCGGTGCCCTTGTACGGGATGTGCGTCATCTCCGTGTTGGCGACCGAGAGGAAATAGGCGCCGGCGAGATGGCTGGGCGAGCCGTTGCCGCCGGAAGCGTACGAGAGCGGCTTCTGCTTGGACAGCGCCACCAGCTCGCTCACGTTCTTCACCGGCACGGTGGGATTCACGGTGAGCATCTGCGCGTACGTCACCGGCACGGAGATCGCGGCGAAATCCTTGTCAGGATCGAACGGAAGCTTCTTGTACAGGCCCGGATTCACCGTAAAGGTCGTGTCGATCGCGAAGAGCAGCGTGTAGCCGTCCGGCGCCTGGTTCTTCACGTACTCGGCGGCGATGTTGCCGCCGGCACCCGCCTTGTTCTCGACGATGAAGGGCTGCTTGAGCGAGGTCGAGAGCTTTTCGCAGATGATGCGCGCGAACGCGTCGAGGGGACCGGGGACGGTGCTCACGATCACCCGCACCGGCTTGACCGGATACGCGCCCTGCGCGGCGGCGAGCATCGGCACGGCCGCGAGCACGGCACACAACACACGGAGCAGCGATTTCATGGAACCTCCTCGGGGTTGATCGATTTGTCGGGCTTCACGGCCACGCGCGCGAGGACCAGGCCCTCGCGGTCCACGGCCACGTTGCTGGGCGGCTTGCGGTGCGGATCCCACGACACGCTCACGTCGCCACTCATGATGAAGGTCTGGCACGCCATGCGATAGCCTTCGCGCAGCTCCTCTTCCGAGAGGTGGTTGCGCTCCTTGGGCTTCACGGCATCCGTGTGCTCCAGGCCGGTCTCGATGCGGCAGCGGCAAGTCCCGCAAAGGCCGCCGCCGCACTTGAACGGAATGCCGCCCTTCTCGCGCAGCGAGATGCGCAGCAGGTTGGAATTCTCCGGGGCCGTGACGACCTTCGAGTTGTTGGTGATGAAGGTGATCGTGGGCATCGGCGGGCTACAGGGCGATGGGCGTAAGGCGGAAGTCGCTGCCGCCCGCGCGCGCGAGCTCGGCGAGCTCCCGCCGCGCGCCCTCGACGGTCTCGAACCGCGGCAGGAATTTGGAGGGGACGTAGTTCACCACCGCGGGCGGCGTCTCGTCCACGATCTTCACGCGCGTGGGGCCCTCGATGCGCGCGATCACGAAGCGTGCACGGGTACGCCCGCAGAGCGTGTACTCGTAGCCTTCGACCGGATGCAGCCCTTCGCCGCCTTCGTTGCGGTACTGGCCGGGCTTGCTCGCGAGGATCACGTACATGGCGCTACGGCTTTTCGCCGACCGGCTCGTCGGCCGGCTTGATGGTGGCGGCCCAGACCTCGTCGCTATCCTGCTCGAGCTCGATGTCGTGATTGATCCAGAGCTGGCAGCAGAGCCGATAGCCGCGCTCGAGGTTGGCGCCGAGGATCTTCTTTTCCTTCCAGTTGGGGGGTGGCAGGTGCTCTGCACCCGCGATGACGCGGCTCGCGCACTTGGAGCACTTCCCCATGCCGCAACCGTAGCGCAGGTGCGGGAACGGGAACTGGCGGATGCCGGCGCGCACGACGAGGTTGGTATTTTCCTTCACCTCGCCTTCGTGGACCTGGCCCAGCTTGCGGAACGTGACCTTGGGCATCGCGATTTTGACGTGAATCAAGCTCCTGCATACTGTATACATTCACTGGTGAAAACACAACTTGGCTGTATACAATGGAGCTCATGAAGAAGAGCACGATGCTGGGGGTGGTCCACGCCCCGCTCAACAAGGTCGTGGCCGACGCCATCCGCGAGCGGATCCTGGCGGGCGAATTCGCGCCGGGCGAGCGGCTCGCGGAAGAGCGGCTTTCGGCCGAGCTGGGCGTGTCGCGCATGCCGGTGCGCGAGGCGCTGCGCGCGCTCGCCGCCGAGGGCATCGTCACCATCGAGCCGCGCCGCGGGGCTTCGGTCACGAGCTACACGCCGGAGCAGGTGCAGGAGCTGGTGGAAGTGCGTGCGACGCTCGAATCGCTCAATGCGCGCCTCGCCGCCCGCCGCAAGGATCCGGCGCAGATCGGGGAGCTGCAGCGCGTGCTCGCCGCGGGCAGCAAGACCAACGAGAAGACCGACCTCGCCACCATCCAGGACAACAACAACCGCTTCCACGAGGCGCTCGAGGCGATCGGCGCCAATTCCGTGCTCTCGGGCATCGTGCGCTCGCTGCGGGACCGCACGGCGCTCGTCTTCGCCCGCCAGAGCCGCGCGCGCGTGCGCGAGAACTGGAAGGAGCATGCCGAGATCGTGCGCGCGGTGATCGCGGGCGACGAGGATCTTGCCGCGCTCCTCGCAGGCCGCCATGTCCACAACGCCGCGCAGATACCCGAGGACGAGGCGGCGGAAAAGCGCGGCACACGAGCGGCCTGAAGGCCGCGCGTCCCGGCGCTCTCAGCGCTGGAAGTTGAAGCCCTCGGCGTAGATGTGGTCCACGCTCGCACCCGCGGCGAGGAACGCCTGCTTGGCATCGTGGATCATCGCCGGGGAGCCGCACAGGTAGATCGAGTGCTGCGAGAGGTCTGGAATGTCGCGCAGCACCGCCTGCTGCACGTGGCCGCGATGCCCCTGCCACGCGTCTTCCGCGCGTGAAAGCACCGGCTGGTAGCGGAACTCGTAAAGGCGCTCGCCCCACCCGCGGATCTGCGCGTCGAGGTAGAGATCGCCCGGCCTGCGCCCGCCCCAGTAGAGGGACACGGGCGGGCAATCGCGATCGTCCATCAGCGCTTCGCACATGCTCTTGAGGGGCGAGATGCCGGTGCCCGTCGCGACCATCAGGATCTCGCGGTAATCCTCGTCGTGATAGCGGAAGGTGCCGAGCGGTATCTCGACTTCCAGCATGTCGCCCGGCTGGACCTCGGCCGCGAGCCGCTCGGTGAAGCGCCCGCCGGGGATGCGGCGGATGTGGAAGTCGACCAGGTTGTCTTGCGGGGCGGAGGCCATCGAAAAGCTGCGATGCGTGCCGTCGGGAAGCAGCAGGTTCATGTGCTGCCCGGGCCGATAGGCGAGGCTCGCCAGCTCGGGCAGCACGAGCGTGAGATGCACGACGTCCTCGCCGAGCGGGACCACGTCCGCCACCAGGGCCGGCTGTCGCGTGGCTTCCGCGAGCGCGATGCGCGGCACCTCGATCACGAGGTCCGTCTCCGGGTGTGCCTGGCACGCGAGGGCATAGCCTTGCGCCGCTTCTTCCGGCGAAAGCGCGAGCGGCATCTCGAGATAGCTCACCCGGCCTTCGGTGAGCTTCACGCGGCACGTGCCGCAGCCGCCGAGCGTGCAGGCGTGCGGCAGCTTCACGTCGCAGCGCAGCGCGGCCGCCAATAGCGTCTCGCCGGCGTTCGCCTCGAAGGCGTCCATCGACTCCGCCACCCGCACGCGATGCGCCTGCGTCATTTCTTGATGTCCGCCTGCACCAGCACCTCGAGGCCTTCGGGCTGCAGCAATCCGCGCAGCGCCTCGAGGGCCGCGACGCCGCACGCCGTATCCTGCTCGCCATTGCCGCCCGAAAGTCCCACGCCGCCCACGACCTCGCCGTTCACGACGACCGGAAAGCCGCCGACGAACACCGCGAACCGGCCTTCGAACGAGAGCTGGATGCCGAACGCCTCGTTGCCGGGCAGCGCCGGCCCGCCGGGAGCCTTGTTGAAAAGATGCGTCGAGCGCTTGTGGCCGCTCGCGGTGAACGCCTTGTTCCACGCGATCTGCGGCCCGGTGATGCGCGCGCCGTCCATGCGGTCGAGCGCGATCGGATAGCCGCCGTCGTCGACCACGCACACCGTCTCCAGCACGCCGATCTCGGCGGCCTTCTTCACCGCCGCCTCCACCATCGCGCGCGCCTCGCGCCTCTCGAGCTTCAATGCTTTTTTCATCGGACCTTATCTGTGTTCATCCGTGTTCATCCGTGTCCCGCTTCCTGCTTCACACGCCCCGGTAGACGGTTTTGGTCTGCGTAAAAAACTCCAACCCGACCCGCCCCGATTCGCGGAAGGTCGAAGTGCTCGACATCTTCACCCCGCCGAAGGGCGCATTCACGAGATTGCCCGTCGTCGTGCGGTTGATCTTCACGCTGCCCGCCTGGATGTCGTTCGCGAAATCGTGCATGTACCGCGGGTTGCGCGTGGCGATGGCGGCTGCAAGGCCATACTCGGTGTCGTTCGCCTTGGCGATCGCGTCGGCGTAGTCCGCGGCCTCGATGATGGCCAGCACGGGGCCGAAGATCTCTTCGCGCGCGATCCGCATCTCAGGCGTCACATCCGTGAAAACCGCCGGGCTCACGTAATAGCCATGGTCGAAGCCCTCGCCGGCCAGGCGCTCGCCGCCGCAGAGAAGCTTCGCTTCCTGGCGCCCGATGTCGATGTACATGAGCACGGTGTCGAGCTGGCTCTTCGTCGCCAGCGGGCCCACGTCCATGCCGGCGACGAGCCCGCTGCCGATGCGAAGCGACCGCACCTTCGCGACCAGCTTCTCGGTGAACGCCTGCTTCACCGCGGAGACCACGATGAGGCGGCTCGTGCCTGTGCATGCCTGCCCCGTGAGCGACAGGCCGCCCTTCACGGCGAGGTCGACCGCGCGGTCGAGATCCGCGTCCTCCATGACGATGAGGGGGTTCTTCCCGCCCAGCTCCATTTGCGTGCGCGTGGTGAGCGGCACCGAGCGATGGATCTGCTCGCCGGCAGCGGTCGAGCCGGTGAAGGTGATTGCGCGCACGGCGCGCGACTGCGTGATGGCCGGGCCGACCTCGCTCGCGCGACCCGTGATGAAGTTGAGCACGCCCTTCGGAAGGCCGGCCTGGACCAGCGCTTCGGCGAGGCGGTAACCCGAGAGCGGCGCGTCCGACGACGGCTTGAAGACGACGGTGTTGCCCGTGACGAGCGCGGGCGCGATCTTGCGCGCGGGAATCGACACCGGGAAATTCCAGGGACTGATCGCGGTCACCACGCCGAGCGGCTCGCGCGCGCTGTAGACCAGCATGTCCGGGTCGTCCTGCGGATAGGTTTCGCCGGTGAAGGTCTGTCCCTCGACGGCGTAGAAGCGCAGCGTCTGGGCGGAGCGCAGGAACTCGTCCTTCGCAAGTGCCAGCGACTTCCCCTCCTCGCGCGTGAGCTCGCGCGCATTGCGATCCACGTTGGCCTCCAGGATCGCCGCGGCGTCGGTGAGGATCTTCGCGCGCTTGCCGACGGGCGTGCGGCGCCAGCCGTCGAAGGCGGCCGCGGCCGCATCCACCGCCGCCTGCGCGTCCTCGCGCGTGGAGGCCGGGAAGCGCGCCACGATCTCGCGCGTATCCGCGGGATTCACGTCGTCGAAAGTGCGGCCGCTGCGCGACGGCACCCAATCGCCCGCGATGTGGTTGCGGAATTCCTCGACGGCAGCCTTCGCCTCGCCGCGCGCGGCGTCGATCGTCTCGCTCATCGCGGGCTCAGGCGAGCGCGGGCTCGATGTCGCGGATCGGCAGCTCGCTCTCGACGTAATCGCGATAGAGGGCCGTCGTGTAGAGGAGGCGCATCTCCGCGCCGATCTCGCAGATGCGCAGGCACCGCTGCTGCAGCTCGGGCGTCGTGGCGTGCTCGAGCACGATCTGGTAGCCGCGCTCGCCGTGGATCTCGTCGGAGACGATGTGCAGGTCGAAGAACTCGACCTCCTCGTCGGTGAAGCCGTACTTCTCGCGCAGCGTGGGCGTCTGCTTGCGGTAGATCGAAGGCACCTGGGACTCGAGGCCGACCACGAGGCCCGCGACGGCCACGACCGGGTCCTCGCGCATGGCGACCGTGTAGCACCAGCTCTGCAGGCCGCGCGTGGTGGGCGACATGTTGTCCGGGTTCTCGATGCGCGCCCGGGTGGTGCCGCAGGCCTCGCCGAAGCGGATGAGCAGATCCGTGTGCCGGTCGCCGCCGATCTCCTCCTCGTACATGTTGGCGAGCAGGAAGTCCTTCGCCTCGGTCATCGTGTCCGGCGTGCGGCCGTAGATGTAGGCGAGGTAGTCGGCGAACGGGCCCACGTAGTGGTAGTGGTTCTCGCACCAGCGCGCGAGGTGCGCGCGCGAGAGCTTGCCGCTCGCCCACGCGATGCTGAACGGAGACTTGTTGGCGCTCTTCCCCGCGATGGCCTTCTCCAGGGCGGTGCGGAATTCGTCGCGGTCCATCAGGGCAGCCATGGCAAGTCTCCTTTGATCTGGGTCAAAGCTGGATACTGTATACAATTCGCGGCGCGCCTGCAAGCGGGTCCGGCGGCACCTCAGGCCGCCTCGTACCAGCCACGCGTCGCGTTCACCACGCGTACGACCAGCAGCATCACCGGCACCTCGATCAGCACGCCCACGACCGTCGCGAGTGCCGCGCCCGAGTCGATGCCGAAGAGGCTGATGGCCGCGGCCACCGCGAGCTCGAAGAAGTTGGAGGCGCCGATCAACGCCGACGGGCAGGCAACGGAGTGCGCCTCGCCCAACGCGCGGTTCAAGAGGTACGCGAGCGCCGCGTTGAAGAACACCTGGAGCAGGATCGGCACGGCGAGCAATGCGATCACCAGCGGCTCGCGCAGGATCGACTCGCCCTGGAAGGCGAAGAGCAGCACCAGCGTGGCGAGCAGCGCCGCGATGGACCACGGCGACACCGCGTCGATGGCACGCTCCAGGGCCGCCGGGCCGCGGCGCAGCAGCGCCCCACGGACCGCCTGCGCGATGACCACCGGGATCACGATGTACAGCACCACGGACGCGACCAGCGTGTCCCACGGCACCGTGATGCTCGAGATGCCCAGCAGCAGCCCCACGAGCGGCGCGAACGTGAACACCATGATGGTGTCGTTGAGCGCCACCTGGGACAGCGTGAAGAGCGGGTCCCCGTTCGAGAGCCGGCTCCAGACGAACACCATCGCGGTGCACGGCGCGGCGGCGAGCAGGATGAGCCCGGCCACGTAGCCATCGAGCTGCCCGGCCGGAAGCCACGGCGCGAAGAGATGCCGCACGAAGACCCACGCCAGCAACGCCATGGAGAAAGGCTTCACCAGCCAGTTCACGAACAGCGTCACGCCGATGCCGCGCGCGTGCCTGCGGACCTCGTGCAGCGCCTTGAAGTCCACTTTCATCAGCATCGGGATGATCATCACCCAGATGAGGAGCCCGATCGGGATGTTCACCCGCGCCACCTGCAGGGCGCCCAGCGCGTCGAACACGCCCGGTATCGCCTTGCCCAGCACGATGCCGCCCGCGATGCAGGCGAGCACCCAGACCGAGAGGTAGCGCTCGAAGGTCTTCAAGGTGAATCGCTCGTGCCGTGGGGCCGTTCTGGTCGGTTCTTCATGTTTGGGCCGCGTCGTGGACGTTCGAACCGATACAAGGATGCCTGACTTGGACACCCGGACTTCAAATGCACCCGAAGTCAAGGCCATGGACGAGAGCGCCTGTCACGGAAATGTCACCAAAGCTTCATAGAGTGCGGGTCATACCGACAGGAGAGAACATCGATGAGATTCGCACGCTTGCTGGCGCCGCTTGCCCTCGCGGCGTCCGTGGCCACCGCGGCGACCGCCGCCGACATCACCGGCGCGGGCGCCACCTTTCCGTACCCGATCTACGCGAAGTGGGCCGACGCGTACAAGAAGAGCACCGGTACGGGCATGAACTACCAGTCGATCGGCTCGGGCGGCGGCATCAAGCAGATCACCGCGAAGACCGTCGATTTCGGCGCCTCGGACATGCCCCTCAAGCCCGAGGAGCTCGACAAGGGCGGGCTCACCCAGTTTCCGACGGTGATCGGCGGCGACGTGCCGGTGGTGAACCTGCCGGGCGTGAAGCCGGGTGAGCTGCACCTCACGGGCCCGGTCCTCGCGAACATCTACCTCGGCAACATCAAGAAGTGGGACGACCCGGCTATCGCCAAGCTGAATCCGAACGTGAAGCTGCCGAGCCAGGACATCACCGTGGTCCACCGCTCGGACGGCTCCGGCACCACGTTCATCTGGGTGAACTATCTCTCCAAGGTGAGCCCCGAATGGAAGGCGAAAGTCGGCGAGGGCACTTCGGTCAACTGGCCCACCGGCGTGGGCGGCAAGGGCAACGAAGGCGTCGCTTCGTACGTGCAACGCATCTCCGGTGCCATCGGCTACGTCGAATACGCCTATGCGCTGCAGAACAAGATGAATACGGCCGCGGTGCAGAACCGCGAAGGCGAATTCGTCCAGGCGAACGCGGAGGCCTTCAGGGCCGCGGCCGCGAATGCGGAATGGAACAAGGTGCCGGGCTTCTACCTCATCCTCACG